>JBBQVN010000058.1:0-20616 GCA_038211475.1 Terriglobales bacterium | reverse complement strand
TTCCCGCGCCCGGCCCTCAACCTCATAGCCGCGGCATCGCCGGCGCAAGTGGGCAAGCCATACCGCAGGCTTTGCGCGACCGCATGGAAGACGAAGTCGGCGATCTTTTCTTCGTCATGGTGAACATCGCACGCTATCTTTCTCTTGACCCCGAGTCCGCCCTGCGCAAGTCCAACCGCAAGTTCAAGCGCCGCTTCCAGTGGGTCGAAGACAAGTTGCATCATTCCGGCCGCACTCCCCAAGCCGCCTCGATCGAAGAGCTAGAATCCCTCTGGCAACAAGCCAAGCAGGCGGAGAAAGACGCATGACCTCCGCCTCCCTCGCATTCCGAAAGTGCGAAAGCCTCGATGAAATATGCGCCTGCTTCGCCCTGCAGAAAGAAGTCTGGCGCTTCAGCGATGCCGAACTCGTTCCCGTCCGCCTGTTTGTGCTGGCTGGCAAAATCGGCGGGCAAGTTATGGGCGCATTCGACGGCCCTGACCTGGTCGGCTTTGCCCTCGCCATTCCCGGCTATCGCGGCGGCCATCCCTATCTTCACTCCCACATGCTCGCCGTCCGCGATAATCACCGTAATACAGGAGTCGGTCGCCGCCTTAAGCTGTGCCAGCGCGACGACGCCCTCGCCCGCGGCTTCGCCCTCATGGAGTGGACCTTCGATCCCCTCGAAATTAAGAACGCTTATCTCAACCTTGAAAAGCTTGGCGCCATTGCCCGCCGCTACAACATCAACCAGTACGGCATCACCACTTCTCCCCTGCAGGGCGGCTTGCCCACTGACCGTCTGGTAGCCGAATGGTGGATGAATTCAGAACGCGTGTCCCAGTTGCTCGCCGCCGGCCAATCCCCAACCTTCCGTCCGGAAGCTGAAATTGTTGTGCCCGCTGAAGTGTCGGTATGGAAATCGTCCGCCGCGACCAAGTCGCGAGCCGCCCAGGTTCAAAGTGCAATCCGCAGCCAGTTTCTCGATGCTTTCGACCGCGGGCTCGCGGCCCTCGGCTATCAGCGTGACCAGCACGGCAACGGCAAATTCCTGCTCGGCCAATGGTCCGAAAACCTTCCCTACGAGGGCGGAGACCACCCATAATGAAAATTGAGGCCATCACCCTGCGAGAAATCCAGATGCCCCTGGTCCATTTTTTCGAGACTAGTTTCGGACGCATCTACTCCCGCCGCATCCTGCTCATCACCGCTCACTCCGAGGGCGTCCAGGGCTGGGCCGAGTGCGTGGCCGGGGAAGACCCCTTCTACAGCGATGAGTGGATTGATTCCGCTTGGCCCACCATCACCCAGTACATTGCGCCGCCGGTGCTCGGCCAGGAACTTGCAGACGCCCGTGACATGGTCCCTCTCATTGCCAAGGTCCGGGGTCATCGCATGGCCAAAACCGCCGTCGAAAACGCCATCTGGGACCTCCAAGCCCGGCTAACTCAGCAGCCGTTATGGAAGATGCTTGGCGGCACCCGCACCCGCATTGCCTGCGGCGTATCCATCGGAATTCAGGACTCGCACCCGCAGCTGTTGCAGAAAATCGAAACTGAACTCGCCGCTGGCTACCAACGCATCAAGGTCAAGGTCAAGCCCGGCTGGGACATCAACGTCCTCGAAAAGATCCGTTCCCGCTGGCCCGACATCCTGCTCAGTGTGGACGCCAACTCCGCCTACCGCCTTGACCAGCTAGAACACCTTCGCTTGTTCGACCAGTTTCATCTGCTCATGATCGAGCAGCCGCTCTGGTACGACGACATCTACTACCACGCCCGCTTGCAGAAAGAGCTGAAGACTTCCATCTGTCTCGACGAATCCATTCGCCAGGCCCGCGATGCCGCCTTTGCCCTCGACCTCGACGCCTGCCGCATCATCAACATCAAAGTCGGACGTGTCGGCGGCTTCACTGAGGCGCTGGCCGTTCACCAAGTTTGCCGCCAGCGCAACATTCCCGTCTGGTGCGGCGGAATGCTCGAGTCCGGGGTCGGTCGCGTCCACAACATCGCGCTTTCATCTCTACCTGGGTTCCAACTGCCCGGCGACGTCTCCGCATCAAAGCGCTACTGGAAAGAAGACATCATCGAGCCCGAAGTGGCAGTGACCGCCGATGGCTTCATCCCGGTCGCTGTCGCGCCTGGCACCGGTTACCGCGTCCGTGAAGACCTGATCGAAAAACTAACGGTACGCCAGCAGACCGTGCGCGCCGCATGACCCTACCGCGGCCGCCCTGCCTGACCAAACGGCCTGGTCCCCGCTACTGCGCTACTGGCGTTTGCTTTTCCAATAGTTCCACGCCTTGCGCATACGTCAAGTCGCTTGCCACAATCTGATGGTCGCTGTACACCTCGCTGAACATGGTCTTAAATTTCTTGAACCATAGCAACGTGCCGGTCATGTCCAGGTCCGTCCGCGTCAGTGCCCACTTGTCTCCCACCACCATTCCCTGCTGCAACAGGAAGCGCCCGCCCTTATCGAGCCTTCCCAGAATGCCCCAGCCGAAACTCACATCCTTCATGAGTGTCCCTTCCAATTGCGCCATCCGCTCATGCTGTGCGTCGATCAGGACCGTTCCCGCCATCCCGGTCAGCATCTGTTCTACCCGTCCGGGGGGATTGTATTTTGGATTCGGACGAAACTTCAGTCGGATCAGCTCCGCTCCTTCCTTGCCCACTCCATTCCTGCCCACCGCTTTCCCGTCGTACTCGTACAAGAATGCGTCTGGCATGGCTTTGGTGATGGCCTGAATCCGCTGCGCATTCTCCCGCTCTTTACTCTGCTTCTTTGCCAGTTCCTCGGGGTTGCCAATGAACCTGCGAATCCGAGCGTCTTCGGCCTGCCTCTGCTCCGCCGTCAGCGCAATGCCGTTGTAAGCGATGACCATTCCTGCCATCGCTTCCTTGGTCTGCACATAACGATGCGTGACGGTCCCGTTTGGCGTTTGCTTCACTGCTCTGAACATCAAGTGCGCGTGCGTCGAACTTGCGTCCGCCAGTTCATGCTCCACCACTCGACGCACCAGTTGTCCGGCCTTCACGGGAGCCGCGCCGATCTCGATTTGCGCGCACCCCGGCGCGACCATGGCAACCATCACGACCGCTCTCGCCAGTACTCTACTTCTCGTCCTCACGCCTGAATTGTAACGCCTCTACCCGCCATATCTCTCGCCTGGAAATGCCCGTCATCAGTCCTCCGCAGCCGAGCCAGAGACCGGTTTCAATAATCCCGACCATACGCCCTCCGCGTGCTTGCCTCTCCTAAGCTAAAATGATTCTCTGATCGCGGTGCAGCCGTTTCATGCCTCTTTTTCGCAGCTCCACTGAACTAGTCCCGTCTGCTGGCGTCGCCTCCGCGTCGTTCACTCGCCATTCCAGTGGGTTGGCGGAGGTCTCCCGCTTCTGCGCCGCCCATCCAGCCCTCTCCGTCCTCGATCTCGGACCCACCTCGTCTCTGAACATCCATTACTTTGCCGAGCGCGGCCATCGCATCTACTCCGAGGACCTTCTGCGCGCCGCTTCCGATCCCACCCTGCGCCCGCCCACCGAAGACGGCCCTCCCGTCGTCGACGGCAAGCGCTTCCTGGCTGAAAATTTGGCCTACTCGGGGGTCACCTTCGATTTGGTGGTGTGCTGGAATATCGCCGACTACATGGAAGAGAGTTTGGTCAAGCCCGCGGTCACCCGACTGTGGTCGCTGATGAAGCCGGGCGGCATGCTGCTGGCTTTCTTCCACACCAAGGAGGCTGGCCCCAACATGCCCTGTCCTCGGTACCACATTGTGAGCGACGACAGTCTGCAGGTTCAGACGCAGCATGCTGGATCCGCTTCCTTGCCCCTGCAGCGAGTCTTCCAGAACCGTCACATCGAGAACCTATTCCGCGACTTTGCGTCCATCCGCTTTTTCATCGCCCGCGATCACATCCGCGAAGTCCTGGCCATCCGCTAACCGTTCCGACATTCTTATTCCGCGCACTGCCGCCTGCTACGCCATGCGCGGACGACGACCTCTACATTCCGCCCCACTTAGCACTCATGTGCGTTGTCCTCTGCGAACCTCAATCACATCCGCCGACCGAGGACTTATGCGCATTGACCCGCTGAGGACTCAATCCTCGTCCCCGCCCCGGAGGGGCAATATGAGAGTAGCCCAGCGCTTCAGCGCTGGGTATCCGCCATGATGAAAAAGAGTCCCGGAGGGACGTCCGACCCTACCGCGTAGCTTCCACCATTTTGCGCCGCAAAAATGCGCTGTGTTCCACCATCGCGAGCAAACCACTCCTTACCATCCTCGGCAACCCCAACAACTGCCGTAATCTCGACGACGCACGGTGCACCGGACTTAACTCTTTCCCGTACACCCTGGCGTAGCTCTCCACCGCTGCTGTCAAACTACCCACGCCGCGCAAGAACCCTTCCAGGTTCTTGGCTGCCATTGCTCCGCTGCGCAACGCTAGCGAAATTCCGTCGCCCACAAATGGATCCACAAACCCCGCCGCGTCCCCGCATACCAACACGTTTTCTCGCGCCGGGCCCGCCCTCTCAAATACCACCGGCGATGTCGATAGGGGCCCGCCCAACGCCCGCCAACCTCGGCTCCGCTCCGCCAGCGCCGGATGCAGCGTTAGTACTTCATATATCGTCCGAGCCGTTTCCGCGCGCACCAGCGCACACGCATGGATCCTCGATAACCCCGCCTCATCGTCCACCATGCGAATCGGTTGCACCCCGCAGTATCCGCCTTTGAAAAAATACAAATCGAGCCCCGGCGCCGGATTCGCCTCCTCGAAAAAGCCTTTCACTCCGATCCACTTGTCTTGCGAAACCGGACGGCCTGCGCGCAAGTTTGACCACCGCCCCGTGGCATCCACCAATGCTCGCGCACCCACCTCTCCCCTGTCGGTCTGGATCTTAAACGGGCCATCTCCAGCTATCGCTTGCACCACGGTGGACGATCGCGTGTCTGCCCCAGCCGCTTCCGCCGCTCGCCACAACGCATAATCCATGTCGTAGCGTGTAATGCTGGCGGCCGCCGGATCCACTTTAAGGTTCACCACTCGCCCGTCCAGGTTCAGCCGTGCCTCTCCCATCGGCACGCTCTCCGCAATCAAATTGTTCCGGTCTCCCAGCAGCGACGCCAGCAGTCCCAGTGCTTCCCCCGAAACAAACTCTCCACACACTTTGTGCCTGGGAAACTTTCCGCGCTCCAACAACACCACCCGGGCTCCCGCTCGCGCCGCCGTAATCGCCGCTGCCAGCCCTGCCGGTCCCGCCCCCACTACCGCCAAATCGTATTCTCTGCTTACTTCCACGCGATCACTCCCATTCGATACAGGTAGCCCGTATGAATTTCGACGCCACGCGCGCCGCTTCGCGCCAGCATCTCCTTCATTTCGTCCGTCGTATAAGCCTGTTTCACCGATGCCGGTGCGTCGAATCGCGTCAGTCGGCTGCGATAGATAGGAATTCCGGCATATGCAATCGCAAGATGAAGCGGGTTGCGGATTAGGTCGTTGATCAACAGCCCCACTCGACACACTCGCAGTGCCTCATTCGCAAAGTGGTCCACCCCTTCCGGAGAAAGATGATGCACAAATAAATTGCACGCCACAAAATCAAAACTTTCATTCGGGAAGGGAAGCTGCCTTGCATCGGCCACCACTCGCGGGTTCCCCGTCCCAAGGTGCGACTGCGCCCGATCCAATAACGTGATCTTCAGTTCCACTCCCTCTTTTGCCATCTTCTTGCGTACCTCGTTGCAGACGTAGCCCCGGCCCGCTGCCACCTCCAGGTACGAACACTGCCGCCTTCCCGCCCGTTCCACTGCCCGCCGCGCGATCTTCATCGTGGTCCGTACCCCTCCAAACCACGCATTGAACATTTCCAGATCGGCTAGGCTGGCGTTGACCTCGCTACCCCCTCCGTGATCTGAGTCCAGCAGCTCATTTTGGGGAATACGCTTCATCGGGAAATTTCCGGGACCGCAGTTATACCTGCTCCAGCTCTTCTTCCAGCATCTGCTTGTTGTAGAGGTCGGTGTAGTAGCCGTCCAGCGCAATCAACTCGTCGTGCGTGCCTGTCTCCACAATACGCCCGCCATCGAGCACTGCGATGCGGTCCGCATTCCTTACCGTCGAAACTCGGTGCGAAATGAAGACCGTCGTCCGCCCCTGCATCACCTCTCTCAGATGGTTCAGGATCTTATCTTCAGTCTGCGTGTCTACGCTCGACAGAGCGTCATCCAGCACCAGAATTCGGGGGTTGCGCAGCAGCGCCCGCGCGATTGCAGTCCGTTGCTTCTGTCCGCCCGAAAGCGTCAGACCGCGCTCGCCCACCATCGTGCTGTAGCGGTCGGGGAATCGCTCTATGTCATGCGCAATGTTGGCCGCCCGCGCCGCTCTCTCCACTTCTTCCAGCGTCGCCTGGTCCGCGCCGAACCCGATGTTTTCCCGGATCGTGTCGCTGAACAGGAATGTCTCCTGCGGCACAAACCCAATCTCTCGCCGCAATGTGGCCAGCCGGTATTCCCGGATCGGCCTGCCGTCAATCAGCACCGTCCCCGGCTCCGCATCGTAAATGCGCGGAATCAGGTTGACCAGCGTCGTCTTTCCCGATCCCGTCGGCCCCACAATCGCCAGGCTGGTCCCCGCAGCAATGCTCAGGTTCACGTTTTGTAGCACCAGGGTGCCGTGGTGCGAAAAAGTCAAGTTGCGAAACTCGATGTCTCCGCGGATCTCCACTTCCCCCAGCACTGCTTCGCCATCGTCAATCTCAGGTTTCGCGGTCAGGATCTCGTTGATCCTTCCCATCGATGCCGTGCCGCGCTGAAAAATGTTGATCACCCACCCCAGCGCAATCACCGGCCAAGTGAGCTGGGCGATGTAGAACAGAAATTTCGCAAAATCCTCCACCGCCATCTTGCCCTGCAACACCGTTCGTCCGCCCACCCACAGCACAATCGCCACTGCGCAGCCCAGCATCAACTGTAGCGTCGGCCACAGCATTCCCATCAGCCGTACCAGCTTCATGCTGCGCTTGATGTACTCCTGATTCGCGGTTTCAAAGCTTGCGATTTCCGCTGCTTCCTGAGCATAGGCTCGGATCACTCGCGCCCCTGAAAAATTTTCCTGCGTCCGCGCTGAGATATCCGAGAACATCGCCTGGATCTTCTCAAACCTATGGTGAATCTGCTTGCCAAAATACTGGATGACTATGCTGGCAATCGGCAGCGGCAGAAACGCGAACAGGGTCAGTTTGTGGCTGATGGTCAGCATGAAGGGAAGTGCCGCCGCCGTGAACACCAGCGTGTTCGCTGAATACATGATGGCCGGGCCCAGCAGCATGCGCACTGCATTCAAGTCATTGGTGGCCCGCGCCATCAGATCGCCCGTGCGGTTCTGCTGATAATACGAATACGACAGGCTTTCCAAGTGTTCGAACAGGTCATTGCGAAGGTCGAACTCGATGTCGCGCGATATCCCGATCAGCACCCAGCGAGTGAGGAAAAGAAATATCCCGCGTCCCACCGCCACCGTGATCACGAGCGCCGAATCCCACGCCAACTGCCGGTGAGTTGTGCCCACCCGCAAGTGTCCGACCGCCCGCGCCGTTACCTGCGGAAACCAAACCCAGATGCCATTGCTCAACAGCACGCACAGTCCCCCCAGCGCCAGCGCAAGGCGGTGCCGCTTCAAGTAGGGGAATAAAGGCTTCAGGGTCTTGAATCGCATGCGCTGGTAACTAGATGCGATTGTACCAACTCAAAGCTCGACCCGGAGTCACGCCCGCGACTAGCACCCGTCGGGTAGGTGCGGAGAGTTATCCCCGTCTTCTGGGGTTAATTCGCGCCAAAAAAAGGAGCGGCGATTTTCGCCGCTCCGTGGGGAAAGCAGTCTTACTTCACACCGTCCGGAGGAGGCGCGCCATGCATGTCGTGCATCCCGCCGTGCATCATCTTGTGCATCATTCCGCCTTCGTTCTCGCTCATGAACTTCTGCAACTTCGTCTTCTGTTCTGGCGTCAGCACCTGGATCATCTCCGCTTGCATCCGCGCGTGCAGCACTGCCATTTCGGTGGTGGTTTGTCCGATTTGCGAAGCCACCGCGCGTGCCTTGGCTTCATCAAAAGGGCCGCTGAACGTCAGTTGATTCAGTTGCTCATGCCCCTGTTTCATCTGCTCCATCAGCGGTTTCATGGTTGGCATTTCTTTGTCCATGATGGCTTTTGCCTGGGTTTGCTGGTCAGCCGTCAAGTCCAAATAATCAGTGAAGAAATGCAGCATGTGTTCGCCGAACCCACGCTCATGGTCGCCATGGGTTTTCATCGCGGTCTGCGAAAACGCGACCGCGCCTGCCACTACCAGCACCAAGCCCATTACTAGAGACTTGTTAATCTTGAATTTCATTTTTCCTCCTCAGGCGTTCAGTCCGAATCGCCTGTCCACTCACATCAGAACACTTCTCTCTTCCTCGTGCGGTAAAGAGTCGGTCAACCGCGGTAAAGATTTGTAAATACCCTCAACCTTCTGCCCCCCCATTCCCGTACCTTCGCTGGTTCTCAGTTGCATTCTCCGTTGTTGGGTCGCTTCCCCTGCTTTATTCTTCTCTCCAGGTGCTAGGTCACAAGATGCTGAATCATATCGAAGCGCTTCAATTCAGCCGGACCGCGCCAAACGGGGAACCATCGCAGAGCGAAACCCCAGCGAGACAGTTCGGGATCCAGTATTGGAAGCAATGCGATCGCCAAAACCCTGACTCTGTGATCGCCACACCTTTCGGAGGCACTATGAAAAAACTACTCTTGCTCTTGACTTCATTGCTTGTTACCTCAGTCCTTCTGACCTCAGTCGCGTTTGCCCAGACCAGTCTGCCCGAGGGTACCGCCCTCCGCATGCGTCTCGGTAGCAAGATATCCACCGCCCAGAACAAGGCCGGCGACCGTTTTCAAGGACAGATCACCGAGGCGGTTTCGCTCGACGGTAAGACCGTCGTTCCCGTGGGCTCTCTGTTGACGGGCCGTATCACTACCCTGTCTCAGCCCCGGCGTTTCCGCGGCAAGCCTGCCATCGGCATCCTTCCCGAAGCCCTCGTCCTGCCCGATGGCACTCGCCTCTTGCTCACCGCCACTTTGGTGGACACCGACATTCGCCGCGGTTTCGACGTCAATGAAGAAGGCCAGATCAAGGGTCCCGGCCATGACGGCAAAGACCTCACCAAGATTGGGATGGGAACCGGCAGTGGCATGTTAATTGGTGGCCTCATCGGCTCCGGCCCCGGCGTGCTGATCGGCGGCGCGATCGGCGGCGGCGCCACCGTCACCCAATGGCTAGTCCGTCGCCGCTCTGCCACCGTTCCCGAAGGCACCGAGCTAATCTTCGAACTAAACCGGCCGATGGTAATCCTGGCCGCAACCACCGGCCAATAGACACGAACTTGCCCTTGCCATCCTGAGCGCAGCGAAGGACCTGCTTTCCTCCGCGCACCCGCACCCGCCGGTCTAGAAGCTCGAAACCCGAAACTCGAAACTCGAAACTGTGCTCAAACACCTCCTAGACCCCGACTCTCCCTGTGGTGTACTTTCTTACGTTGCTTTCGAACTAGAAAATAACGAGGTCCCATGGGTCGCAACCAATCTCCAATCTTGAATTCCAACCAGCTCAAGCTCGGTTTCTTTTCCCCCAACTGCTCCGGTGGAATGTCCGTCACCAAAGCTCCCGAGCGCTGGGTCAATTCCTGGGACAACAATATCCGCCTCGCGCAACTCGCCGACGACGCCGGCATAGAGTTCTTGCTCCCCATCGCCCGCTGGATCGGCTATGGCGGCGAGACTGACTTCCACGGCAGCGTATTGGAGACCATCACCTGGGCCACCGGGCTCCTCGCCCACACCAAGCGCATTAACATTTTCGCGACGGTCCACACCGCTTTCATCCACCCGGTCGTTGCCGCCAAGCAGTGTGCCACCGCCGACCAGCTTGGCCACGGTCGCCTCGGTCTCAACGTCGTCGCAGGATGGAACAAGCCCGAGTATGATGCCTTCGGCGTCAAACTCCCTGAAAAGCATTCCGACCGCTACGCCTTGGCCCAGGAGTGGTTCGATGTGGTCACTCGCATCTGGAATCACGACGGTCCCTTCGATTGGGACGGCGCCTTCTTTCATCTCAAAGGCGTTTACGGATTTCCCCGCCCCTTCGACGGCAACCCCCCAATCATGAATGCCGCTGGTTCCGGAGAAGGGCGCCAGTTCGCCACTCGCAACGCCGATTTCCTCTTCGCCATTTCTGTCGATCTCGAACAATCCAAAACTGAGGTGGACGACATCAAGGCCAAGGCAGCCGCGATGGGACGCAACACCGGCGTCTTCACTCTTTGCCACGTGGTTTGCCGCCCCACCAAAAAGGAAGCCGAAGATTATCTCCACCACTATGCTGAGGAACTCGCCGATTGGGGCGCGGTTGACAACCTGATGCGCCTCCAGGGCATGCACGCTCAGTCTTTTCCTGCCGAAGCCCTTAGAACCCTCCGCGGCCGCTTCGCCGCTGGACACGGCACCTACCCCCTCATCGGGGACCCCGACTCCATCGCTGCTGAAATGGAAAAGATTACCGCTTCCGGTTTCGCTGGCACCACCCTAAGCTTCGTCGATTACGTCCAGGAATTTCCCTACTTCCGCGACGAAGTCATCCCACGCCTGGAAAAAAAAGGGCTGCGCCAGAAATTTAAAAACTGAGATACTTGGGGCGAGGATTACGACCTATGTCTCAACCGATTCCCACCCGGAAAACTTTCTCCGAAGCCGTCCGCGACCGCCGCGCCACTCCCCATTTCCTCTCTGACCCCGTCCCGGATTCCGACCTCCAAACGATTCTTGAAGCCGGGCTAGCGGCCCCCAGCGGTTATAACCTGCAACCCTGGCGCTTCGTGGTCGTTCGCGATCCTGCGCAGCGCAAGCGCCTCCGCGAGGCCGCCATGTCCCAGCCGAAAGTGGAAGAAGCCCCCGTCGTCATCGTCGCCTGTGGTGATCCCGAAGCCTGGCGCAACGGCGACCTCGACGAAGTTCTTCAGCTCTCCCGCCAACATGGTTTCAACGACGAGAAAAGACTCGAGAGCACCCGCGCTAAAGTGACCAAGTTTTTCGAGTCCGCCCCGGGTGTGGCGAGTGGAGTCGCTCCCGATTTTGCCGTCTGGGTCAACCGGCAAACCATGATCGCCTTCACTACCATGATGTGGATGGCCGAAGTCCTCGGCTATGACACTGCACCCATGGAAGGTTTTTACGAAGACAAAGTCCGCGCCACGCTCGGCATTCCCGATCACGTCAGGGTAGTCGCCTTGCTAGCCATCGGTCGCCTCAGCGGTCCCGACAAACTTTTCGCCGGACGCTTCCCCATGAGTCGCACAGTATTTGCCGACTCCTGGGGCGGTCCACTTTGACGTTGGCTTTGCCCAGTGTCCCTCGTGCCCTCTGTGGCGAACGCCCTTGACACTGACTCAAAAAATGCGGTCCGGACTGGAACCTCGGCGCGATGGATCCCCGCCAATCTCCCTCGCGTCGTCCAAACCGTAGTCCCGCTAATAATCCGTAGATTCCAGGTTTTCTTCCGTCACCACCGCCAGCTCGATCCAACCTTCCAGCGGCAACGCATCCACTGGCAGATTGTTCTCCCACAGGCTAAACCTCAACCGCACTCGCGACACCGGTGCCGGCTGGCCTTCCGCTGCAGCCCCCAACATCTCTGGCGGCATCGGCACCGCATCCAGCCACGCCAGCGGTAAGCTGAATTCGAAATTCTTTTCCAACGCGGCCTTGGCCTCCCCGCCCGCGCTCGCCGTCTTCTCTCCCTCCTGCTCCGCCTGCCACGACTTCACTCGCCCCCCAGTTACCGCCATCCCAAGTCTCCAAGCTCGCCGCGGTTTCGTTTCCTGCTTCGCCCACGCCTCCAAATTCACCACCACATCGAAGTCTTCCTGCGGCACTTTTCCCGCGAAATCCAGCCGTCCATACACTCTGCTCTCGTCTATCCCCGCATACACCGAATCCAATAGGTACTGTTTCCCGTGCATCGCGCCCGAGCGCTGGTCTGAGGTGTACCTCGCCGCCCCCATCCACTCGAAGTAGCGGATCATCTCGCCCGTCACCTTGGGTCGGATGTATGCCGACTGTGGTGTGAACGACGGCCTCCCTACTCCTCCCGCGATCGGCTGCGCCAGGTAATCAGGCGGTATTCCCCCTAGTGCCTGATACACGTTCGACAGATGCTTCCGATACAACTCGTCGAAATCCCGGTCGTTCGCCGAGTGATGCTCCGGCCCATACCACCAGTTCCAGTCGCTGCCCTCCGCGATCAGAATCTCTTCATACGCCAGCTTGCGCTGCGCTTCGCTGGCCGCCCCAGAGTGCTCCTCGTAGTACTTCCTTGCCTGATACAAATAGTCCCAGGCCTTGTTGTCTTCCGGCGCTCCTATCCACACGTTGAAGTTCGCGCTGATCCACGATCCCGGCACCAGCCCGCCCAACTCCGCCGGATCCCGATGTCGTTCCACCGCCTCCGACACCGTCACCGCCTCCAACCCTGGCTCGTTCTGCAGCCCCTCGTAGAAACGCCGCAAAAATTCCCGCCCCGATTTCGGATAATATTCCCACGCATTCTCGCCATCCAAAATGATCGGCACCATCGCATCCCGCCCGCTTTCGAGCACCGGCCGGGCCGCTTCCCGAATGTTCTTCAGCAAATGCCCCGCTGCTTCCTTCGGCTTCATCCCCGAATACACAAAACCAATCAAGTCGCTCAGGGTGTGGTCGCGAAAGATCATCTTCATCCCCGTGCCCGCCTTTTCGTAGCGATACACGTTGTACAGCTTATGCGCCTGGTCATGCGGCAGTCGTCCCCCGCCATCCCGCGCAAAGAACACTCCCAGGCTCCGCCCCAGCACTCCCTCGTCCGTCGCCATCCACTTCACCCCGCAGCGAGCCGCGATGGCTAACACCTCTTCTGATACGCTACCCTCCGACGGCCACATTCCCCGCGGCCGTTTCCCCATCACCTTCTCGTGCAGGTCGAGTCCGCGCACTATCTGCTCGCGTGCGTCGTCCGGCTGTTGGTAGCGGTTCTGCGGTAGCGGCAATCCCGGTGACGACTGTGCCCCGGCGTTGGTATCGCACACCAGCGGCAGAATGGGGTGGTAAAACGGCGAGGTCGAAATCTCGATCCCGCCTCGCTCCGCCGCCTTCGCATGCGCCGGCAAAATCCTGCCCATCAATTCCCGCTCCCGCGCAATCACAAACGCCTGGTCTTCCAGCGTGTAATTGCGCTTCTTCTTTACAAGCGCGGCCACCTCCGGGTCTTCCAGAAAAAATTCGTCGAACCACGCAAGTTGCGATAGGACCTGCAGGTCGGTATATTCGTGCGCCTGAAAATATTTTGCGGCTTTTTCTGGCGAGTCCCCCGAAGCCCGAAACTGCTCCCACAGCTCTCGGTACCGCGGATACCGCCCAATCAGGTTCACTGCATTGGCTTGAAACAGGTACTGCAGCGCAAACCGTTGTTCTTCCGGCGTCAAATCCTTCGCTGGCTTGGCGGCCACTCTCAGAAACGGATCGCTCGCCGTCCCGTCCGCGTAATCCTGGATCTGCACCATGAGCGACGGCACTAGGTTAAACGTCTGATGAAGGGCAGGGAACTCGTCCAGCAGTTTCACCATGCCGTAGTAGTCTTTCAGCGCGTGCATTCGCGTCCACGGCAGCCGGTATTCTCCGCCCACCAGGTCTTTGTAATACGGCTGATGCTGATGCCACAGCACCACTACCCGAAGTGTCCCCATCCCCACCCTTTCAACGTCTTTGATCCCGTTCCGCTCGAGTCGCGAACTGACCTTTCAGTATATCGTCCGGCTCTTCGGAGCCACTCGTGCGTTGGATCAACCGCTGGATCAACTAAAAGAGGATTGTCCACCGGGATACCAGCGTTCCATCACTTGCCGAATGCTTCCTCCCACGCTAGTTGCGGCCGCATGGTCCACCCCATACAAAGCACGCGAGGTTTCTGTCCGGTGTTGTTAGATGAGGGTTAGCGGTAGGCTTCGGAGCGATGTCTTACGGAGTGGATAAGGAGGATCTCCTGGGGTTCTTCGGTGAAGCGGACGCGGTGGTCGCCGACGCGCAGTCGCAGCTCGCCGGAGTCTCCTTGCAGCTTCTTGATGTCACCTTCGCCCGTCTCGGCGAAGCGGTTGAGAGTGGTGAGGATGCGCAGGGCGGTGTCGCGGTCGATGCGGCGGTCATCGGCGCGAGCAGGGACGGTAAAGAGGATCTTCTTCACGGCGATTCCAGTCAGCGCTTGGGGTCTTCCTCGGAGACGCCGAACTCGGGGAGGATGTCTTCGTGGGGGATGGCCTCACCGGGGTGCTGCGCCATCCAAGCCTTCGACGCGGCAACGGCCTGACGCTCTTCTTCGCTCTGGGGTTCGTCGTCGAATGGCACATTGGCGATAGCGCGGGAGACGGGGTCAAGCATGATTTCCAGGAGACGCACCACGGCATCAACTTGGCTGGGCGCCATGCGGTCGATCAGTTCGTGACCGTGCTCTTTGGTGTGAACGTGAGGCATCCTATCCCAACCTCATTATATGCCAGCACCAGGGGCGACTCCACTAGATTTTCCGCATAGCGGCGGGTCGTGACTGCTTCGCAATCACTTTGGGAACCTCTCCTTGGCAACTACGCCCACAACAATGCCACGGTGTTTTCCCCGTTGGCCGCCCTCGCCTTTCGACGACGGCGGCCCACGGTCGATCCTACTCCAGGTCTGTCGGATCGTTAAACAACACCGTCAACTTGATACTGCCGTGCCCAAATTGCGGGAAGTTGGCTTTGCTAGGATCTGCCGCCTCCAGGTTCGATGCAGTATCGTCCGGCGGAAACAGAACCAGCGAGTTCAGGAAAGCGAACACTGCGTCCTGCTCTTTGCCGCTCAGTTGACTGAAGCCGTTTCTCTGAGTCGTGGCTTCTCCGCCGTGCCGCAGAATCACATCCTGCAGTGTCAAACTGCGTCCATCGTGACCATAGGGCGCCGTGGAACCTACGCCCCACAACGGTCGTGTCACGAACATCGTCTGCAGTGTGCCATCCCAGTTGCGCTCGTAAAGCTTCGCACCCAGGTCGTGGCGTTTAAAGTCACTGAAAATATCTTTCACCACAAACGAATTTCCCAGAGGCACTTTCAGTGTTGGATGTCCGCTGCCGTCATCCTTTGTGTAATACAGAGTGCCGGCCGTTGCGAACAGAGTGTTGAACATGCCGTTCACCGGATCGTAAACAGTTTCTACATCCGCCACCCGCCGGTCGTGGTTGATGGTCAGATCGGCCATGTGGCAAGACGAGCATCCCACTCGGTTAAAAATCGCACGCCCGCGGTCCGTCATGGCAGTCTGCGCCGAATGCGCAGGTTTAAAGTAGTTCAAAAGGTAAAACTCCAGGTAGTCCGCAATCGCAGGATCCACTTCGTTTCCGTTCACGTCATCCGGTTGCGGCGGGGCGCTGATCTTGTCTTTCGATCCGTCCAGCACCATGCCTGAGGGCGTCACCACCCGTCCTCCCGCGCTGGCGGTCAGCAGATCCGGGTCCGTCGAAGCTTCCATCCCCATCTCTCCATGCAGCGCGCCCACGATGAATTCCCTCATCGAAATCGTCGAACCCTCCGCGAAGAACGGCTTCACCCGCAGGTCGCTGTCCACACCTTGTACTTTCGAGGTGTCCAGTGAACCATCCGCTTTCGCCGTGATGCTCCCATAGTTGATTCCCTTGCTTAGCAGCTTCATCGTGACCGGGTGTTTCGTCTGCTGCGCTTTCACGATCGCCAGGTCCCGCGTTGACCGCAGGTCTGTCGTGATCTCGTCGCCCAGCATTTCTTTCAGTCCCAGGCCAAATAGATGGCCGGCATCCCGGCTGTCCGGCCGGGTCACTACGTTGCCACCCACTCCCGCCGATCCACGCGGACGCCCGTGGCACAGCGCGCAATTATCCGACAAGCCCGCTCCAATCGCCAGATCCGTGTCAATATTTCCGACCCCGTCCTTCTCATTCGGCCCCTGCCCCTGCAGGTGCGTAAACTTACGCTGGAAAAGTTGCCGTCCCCGCCGGATCGCGCGGAACGGATCGCGGTTGATGTTGTACACCGACGACTGCACCGTCATCAAATCTCCGCGTCCTGCTCCAATTTCATCCTGCAGCGATTTGTGGATCCCCGCCTTCGCCGTGTTCGTCGCTTGGTTGTTGTCAATCATTTGGGCTGTTGCCGCTGTTCCCAGAAGCAATAGCGCCGCGCTCGATCCTACGAATTTCCAAAATCTATTCATGATGATGCCTCTCTCTTTTTTTCTTAAGATGATCGTGCCCGTGCCCGTGCCGATCGCCTCTCAACCGCCGAGGCTGTTATATGAAGGAAGAAGACTTATTGGACAAGCCAGAATCACTGGGGACGGCCGCTCGGATACGAGTGGTCCTTCGTGGGTTAGGGAAACCGCACCCAGCGTAGAGAAGCGAATGCGCTAAACCGCGGCATTGTTCTCAATCTCTGGTGTTTTCAGCCAGGAGCGGCGGTTCCGCTCGCTCCGTTCCTGGAGGGCAGTCGCCAACTTCCGTCGGGCGCCCCGGAAATCCTCCTTGTGTGGACCCAAGACCGTTGGTCTTAAGAATGGTCCTCCGAACCCGGGGGCGTCGCGATGGTTCAAGTTTTGCTCCAGCGACTGTCGGATTCAGTTCATCACTACTCCAACACCTCTGTCTGTGTCCGGGGTCACCGAATGCTGTGACAAGCTGCTTGCGCCCACACCCGGAGCAACCCCCCGTCGCTTCGTCCCGGATGCTCAGCGCTGCTCGTATGAGCGGGGACCCAAGTTCCAAGCAGTGAGCCCGTGCGAGGGAGTATTGCGGCACATGGTGGCCTACCCAAACAATTCCAGGTTCCCGCTCCGCTCGCTCACCGTTTCCTGCGCACACTCCGGCGAGTCATTCTGCGGACGGTTCACCAATCTGCTCACCTCGTACCCCTTCATCATTCCCGCATCCAGCGGCGTCAGTAAATCCACCAGCCGCTCTGCCTCTGCCGCAGGCGTCTTCAGCCAAGCCTCGTACTGCTCTCTCGGCAGGATCGCCGGCATCCTGTCATGTACATCCTTCAGCAACTCGTTCGCCGCCGTGGTCAGGACGGAGCACGATTCCATCCACTCCCCGCCAGGCGCTCTCCAGCGATCCCAGATTCCCGCGAACGCAAACAGCGACCCATCTTTCATCGCGAAGTGAAAAGGCCGCTTTGCGTTGCCATCTTTTTTCCACTCGTAAAATCCATCCGCCGGAATCAGGCACCGGCGCTGCCGGAACGACTCGCGAAACGCCGTCTTCGTCAGCACTGTCTCGCTGCGCCCATTGATCAGGCTTGCCCCCATCGAAAGATCTTTCGCCCACGACGGCACCAGCCCCCATCGCGCCAACGCCATCACCCGCCGCAACCCCTCCTGCCGCACCGTAATCACCGGCTGCGTCGGCGCAATGTTATAACGCGCCTTGAGTGGGTCGAGCCCCGCGTTCCCGCGTGGTCCCGTGTTTCCCGATGGCTCCGGTTTTCCCCATTGCTTCGTTTCGCCCGACGACGCCGTTTCTCCCCACGGCTCCGCATCAAATTCTTCCGCTACCCGTTCCGGTCGTGACAGCCGATACCGTCCGCACATGCCAAAATTCTAACAGTGGGCTCAGGCCATCCCAAACTTCACAGCGAGGCCGAGGGTGAGGGGCCGAGGGTGAGGGGGTGAGAGCGATGTCGAAAGTGAGAGTTAAAGCGATGGTGAACGTGATGGTGAAAGCGAGGGTGAAAGCGATGGTGAAAGTGACAGCGAGGGTGCCCCATCCTCGTGGCGTCCCGCGCGCAAGAGTAAGAAAACGCCCGCCACCCCTCTAAGGACGCCGGTCTCGAAACCCGAAACTCGAACCTACGAACCCGAGACTTCAAACTCGACACTAGAGACTGTAACTCGAACTGTCCTACCCCTTCCTCCCAAAATAAAGCCCCTGCATCCGACCCGCCCAGGCTCCCAAATTCCGCTCCATCACTGACTCCCGGCCTGCCGATCCCGCATCCACCCGCGAGTCCGCCGCCCCCGCGATCACGCAAGCCCCCGCTCCCGCCCCAACTCCCGCCTGCACCCCTTCTCCCCCGGCTCTCTCCTTCACTTCCCCAAACCACTCCCAAGCCTCTCTGAATTTCTCGAACCTGCCCCGCCCCTCCTGCCGCCTCTCATCGCCGGGATAAAACCTCAAGATCGCGCTCTCCGGCAACTCTTCCGCCGGCACCACATACCACAAATTCAGCGGCACAATGTGTGCCACCAGCACGTCAATATCCCGCGCCGTGTAGTGGTCCTTGTGCTTAGCCCCGGAGTAAATCGCCCGCACTTCATACCCGCCCAGGGACGGCTTCCCCGTGCTCTTCACCTGCACCCGCCAGATCCGCGCGCCCGAATCCACCACGAAGTCATACCGCTCGCTGTCCCCCCAAGGCTTGCTCACCGCCAATCCCAACCCCGTCGCCTTCACCACAAACGCGGCTTCCGCCATCTCCCCGCTGCGCTTGGGACTGGCCCGCTCCTCAGCTAGCCTGCCGATATTCGCCATCCCCCCAGTATGCGGCCCTCCATTCCCCGAAGTCGGTGACCCCCGTCACACTGCATTGCGTGTTGCCGCCGAATCCCCGAATGCCCCATGTCCGAAGCCCAAGCCCAAGCCCAAGCCCAAGCCGTACCCTGTGTTTCCCTGTGGTGAAAGCCGTTCTAGTCGGTGAATGCCTTTCCCAATCCTTTCCCTGTGGTGAGAGCCGTTCTCCAAAGGTGAATGCCTTTGGGTGCCCCACCCAAGCCCGCTTCGGGCTTGAGTGGGGAAGTTCTCATGGGCTCGCCCGGCGTGGGTGCGAAACGCCCATTGCGTTTGGGTAGCGCAGCGGTTTACCGCTGCCGCCAATCCAGACTGCTCTGAGAGACCAACCACCCGCGCACCCACTGCCCGACCAAAAAAATGCGCCCACTCTTCCGGGGCGCATCTTCCACTCTGATTTTCCAACTATCCCTACGACCCATCCCCCGCCAGTTCCAATGCCAGCCTCAAATGCAGCCGCTCACTGAATCCCACTGGCAACTCAAACCGGCGGTCGTCCGCGATCAGCACCACCACATTGTGGACGCTGTCCAGCAGCGCCGCGCAATTCCGGCATTGCGCCAGATGCGCCTCCAACTCATCCCGCATCGCCGGCGTCACCGCGTCGTCAATGTAGTTCGAGATTTCCAGCCAAACTTCGTGGCAATCCAACCGCATCATCGCAACCAACCCGTTTTCTTTTTCCCTTGCGTTGTGTTTTGCCCCAGCGCGATAAACGCATCGCGCAGTTGCATCCGCGCCCGGAACAATCTGGTCTTCACGTTTGAGATACCCAGGTCTAAAGCCTCTGCGGTCTCCGCCACGCTCAACCCGTTGATGTCCCGCAACGTCAAAATCTCCCGATACTTTTCCGGCAGCGCCGCCAATGCCTGGCTGATCTGCTCTCGCGTCTCCCGCTTGTCCAACGCCTCGCCCGGAATCTCCCGCCAATCCGCAAGTTGTAATGGAGTGTACCCGGTTTCGTCATCCTCTGGTAAGAGTGACTCCAGCGATACCTCCCGCACCTTCCGCCACCGCATCCGCGCTTCGTTCACCGTGATCCGCAACAGCCAGGTCGAGAACTTTGATTCACCCCGAAATTTGCTCAGTCCCCGATATGCCTTAAGGAATGCCTCTTGCGCCACCTCTTCCGCATCTGGAGAATTTCTCAGGATCTCATAAGCCGTCAGGTAGACACGGCGCTCGTAAGGCGCTATAAGTTCATAGAAGCAGTCGCGTTCCCCATTTAAAATTTTGGCCAGCAAAAGTTTTTCCCGCTCATCTGGTAGGCCGGTCGGGGAGGGCTGTACGGGAACAGACGCCTGCTCCATACTCTACAGATTCTAGTACGCAGGCAAGGTTACAATCAATTTCGCTATTCTCGCGAATCGTAAGCCGAACCGGTTCAATAGTTTGGCGACGGAAGCGTGCAACTGAGGTGTGGCATGGCAGTCGACCATCAAGTCTCAACAGTTGAAGATGTCTCCGAAGCCCCAGATTCGAAACGGGGATGGAGCTTGTCCCTGGCCGCTTTAGGCACATCCATATTTCAAGGACTCTGCGTTTTTGCCGTGGCCATCAACGGCATCAAGGCTCTGCTCGGCGTCACTAGCGTAGCCGCCGCAGCCACTCCTGGTTTTTTTCACTCCGATCCAGTTCGCATCACTTTTCGTTGGGTGGCCATCGTCCTGGCGGTCGTGACCTTGTTCGTCCTCTGGAACGGCTGGTACCTCCGCACCCGCAAATCCAGTGCCTGGAGACGCCGCCCCCTGACCAAAAAAGAAAGGTTCCACATCTGGTTCGCCCTCACTTCCTCAGTTGTCACGCTGCTCTTGGTCGTCGGCGAAATCATCACCCACCCCATGATTCACCCTCCGCATTGACCCCCCCGAGTACCGCCTGCTATTATGAAAATGCGGGGTGGAGCAGTCCGGTAGCTCGTTGGGCTCATAACCCAAAGGTCG
>JBBQVN010000057.1:0-20639 GCA_038211475.1 Terriglobales bacterium | reverse complement strand
TCCAGAATGCGGAAATTGCGTTCCTGGACCGCGACTTTAAAGGCCTGCATGTAGAGCCAGTCGCCGGCAAGCACGCAGCGGGAGTTGCCCCACTGAGTGTTGGCCGCGGGACGCCCGCGCCGGGTCAGGGCTTCGTCAATGATGTCGTCGTGGACCAGAGTGGCGGTATGGATGATCTCCATGACCGCGCCCATCTTCACCGCACCTTCGCCCTGATAGTGGAATAACCGGGCGGCCAGCAGCAGGAGTGCGGGACGAATGCGCTTGCCGCCCCCCGCCCGCAGATATTCGCCGATCTCGGTGATGGCGCCAACGTTCGAGATGGTGTCGCGGCCGAATTCCTGCTCAATGGCCAGCAGGTCGTCGCGCAACAAATCGAAAATCTCTTTGCCGGAAATGGCTTCCGATGTACTCAACGACACTCCCTAACTGGTTCGATAATTGGTGAACTGCACGTCGATGCCAAAATCTTTCTGCCGAAGTAAAGCGATGATGTCTTGCAGCGAGTCGCGGTCTTTGCCGCTCACCCGCACCACGTCCCCTTGAATGGATGCCTGCACTTTCTTCTTTGACTCCTTGATGACCTTGACGATCTCGCGGGCCTTTTCGATGGCGATGCCCTGCTGCAGCGTGATTTTCTGTTTCGCGGCCCCGCCCAGAGAGGATTCGATCACGCCATAGGACAGACTTTTCAGCGAGACCCCGCGCTTCACCAACTTCTGCTGCAGAATGTCATTGATGGCTTTGAGCTTATACTCGTCGGCGGAGTGCAGGATGATGGCGTCCTTGCCCTCCAGTTCGATGCTTGACTTGGAATCTTTTAAGTCAAAGCGGGTAGTAATTTCTTTCATCGCCTGCTGAATGGCATTGCCGACTTCCTGCATTTCGGTCTTGCTGACGATATCAAAAGTATTTTCGGGCATGAGAAACGCCTATTTCTTTAGAGAGATTGGACCACCCGCAAGATGCACACTTACCAAGCTAACCGGAGTTGGCATTTTCGTGAAGCGAAAAGAAGCGATAGAAATTTGCCGTGGTCTGGGCACCAACTTCAGCGGGCGAAATTCCGCGTAATTCGGCGATCTGACCGGCCACTTGCGGCACGAACCCAGGCTCATTGCGCTGGCCGCGATGTGGGATGGGGGCCAGGTAGGGTGAATCGGTCTCAATCAACATGCGGTCGAGCGGAACCTGTTTTGCCGCATCGCGAATCGGCTGCGCCTTGGGGAAAGTTATGTTTCCCGCGAACGAGAGCATAAAACCGAATTCGAGCGCTCGCTGAGCGTGCAGCAGCGAACCGGTAAAACAATGCAGGATTCCACGCAGGCCGCTGGGGGCCCAATGCTCGGAAATGAGTTTCAGGCAATCGTCCCACGCGTCTTCGCTGCCCTCCGACGGCCGGCAGTGGATGATGATGGGCAGCGTCGCAGCCCGCGCCTGGTACATCTGCTGGATGAAGACCCGTTGCTGCACATCACGCGGGGAATGGTCGTAGTAGTAGTCGAGCCCGATCTCGCCCCAGGCGATGACTTTTGCGTGCTTTGCCAAGTCGTCCATCGTTGTGGCGGCGAGCTCATTGGCCAACTTCGCTTCATGGGGATGGATTCCGATGCTGGCCCAGATTGCGGGCAAGTCGGAGCGTCCGGCGTAAGCCTCCGCAAGCTTGATGGCGCAGTCCACGGAGTCGGGGCCTTCGCCGTTGCCGATCGCCAAGATGGCTTCGACACCTTGTTCTCGCGCACGCAGCAGCACTTGCTCGCGATCCGGGTCGTAGCGCGTGCCTTCGAGATGGGCGTGCGAATCGATGAACATGAATTTAGCTCGGATGAAGCTCGAAGCTGTTACTTCAGGCGTGCGCCCACCGGCACGTCTTCCAGAAAACCTGCCAAGACCGGCTTGCCGCCTTCGAGCGATGCAGCGACAATCATTCCGTTCGATTCCAGGCCGCGCAGCTTGCGGGGCGCGAGGTTGGCCACGACGACGACTTTTCGTCCCACCAGAGTTTCCGGGTCGTAAGCTTCGGCGATGCCCGCCAGCACTTGACGAACTTCGGTGCCCAGATCCACTTCCAAACGCAAAAGTTTGTCGGCACCCTTGACGCGCTCGGCGACCTTTACCTGGCCGACCCGTAATTCGATCTTGGCGAAATCGTCGATGGTAATTTTGGCGGGCGCGGCAACCGCGGCCCCCGCGGGAACAACCGCTGCTGGAACTGGCGCCGCAGGAACTGGCGCCGCGGGAACAACTGGAACTGGCGCGACTTCGGTTTTGGCTGCTGCATCTGGTACCGCTTGCGCTTCCGGCTCGGCTCCAGTTCTTTGCTCCTCTTCCATGGCTTGCATCCTTTGCACTGCCGTTTTGTCGGCACGGGGAAAAACGGCTTCCACTTTGCCCAGCTTGGTTCCCAAGGGAAGCTGGCCCCAATCTAGCGCCGCCAGATTAAGCTCTTCGATCCGACCCAGCCCGAGCTGTTGCCAGATCTTCGCGGTGGATTGCGGAAGCACGGGATGGACGAGCGCGGTGACAATGCGCAACGCCTCGGCGCTGGTGTAGAGAATAGTCGCCAGCCGGGCCCGGCTCTCGTGATCCTGCTTTTCACCGAGCGCCCAAGGTTCGTTCTCGACGATGTACTTGTCCACCGCGGCCAGTAGGGCCCAAGCCAATTCCAGTCCGCGCGAGAAATGATATTGGTCGAAGCATGCGCCCGCCTCGGTGATGGTTTGGCGCGCTATCTCCGCAATAGCGTCATCCGCGGCGGCGCGGGACGGCGAAGGATAGGGCACCTCGCCCTTGAAGTAACGCGTGATCATGGTGAGGGTGCGGCTGGCGAGGTTGCCCAGTCCGTTAGCCAGATCGGAGTTGTAGCGTTGCACCAAGGCGTCGAAAGAGAATGACCCATCTTGTCCGAACACCACCTCGCGCAGCAGAAAATAACGCAGGGCGTCGGCGCCCAGCACTTCTAGAATGGTCTCTGAGCGCACGATATTTCCGCGCGTCTTTGACATTTTGCTCTCTTCAAACAACAGCCAGCCGTGGGCCACAATACTCTTGGGCAGTGGAAGACCTGCAGCCATCAAAAACGCCGGCCAGTACACGCAGTGGAAGCGCACAATCTCTTTGCCGATCATGTGCACATCCGCAGGCCAGTACTTTTCGAATTTCGAGGGATCAACCGACCCATAGCCGAGGGCAGTGATGTAGTTAGCCAGCGCGTCGAGCCAGACGTAGATCACGTGTTTGGGATCGTCCGGGACGGGGACGCCCCAGGAAAAAGTCGAGCGGCTGATGGAGAGGTCGCGCAATCCGCCGCGTACGAATGCCATCACTTCATTGCGCCGGGTGTCCGGGCGAATGAATCCCGGCTGCTCATACAACGCCAGCAACTTATCTTGAAAAGCCGAGAGTTTAAAGAAGTAGTTTTCTTCGTGCACCGTCTCCGTGGACCGGCCGCAATCGGGACACGCCGCCCCCGGTCCCACTGCGTCCACATAGAGTTCATCGGAGACGCAATATTGTCCGGTGTAGGTGCCTTTATAGATGAACCCATTGTCGCGAATCTGGCGGAACAGCGCCTGAACTCCTTGCTTGTGGCGCTCGGAGGTAGTACGGATGAAATCATCGTAGCTCAGGCCCATCCGCTCCCACACCGCGCGAAATTCGTTGGAGACTTCGTCGGCGAACTGCTGCGGGGTCTTGCCCGCGGCCTGGGCGGCGCGTTCAATCTTCTGGCCGTGCTCATCGGTCCCGGTCAGGAAATAGGTATCCTCGCCCAACAGACGTTGCCGCCGCGCAATGGTGTCGCAAGTAAGGGTGGTGTACGCGTGCCCAATATGCGGGCGCGCGTTCACGTAGTAAATAGGAGTCGTGATGTAAAACTTCTGGCTCATGATGGTTGGCTTAGATACGCCTGCACCGCCTGCTGCATGACCTGTTTGAGCGGCACGCTATGCTCGGCGGCAATCCGACGGCAGTCTTCATACTCCGGCGCATAGTTCGTGATATCACCATTGCGGCCGGCGAGCTTCATCCGTACGTCCCCCCAGGGTGTGCCTACCGTCACCCATCGCCGGTGGAGGACCTGGCGCTGCTCCTCGCGCCGCCGTACACCCAAGGTGGTGGTCTCCGCAAAAATCAGTTTGGTCAGGCGCTCGGCGTCCGCAGGGTTGCAGAGAACAGTGAGCAACGTAGCCGGGCGGCTCTTCTTCATCTGCACCGGCGTAGCGAAAGCATCCAGCGCGCCGTCTTCGAGCAACCGCTCCGTCACATAGCCAAAGACTTGCGGGCTAAGGTCGTCCAGGTTCGCTTCCAACACGGTAATGGTTTCTGCATCCGTCGCCGGGCCAGACTCGCCGATGGTCAACCGAAGGACGTTGGGCTGACCCTTAAAATCGCGAGTGCCCGCGCCGTATCCCGCGCTCTCGATCTGGATTTGGGGCAAGGGTCCAAACCGCGACACCAACACCTTCACGATGGCGGCGCCGGTGGGAGTTACCAGTTCCACTGGCGGTCCAGAGGAAAACACCGGAGCGCCTTGCAATAACTCGAGGGTTGCCGGAGCGGGTACCGGCAAGGTTCCATGCGTGCACTGCACCGTTCCACTTCCCACGTTCAAGGGAGAGCATACCCACTGGTCAACTCCCAGGGCTTCTGATCCGACGGCGGCGCACACAATGTCCACCATCGCATCGACGGCGCCGACTTCGTGGAAATGGACTGCCTCAACGTTGGTGTTGTGGATCTTGGCTTCGGCCCGGCCCAGCGCCTCAAAGATAGCAATGGCAAGCTGTTTAGCGGTCTCGCTCAGCGGCGCTTTGCCGATGATCTGGCGAATCTGCTGGAGTCCGCGGCCGTGCGCATGTTCATGTTCGTGACCGTGTTCGAGGTTGTGCTCGGAACCATGCTCCGAACGGTGTTCCGAACCATGCGCGTGCGAAGTTTCTTGGTCGTGCTGGTGTTCCCCATCCCCGTGGTCATGCGGGTGAGCGTGGTCATGTTTCTGTTCCCAAAACACTTCGCGGGGAAGGTCTTTCTCGCCGTGGACAAACACATCGACCTTCGTGGCGCCGATCCCGTTCCGCGAAACCCGGGAAATCTCCAGCCTGGCGCCAATGTCGAGCGCGGCGACGGTATCCTCCAGCAGTTTGGCCGGTACTCCGGAGTCCACCAGTGCGCCGAGAAACATGTCGCCGCTAATGCCGGAAAAACAATCGAGGTAGGCTATACGCATGGGGAGAGGCGGTGGTCGTACTCTGGCGAAGTATTGCAACGCCAGTTCTTCATCATAGGGAACCTCGCCGCTCACCGTCAAACTCCGCCCACTTTGTTACAATCACTGTTTCCTCAACAGGTTAGGGGCCCTCTTGTATCGTCACCTGGAACAACAGCTTCGCGCCGCCGTACGTGATTTTCTTCAGCGCGCCTACGGGCTCGACCTGCCGCAAATCGTCATCAATCAGGCCCCCAACGTCGAGTTTGGAGAATACGCTCTCCCCCTCGCGTTTGAGCTGGCTAAGACGCTCCGCAAGGCGCCCCGCAAGATAGCCGAAGAAGTAGTCGCCGGAATTGGCGCAGTGCCTGGATTCGCCAAGTTCGAAGTGGCGGGTGCGGGCTATATCAACGCGCGGCTGAATCGCGCCGAGCTTGCTGCCGCAATGTCCACCGAGGTGGCCTCAGCGATGGCCTCCGGCAAGGACGCTACCACCTCAGCGTTGCCCGGCAAGACTCTGGTGGAACACACCAGCATCAATCCCAACAAAGCAGCCCATGTGGGGCACCTGCGCAACGCCATTCTAGGCGACACGTTTGTGCGCTTGCTGCGTTTCGCCGGCAGAGAAGTGGACGTCCAGAACTACATCGACAACACGGGGGTGCAGGTAGCGGATGTAGTCGTCGGCTTCCTGCACATTGAAGGCAAGTCTCTGGCGGAGGTCGAGGCCCTCACCCGCGCTCCGCGTTTTGATTACTACTGTTGGGACCTCTACGCCCAGGTTTCGCGCTGGTACGCGGAAGATAAAGCGCGCCTGCAAATGCGGGGGCAAGTGTTGCACGCACTGGAAGAAGGCGGCAACGACACAGCCGCGATGGCGGAACTGATTTCGACGGC
Source organism: Terriglobales bacterium (assembly GCA_038211475.1). GTDB lineage: Bacteria > Acidobacteriota > Terriglobia > Terriglobales > Acidobacteriaceae > JANYBT01. The sequence goes on along the minus strand of JBBQVN010000057.1, from coordinate 14,536 downwards.
TGTTCTCCGCCGCCATTTGGAAACCATGGAGCGGTTGGATATTCAATATGACTTCCTGCCCCGCGAGAGTGAGATTTTGCACCTGCACTTCTGGGACGCGGCTTTCGCCAAGTTGAAAGAAGGCAAGGTCCTGTTTTTTGAAGAGCAGGGCAAGAACCAGGGCTGCTGGGTGATGAAGCGCGCAGGCGCTGAGGCCGCCGCCAACGAGGAACTGACCGACGAAGATCAGAAAGTCATCGTCCGTTCCAATGGCACGGTGGGATACGTCGGCAAAGACATCGCCTACCACATGTGGAAGTTCGGCTTGCTGGGGCGCGATTTTGGGTACCGCCGCTTCGTGGTTTATCCCAACGCGCACCAGTGCTGGATTTCCGCGCTGACGGGGGAGACAGAGCATCCTCACTTTGGCGGCGTTTCGGAAATTTACAACGTGATTGACGCCCGCCAGTCTGACCCGCAGACCACGGTGATCGAAGCGCTGCGCGGGCTTGGCTACCACGCCCAGGCCGACCACTACACCCACTTCTCCTATGAGATGGTCGCGCTGACTCCCCGATGTGCCGCTGAGTTGGGATATGAGCTCTCGGAAGAAGACAAGCAGCGGGCCTATATCGAAGTGTCGGGCCGCAAGGGTTTCGGGGTGAAGGCCGACGACCTGCTCGACAGGCTAATTGCCAATGCCAAGCAGGAAGTGGACTCGCGTCATCCGGAAACACCGGATGAGGAGCGCGCGGCCATTGCGTCGCAAATCGCCATCGGCGCGCTACGCTATTTCATGTTGAAGGTCACCAAGTCTTCGGTGATCGCATTTGACTTCAAAGAGGCGTTGGCCTTCGAAGGCGAAACCGGGCCGTATGTGCAATACGCTGTAGTGCGAGCCACCAACATTTTTCGCAAGGGTGGTTTCGACCCCGACCACTTCCGCGCCGACAATATCGATTGGGAAAAGCAACTGGGCGGCGACGCGGATAACGACCTCTGGGACCTCTGGCTGACGGCGGCCAAGACTTCCTATATCATCGACCAATGCATCACCACGACCGAGCCGGCCTATCTCGCCAAGCACGCCTTCCAGATGGCGCAAAAGTTCAGCTACTTCTACCACCGCCATCCGATTTTGTCGGAGACCGACGAGCAGAAGAAGGCCCTTTTACTGGCAACCACGGCGGTAGTTCGGCGCGAATTGACGCGGATTCTGGCGGTTATGGGGATCACAGTTCCAGCGGTCATGTAGGTCGAGGCATATAAAAATTCCATGATTCGGGACGGGTTTGCTCGGTCGCACGGGCGGTGGAAAACGTTCCCCGAATTAAGTCGTTTGAAATGAATGACTTGGCGACTGGTGAGCGGTGCCAGTTTGGCCCTTCCCTTGCCGTTCAGATTGTGTGGCTGGAGTTGACGAGTATGTTTGGCCTAAAATTAACTTCTTAAGGGAAGCTCAAGGAGAACGCTAACCATGAATCGAACCTGGTTAACACTTTTCATAGCAGTTGGGATGGCAGCCACGGTCGGCTGCTCATCCAAGAACTACGTTCGCTCGCAGACCACGCCGTTGATTAACAAGAGCAACGAACTGGACGATCTCACGGCGAAAAATACGCGCGCGATTAAAGACGTTGACGCGCGCGCGCAATCCAATGCTCAGACCCTCCAAAACAAGGCAGCGGAAATCGACCAGAAAGCGATTGCCGCAGGCCAGCAAGCTGGCCAAGCCCAGACCTTGGCCAGCAATGCAGCCCAGCGCGTGGACCTGCTGTCGAATCGCGTCGCGAATCTCGACAACTACACTCCGGTGACTGAAACCTCAGTTAAGTTTGGTCTGAACAAAGACAACCTGACCAAGCAGGCCAAGGAAGAGCTTGACCAACTGGCGACGCAGGTCACCAGTGCCAAGGGATACGTGATCACGGTCGAGGGCGCTACCGATTCAACTGGCTCAGCCGACTACAACTACGCATTGAGCCAGCGACGTGCCAATGCCGTCATCCAGTATCTGGCGGCGGAAAAAAGCATTCCAGCTTACAAGATTTATTTAATTGGCTTGGGTAAAGACAAGCCCGTTGAATCGAACAAGACTTCGGATGGCCGCGCCAAGAACCGCCGCGTTGATGTGCGTTTGATGACCAACAGCACAGACAAGACGGATTCGTCGGCCAGCGCCAAACCGCCGTCTTCGATGTAACCAGTTTCCTCCTGAGGTAACCAGATTTTTCGCGTTAAACTGCAGGCCGCCCTTCTCGCGGGGCGGCCTGCTTTTTTGTGCTTCAAATTTAACCATCCAAAATCGAATTCTATTTCATGCGGGGGCCGATCCGACTTCAGGCGAGCTCTTCACGCCCATCCTCAAATACGCCCATCCTCAAATACGCTCATCCTCAAGCACGCTCATCCTCAAGCACGCTCATGGCTGCTAGACTGCCTGCTGGAGCATGACCATGAAACGTGCCTTTTTCATACTTCTGGTATTGGTTGGCGGCGTTGCGGCGCGAGCGCAAGGGCCGGTGGAAGCCGCGTCCGCGCCAGTTTCGCCTCCTGCAAAAGCAAACCGTCCGTTAGCGGCCCGACCCAAGATCGGCTTGGTGCTCGAAGGCGGCGGCGCGCTCGGACTGGCCCACGTCGGAGTGATCCAAGTCCTGGAAGAATTGCACATTCCAGTGGACTTTATTGCTGGCACCAGCATGGGCGGGCTGGTGGGCGGCATTTATGCTGCGGGCAAAACTCCCCAGGAAATGGAGGCCCTTGTCCGGCAAATTCATTGGAACGATTTACTGCGCGGGCGGACTCCCCATCGTCAGCTGCTTTTCCGGCGCAAAGAAGACCGGCGCGACTATCCGAATCGCTTTGAGTTTGGTTTGAAAAAAGGGGTCCAGTTTCCCTCCGGCTTTAACTCAGGACAAGATGTGGGATTGATCCTGGATCAGTTGTCGCTGCCTTATTCCGAGATTGGCAGCTTCGATCAACTTCCCATTCCGTTCCGATGCGTGGCCACCGACCTGGAGACCGGAGAAGGGCATGTCTTCGATGGAGGGTCGCTGGGGCAAGCGCTGCGAGCGACGATGTCGTTGCCCGCAGTTTTTCCGCCAGTAGAGCGCAACGGCAAAGTCTATGTCGATGGCGGTCTGGTCGATAACCTTCCGGTGGACGTAGTGCGGAAGATGGGGGCCGATGTGGTGATCGCCGTGCATCTCGCCACCGCTCCCTTCCAACCGCACGAGCCGCTTTCGTCGTTAGGGGTTTTGGGACGATCGCTGGCAGTAGTGATTGCGTTGAACGAAAAGCACAGCCTTGATTCGCTCACTAAAGACGATATTCGGATCGACGTAGATCTCGCCGCATTCGATACCACCGACTACAACAATTTCGAAAAGATCGAAGCCGCAGGCTACAAGTCCGCCAGTGCATCGAAGGATGCGCTGGAGGGGCTGAGCGTGGACAATGCGACCTTTGCCGCGTATCAGGAGCGCCGCTTGAGTCGCAAGCAAAAGCTGCCGGTGCCCCGCTTCATTGACGTTCAAGGAACTCGTCCGGAAATCAAAGAAGGAATTCAGCACGAATTGGCGGGCCTGGTAAACGAGCCCATCGAGATCAATGAGCTGAACACAAAGATGACCGATATCACCGGCCTGGGGCGCTTTAACCGGGCGGGCTACCGGTTGGTGGAGAGAGATGGAAAGCAAGGGCTGTTGGTGCAGGTGGATGAGAAACCTTACGCGCCTCCCACGGTTCAGCCTCTGCTGGCAATCGATGGCTCAGACTTCCGCCAGGTGTTGTTCTCAGTCGGCGCACGCATCACGTTACTGGATCTCGGAGGCTACCAATCCGAATTGAGAACAGACGTCATCGTGGGATCGAAGTATGGTTTGTCCACCGAGTACTACCATCCCCTGGGCCGTTTCACGAACTGGTTCGTAGCACCCCGGGCCTATGTCAGCACCGGCGCATTCAACCTCTACACCGACAACCGGATCTTTGCCGAATATCGCCAGAAGATTATCGGCACCGGCGTGGATCTGGGTTATGCCTTCACCCGCAACTCGGAGTTGCGCTTTGGATACGATGTAGGATTTCAAAAGCTGAGCCGCCAAATTGGGGTGCCGGAACTGCCGACCCTGCGCGGGCGCACCGGGGTTACCAATCTCAGCTATGCCTTGGATCGGACCGATGATCCCACCATCCCGCAGCAAGGGTTGCGCTTGCGCACGCAATTCAAATGGTTTGACGCGAACCCGGGCAGTACGGAACAGTTCCCCACAGCGGAGCTGCGCGGCGGAGCTTTTCAGCGAGTGCATGAGACGTCGTCTGTATTTCTACTGGCGTCGGGCGGATCGACGGTCGGCCGCAACCCCCACGGGCTGCCTCCGTTTTCGCTGGGCGGGCCGTTGCGGCTGGGCGCCTACGGCATCAATGAGTTACTGACCAACCAGTATTTCTTGTTCCAACCGGGATATCTGTACCGCCTGAAACAAATCTCGCCTTTCCTGGGCGACAGTGTTTACTTGTTAGGGGTTTATGAGGTGGGCAAGGCCTACGGCTCTCCCTCTAAATCGCGTTTGCCGCAGGACGGGACGGGTGGGTTGGTGATCCAGACCATTTTCGGCCCAGTGTTTATCGGCGGGAGCGTGGGAGACCACGGGCACCGGGCATTTTACTTTGCAGTGGGACGACTCTTCTGATGGATCTGATTCCTGTAAATCCCGCGCGCCACGATATGGCGGAGATTCTCACTCGCGAGGTCTCATCAGACCGCGACCGCAACCTGTGGCTCTATGATTTGCTTCAACTGCTGCTGGAGGTTCCGGTGGCAAGGCGGACCGATCGGCTATCGGAATTGACCGCCGCGATTGACCAGCATCCTCGCCGCGATGTTATCCGGCAGACGATTCATGAACTGTGGTCGCATCACTCAGTGGTGCGGGTTATCTGCGAGGCGGGATTGCCAGATGAAGTTTCGTTCTTTCACGAATTGAGTGCGCGCACTTTTCGTCGGCTCATGCCGATCGACGAGACCCAGGGGGACCTCTACGTTCTGCTGGATTCCCTGAGCTTAACCAATGCCGATGCGAAGTGGATCGCCGGGTTACCGGATGAAATGGCGGGTTGGTGGCAAGAGATTCTGCGGCCTTCCGACACCGCGATTGTGGTGGCCTGCCGTGTGCTCGCGCTGCGTGCGACCAATCTGGCCATGTCTCGGGAACTGCTCGCATTGGCGGATGATGAGGATTTTGCCAAGTCCGCGTTTTTTCATCTGGCCGGCGAAGTGGAACGGATGGGCGGCGACCTGCACGAGGATAGTTACAAGGATTGGGTGACGCTGCGCCAGGCTTGCGAAGGCGAGATGCAAGCCGCGCATCGAAAATTGGAAGAACGCGGATCTTCCGCCAGCATTGTTTTTCGTTTGCGTTTTGTTCGGTTCTTGCTCAACCGGATTGAACAAATTCTGCGTCTGCGGCGCGGGGATTCTGGCGGACGTGCGTTCGCCACGGCGGTGGTGAGCGGCTTAGCCGGGCAGAGAAGCATCTTGACCGTCTGGAGCTCAAGTACACGGCAATTGGCCCGCAGCATCGTGGAAAAAACCGGACGCGTGGGTCATCACTACATTGCGCAAAACATGCGCGAGTGGATGCGCATGGGACGGGGCGCAATTTTGGCCGGCATCATCACGGTAGGCACGGCCATTGGCAAATATGCGATCTCGTCGGTCTTTCATGCGCCGATGCTGGTGGCGCTGCTGCATTCGCTCAATTACTCGATCAGTTTCCTAATGATGCAGGCGGGTGGATTTCTACTCGCATCGAAGATGCCCGCGGTCACGGCCACCACGCTGGTGGACGCGATGGACGACTTCAGCCAGAATCACATGGAGCAATTGCGCGGCATTACCCGTACCCAAACCATTGTGACGTTAGGGAACCTGACGGGCGCCATTCCCGCTGCGTTGCTAGTGGACCGGGTGTGGCGCCTCGTCTTCGGCGAGCCATTCCTCACCGCAACCGAAGCGGAGCACGGCATACACATGCTGTATCCGCTGGGCTCAGGGACGATTCCGTTCGCCATAGCCACGGGCATTTTACTGTGGCTCTCTTCGCTGGCCACCGGCTGGGCGCTCAACTGGATCGCTCTGCACCGGATTCCGCAGAATATTGCGAACAGCTTGAGCTTGCGGCGCCGAACTGGCGTCGAGCGGGCGCAGCACCTCTCGCATTGGGCGGCCCACTCCGCCGCAGGTTCGTGGGGATACGTGGTGCTGGGCTTTCTGCTGGGTGCGGTTCCGGTGCTCTTCAACCTGTTCGGGATTCCACTGGAGGTCCGTCACGTGACCCTTTCCGCCGCCAGCCTGGGCCTGGCCCTTGACAGCGCCTGGCTGCGCGGCGAGTTGCAATGGAGTGCGGTTGCGTGGTCGCTGTCGGGAGTGGCGGTGGTAGGAGTGCTGAACATCGTCACTTCATTTGCAGCGAGCTTCTTCGTCGCGATGCGGGCGCGAGACCTGGGCGAGATCCATGTGCGTAAGTTTCTCCGCCAAGTGGGCAAAGAACTGTGGGCGCACCCGATGGCATTTTTTCTGACCCCAGGTGGCGAGTAGGCAGGAGCAGGGAAAAGCAGCAGGAAGAGCAGCGCGGATATTCGGGGGGCAGCGTGGATGTCGCGGCCAGCATTGAGCGCTGAAGTCAGTTCGCACTTGTCATTAGTTCGCACTTGTAGTCCGTTAACTCTTGTCGTCCGCTTGTCATCCGTCCGCACTTGTAGTCCGTTTATTCTTGTCATCCATTTAATCTTGTCATCCTGAGCGAAGCGAAGGACCCGCTTTCCCCTAACTTCCTCCCAGTCTCTGAGGTAAAAAATAATACCGTCCGAACCAACAGACCCTCCGCTTCATTCCCCCCCGGTTTTGAAACCTGAAACTCGAAACTCGAAACTGTTCTCGATTCCGACTCCTCAAAAAGGCCGCGAAAACGGGTGCTGCCCCACTCACCTGCATTAGAATAGTAAGTGATGATTAATTCGACATTCTTCCCAAAAACAATGCTACTGGCTGGTTTTTTAGCCGGCAGCGTTTTGCTCTGTTCCGCGCAAACTGAACCGGCCCCGGCTGTGCCCGCGACCAAGAAACCAGCCACCGCTGCGCCCGCGAAAGCTGCGCCCGCGAAAACCCCTGCCGCCAAGACCGCCGGCACAAAAACTCCCGCGGCCAAAGCGGCTCCCGCGCTCGTTCTCAAGACGACCAAAGAAAAATTCAGCTACGCCGTGGGCACCAACATGGGCAAGAGCATGAAGAGCCAGTCGGTGGACGTGGATCCCGCAATCCTGGCACGCGGTTTGAAGGACGCGTTGGACGGAAACAAGCCGCTGCTGACCGATGAGGAGATGCGCGCCTCCGTGGCCGAAGTGCAGAAGAAGGTGCAGGACCAGCAGTCCGCAGTTGCAAAACAATCTGGCGAGAAAAATAAGGCCGAGGGCGATGCGTTTTTGGCCAGCAATAAGACTAAAGAAGGCGTGGTCACCCTGCCCAGCGGATTGCAATACAAGATTCTGAAAGCAGGCGAAGGAAAGAAGCCAGGGCCGACTGACACAGTGAAGTGCAACTATCGGGGCACGACCATCAGCGGCAAGGAATTTGACAGTTCCTACAAGCGCAATGAGCCTGCGGAATTTCCGGTCAACGGCGTGATAAAGGGTTGGACCGAGGCATTGCAGTTGATGCCGGTGGGCTCGAAATGGCAGTTGTTCCTGCCGCCGGATCTGGCCTATGGCGAGCGCGGAGCGGGCAATGACATCGAGCCAAACTCGACGCTCATCTTTGAAGTGGAACTGCTGTCCATCTCAGAAAAGAAATAGCGTCGAAGATTGCCGGTTCGGGCGTCCGAGCCCCTGCACTCTCGGTGCTAAAGCATCCCGCCGGTTTTTACCGCGAGGGTATTGAGGGCCATTTCCAACTTGGTGATGGCCTCACCCAGTTCGGGATGTTCCCCAATTCTGGTCCGCAAGCTTTGTAGCAAACGATGGGCGTCCGCAACATGCGCGGCGGTGTCTGTGGACGCGGGTCGCGCGGACTCGTTCTGCGGTTCTGGCATCGATAGCTCTCCTCAGTTAATTCTAGTCCGGCCCAGTCCGGAATGCCCGCAGCGCTCCGGAGTGGTTTGGGGTTGGTCCAGGAGGCATAGGCGCTTGCTTGTGCCTCCCGGCGCTGCCCAACTATTGCGCCTGCATCTGCTTGATGTCGTCGAGCAGCACTTTCTCGTGGCCTTCGGGATTTACCTTCTCGTAAACCTTGCGGACGATCCCCTTGGGATCCACCACAAAACTGGTACGCTCCCAAAACTTCATGCCTTTCCACTCGGACTGTCCCAGGCCAACCGTCTGCATCAACCCCCCACTAGTGTCTGAGAGCAAATCGATGGTGAAGGCAAACTTGTGCGAGAAATTCTTGTGCGAGGTGACGTCGTCCTGGCTGACGCCGACAACTTTAATGCCTGCCGCGTCGAAGTCCGCCTTACTTGCGGTAAACGCACGGCCCTGCACCGTGCAGCCCGGCGTGTCGTCCTTGGGATAGAAATACACCACCACCCAGTGACCGGCGAAATCAGCGTTGGTAACCGTTTTGCCATCTTGATTGGGAAGGGAAAAGGTGGGAAATGGAGTGCCAGAAGCGAGCATGAAGTGAGATTCCTTTCGTCTAGGTTCGATGTGATTGTAACAGCGTCCAGCCTTCGGTTCGAGCCTGGCAGCACCCCGTGGAGCCGCCGCGTTATTCGCTGCCTCGTTCCAGTGTCGTCCACTGTCTCTTTCCGCTTACGAAGATTTGAAAGCGTTCTTCGCTCGCTCTTCCATTTGCTGCGGGGAGACGTCTTCCTTGTGAGTGGCGATATTCCAGAGATGTCCAAATGGGTCTTGGATAAAGCCTGTGCGGTCGCCATAAAACTGGTCTTGGACCGGCTTCACGATTTTCGCCCCTTCCGCCACGGCACGTTCCACGATGGCATCCACGTCCTCCACATACAGCAGCAAACTTACCGGAGAGCTGCCGTCGGAAACCGGACCGCGATAGTTCATCTCAGGGAATTCGTCGGCCAGCATGATGTGCGAGTCGCCGATCTTGAGCTCAGCGTGACCAATGCGGCCGCTGGGGTCGCCCATGCGCATGACTTCGGTCGCGCCAAATACTTTCTTGTAATACTCAATGGCCTGGGCGGCGCCCTTGATGACCAGGTAGGGGGTGATGCTGTTGTATCCGTCGGGAGTGTAGTGAACAGGTTTCATGAGTTTGTCCTCAGAGATTGAAGTGAAGAGTTGAGGATAACGCATAAAAGGGCGTGCCCCCGGTTCCATTCTGCACGTTGAGCCAGAATTGCGCGGGCAAGCCGAAATACTTTGCCAGGCGAATAGCCGTTTCGGCGCGAATGGTGCGGTCTCCACGCACTACGTAATAAATGCCGGGAAAGTCCAGAGCTTTCGTCAGAGCGTATGCGCTCAGGCCCAGCGGTTCCATGAATTCGGTCTTGAGAATTTCCCCGGGATGAACGGCGAAAAAGTTATTGCGTTTTGTTGGCATTGGTCTACTCCTCGTTTACCCGATTCCCAACTCCCTCGCCAGCGCCTTCCACTTCCCATCCACCAGCGCCTTGGTCTTTGCATCCATCACAATTTCGTCGGGCCAGGGGCGGGTGAAGCCCTCGGCCGGCCACTTGCGCGTAGCGTCAATGCCCATCTTCGAGCCGTAGTTGGCCAGGCGCGAAGCGTGATCGAGCGAATCCACTGGGCCCATGGTGAACTGGATGTCGCGTTCGGGATCGATGTGGTTCAATACCTTCAAAGTCACGTCGGCAATGTCCTGCACGTTCACATCTTCATCCACCACAATGATGCATTTCGTAAACATGGCTTGCCCGAGCGACCACACGGCATTCATCACCTTGCGCGCCTGGCCCGGATACGACTTGCGAATGGAAACGATCATCAGATTGTGAAACACGCCTTCAATGGGCAGATTCACGTCCACAATCTCAGGAATGGTCAGCTTCATCAGCGGCAGGAAAATGCGCTCGACCGCCTTGCCCATCCACGCGTCTTCCATCGGCGGCTTGCCGACAATCGTGGTCGCATAGATCAGATCTTTGCGGTGAGTGATGCAGGTGACGTGGAACACCGGGTATTGATCTTCCAGCGAATAAAATCCGGTGTGGTCGCCGAACGGGCCTTCCGTGCGCAGTTCGTCGAGATTCACGTAGCCTTCGAGAATGATCTCTGCATCGGCAGGAACTTCCAGGGCCACGGTTTCGCACTTCACCAGCTCGACCGGCTTCTGGCGGAGGAACCCGGCGATGATGTACTCCTCGACGTCCGGAGGCGCCGGCACTATGGCTGAGAAGGTCAGCGCGGGATCGGTGCCGATGGCGACGGCGACTTCCATGCGCCCGGACGCCTGGCCGCCATCCGCCCGTTGCGAACCGCCGGAGGAGCGGGCCATCAAGTCCACGGCAGCGGAACGGGAAGCGTCTGCGCCCACCGCAGCCGCCCTCATGCGATCGCGATAATGTTCGGCAGCCACTTTCTGGCGCTGCCAGTGCATGCCGGTGGTGCGCTCGTCATAAACCTGAATTCGATACATCCCGACATTGCGCTTGCCGGTCTTGGGGTCGCGTGTAATCACGCAAGGCAGAGTGATGAAGCGCCCGCCGTCCTTGGGCCAGCATTGCAGAACGGGAAAGTCGAGCAGCGAAAATTGATCGCGTAAAATCACTTCCTTGCAGCGCCCGGTGGAAACCGTCTTGGGAAAGAACTTGCCCATTTCGGCGAGCATGGGCAGCATTTTTACTTTGTCGAGAAATCCCTGCGGTGATTTAACGTCCATGAATCCGCGTATGCGTTCGGCGACCTGGTCGAGCGAGTCAACGTTGAGCGCGAGGTTCATGCGGTGGGCCGAGCCGAACTGATTGATCAGGATTTGCGCTCCCGGATACCCCTTGACGTTCTGAAACAACAGCGCAGGGCCGCCGAGTTTGCTCACGCGATCCGTGATTTCGGCGATTTCCAGGATGGGATCGGCTTCGGTTTTAATCTTCTTCAATTCGCCAGCGCGGTCGAGCGCGGCGATCCAGTCGCGTAGGTTGTCGTAAGCCAAGTAGCCTCCGAGGAACAAGTGATTATAGAAGCTCGCGCCAATCCGCGGGCCGCTTTTGGTCGCGTGCTGCTTCGCCGTCTCGCGCCACAGCCGTCGCTACGTCGAAGGCCGCACTATCGTCTATAGTTTAAGTTCCACTATGAGCATCAAACGTCGAGCCGTAATCACTGGGATGGGGGCGGTCAGCCCGAATGGAGTGGGCACGCCTGCGTTCAGCAAGGCCGTGGTGGCGGGGCGCAGCGGCGTCGGGCCCATCACGCGGTTCGACGCCAGCCAGGTTGCGGTGCGTATCGCCGGCGAAGTGCGCGATTTCGACGAGCTGGCGTGGGTGGAGAAGCGCGAGCGCAAGCACGTGTCCCGAGTGTTGCCACTGGCCCTGGCGGCGTCGTCTGAAGCCCTGACTTCGGCGGGATTCGATGCGGCGACGATGTCGCTGGAGGAGCGTCGCCGCTTCGGGGTGATCCTGGGCTCGGGCGGCGGTTCGCAGGAGTGGACCGAAGCACAATACGGCCACTTCTTTCGCAACGAGAACAAGCAGATGAGTCTGTACTGCGTGCCGACCACGGTCATGGGCACGCTCTCCAGCGACTTGAATATTCGGTTCAACCTGCGCGGGCTGAGCCACATTTTTTCCACCGGATGTACCAGCTCGACCGACGCCATGGGCTACGCTCTGCGCCAGATCCAGAGCGGAAAACTCGACATGGTGCTCACTGGAGGCGCCGATGCCCCGCTGGCCCTGGGGATTCTCAAAGGGTTCATCCTGATGAGGATTCTGGCCGACAAGTGGAACGACGAGCCGGAGAAAGGTTCGCGGCCATTCTCAGTGGATCGCGATGGCTTTGTGGTGGCCGAGGGCGCATGGATGTTCGTACTGGAAGAGTATGAGCACGCCCGGGCGCGGGGCGCGAAAATCCTGGCCGAGGTCAGCGGGTATGGCTCGACCTGCGAAGCCTTCCATCGAGTGCGGCTGCAGGAATGCGGCGAGGAGCCGGCGCGAGCCATTACCATGGCCATGCAAGACGCAGGCATCGGGCCGGGAGACGTGAACTACGTGAACCTGCACGGCACCTCCACCCAGTTGAATGACCGGATTGAAACGCGCGCTTTGAAGCTGGTCTTAGGCGAAGATCGGGCTCACCAGGTTCCGATGTCGGCTTTGAAGTCCCAGATTGGCCATCCCCAGGGCGCATGTGGGGCGGCCGGGGTCGCGGCCACCATCGTCGCGATGCAAAGTGGCTGGATTCCTCCCACCTTGAACTTGACCCATCCTGACCCGGATTGCGATTTGGATTACGTGCCTCTGACCGCGCGCCGGGCGGAAGTCGAGTTCGCGATTGCCAACTGCATCGCTTTCGGATCAAAGAATTCTGCGTTGGTGCTTCGGAAAATCTAACTGCGCCACCGATTCAGTTCTGCTTTTTCTCCAGGCCTTTGGCGCTGGCCGTCCAGGTGACTTTGTCGGGCGACGACTCGCGCGTGTACTGGATGGTGTCGGGTGCGGTGAACACGTTCACCACCCGGTAGTATGTGGTCTTTCCGTTTTCCGTTTCTTCCCAGGGATAAATCCAGGTGTTGCCAGTGATGAGGAGTTTGCCGGAGCCGGCACTGCTGCCGTCGGGGGCCACCACGGTGGTATGGTACGCGCCGGATTTCGCGTCATAAGTGTAAACAACCAGGGCCTTTGATTCGCCCTCCACGAACTGGTTGCAGGCGTAGAAGCCGGCACTGCGCCAGCAATCGTTTCTCACCGTACTCGTTTCCTTGCTGGCTTTGCTGGACGAGGTCGCAAGGTGTTCAATCTCGCTCTTCCAAGTTCCCGCGTAGGCCGCGATCTTGGCGATTGGATCAGAGTCGGTTTCAGCGCTCAATAGTGCGGCGGTAACCAGAGCTGTCGAAAACAGCAGAAAAACGTTTTTCATGAGTGAGGGTTCGCCTCCAGAAGTGGTGGTGCCATCAGTTCTTGCGGGACATGAAAATCTGATTGGCATATCAATGCCATCCCTCGGTCAAATCCTTCTTTCCGCAAGCCTCGCTTGCGAACATGGTGCTTCGCCGCACCCTTCCCAACTCGACCAATGGAGCCCTAATCGTTGCTGCGAAATTCCTGCGAAATTTCATTGATGCGACCGCTATCAAAGTCTGTTACTTTCCGACGCCGGTCAATGCCACCGCCTGCGTTGCAAACGTGCCCGTACCGCCGTTGGGAATATTTAAGCTGGCGGTTCGGGTTGAATTCTTGAAGGCCGGCGTGAACGTCACCGTGACCGTACAACTGGCCTTCGCCGCCACAGTTGCGCCGCAAGTGCTGGTTTGGCTGTAGTCACGCTGGTTCTTGCCGGTCAGGTTGATCACGCCCACCCCAAACGAATGGCTCGAAACATTCGTTACTGTCACCGTCTGCGTACTCGACGACCCCACCGCCACGTTGCCAAAGTTCAGCGCGTAAGCCGAAAGGCTCAGCGCGTCGCCGGTGCCGCTCAGCGCGACGGTCTGCGGGCTGCCTGTTGCATTGTCGGCGATGCTGAGCGATGCCGTCCTCGCTCCCCGAACTGTTGGCTTGAATCCAACCTCGACGGTGCAACTCGCTCCGGCTCCGAGCGTCGAGCCGCACAGATTTGTAAGCGAGAAATCGTTGGCATTCGCGCCCGTGAAGCTGAAGCCAGAGAAGTTAAGGGTGCCGCCGCCAGTATTCGTCACGGTTACATTCGACAGCGGAGAGGTAGTGTTTAGCGGCTGTGGGGAAAAGCTCAAGCTGGCAGGAGAGAGAGTTACCACTGGCGGGCCACTGCCAGCACCTGTGTTAAGCAGCACGCTCACCGTGCTGTCGCCTTCGTTCGCGGCCACCAGGTCGGCGTTGCCGTCCCCATTGAAGTCCCCCACCGCCACCGAGTAGGGACCAGGTCCTGTCCCATAGTCCACATGCGTCTGAAACGTGCCATCCCCGTTGCCCAGCAGCACGCTCACTCTGTTGCCGTGATAGTTCGCAGTCACCAAGTCGGCCTTGCCGTCCCCATTGAAGTCCCCCACCGCCACCGAGAGGGGAGCAGGTCCTGTCCCATAGTCCACATGCGGCTGAAACGTACCATCCCCGTTGCCCAGCAGCATGCTCACTGTGTTGCCGTTATAGTTAGCGGTCACCAAGTCGGCCTTGCCGTCCCCATTGAAGTCCCCCACCGCCACCGAGTAGGGAACAACTCCTGTCGCGTAGTCCACATGCGGCTGAAACGTGCCATCCCCGTTGCCCAGCAGCACGCTCACAGTGTTGCCGCTATAGTTCGCGGTCACCAAGTCGGCCTTGCCGTCCCCATTGAAGTCCCCCACCGCCACCGATATGGGACCAGTTGATGTCCCATAGTCCACCTGCGTCTGGAGCGTACCATCCCCGTTGCCCAGCAGCACGCTCACTGTGTTGCCGTT
>JBBQVN010000056.1:0-20986 GCA_038211475.1 Terriglobales bacterium | reverse complement strand
GTTACCTCCGCGCACCCGGCGCGTCACCTTGCGCTCAATCACTCCGGCCGGTGGAGCGTTCCAGTCGTAGCCGGTGACATTCCACATGATCGGCTCCAAGCCGAATTCGCGGGCGATGCGCAGCGTGACCGGCCGGCGCCCTCCAAAGGGAGGGCGAAACATCTTGGCTTGCAGGCCGGTTGCATCCGCAATGGCCTGCTGGCAGTCCCGCAGCTGAGCGCGAGTTTGCGCCGCCGATTGAAAAATCAGATTGGGATGACTGAACGTGTGGTTGCCAATCGCGTGCCCCGCCTGCACGATCTCACGCACAATCTCCGGGCGTTGTTGCACGAATCGCCCGATCACAAAAAACGTCGCCCGCACTCCATGCCGCGCCAGCACCTCCAGCAACCGCTGCGTATGCGGATCGTTGGGGCCGTCGTCATAGGTGAGGGCGATCTGCTTGCTCCCGCGCGTCAGCCCAGAGCCCGGCAGACCGGTGCTCGACAGCCCGGTGCGAAGGAGTCCGGTGCGCGTCGATCCAGTAGCCAATCCAGTAAATGTTCGGCCATACCACTGTCCGGTAGGCGACATCGACTGGTACCCCGCCGCCACCACCGCTGCCGCTGCTCCAATCCCGTAGCCGAGCACCAGAAAAGTGTATCGGAAGCGGGAAGTGCGGGTCCGATTGCGCCGGGCCCGCCGCGAAGGCCCGGAGAACATCCTGCCACGATCGCGCCCTGTGTGGGGCATGGCTGCGCTCGCGACTTTTCCGCGATTGCTTCCCAGCCCGAAGCAAGTTATTCTTCTGCGAGCCCCAAAACACAGAACATGGCCAAGCTTTTCGAGCTGCCTCGCTATATCGCGATCGAAGGACCCATCCGTGTAGGCAAGAGCACGTTGGCGCAGGTGCTGGCCGAGCGGCTCAATGCCCAGCGCGTCATGGAACCGGAAGACAATCCCTTCCTGCAGGCGTTTTACGAAGGCGAGCCGGGTGCGGCCTTCCAGGCACAGTTGGCTTTTCTGGTCCGGCGCTTCGACCAGCTGCGTGCCCTCGACCTGGGCGCGAAGTCCAATCGCACCATCGTGGCCGACTACATCTTCGAAAAAGACAAGCTCTTTGCTTGCCTTAACCTGAACGACCTGGAACTGGACACCTACAACCGCTATTTCAATTATTTCCGCGACCAGATCCCCAATCCCGACCTGGTCATTTACCTGCAAGCCTCGCCCGAAGTGCTGCAGAAGCGGCTCAAAAAGAAAAACGCCCCCAGCGAAAAATCCATCAACGAAGACTACCTGCTCGAAGTCGTGAAAGCCTACGAGCACTTTTTCTTTCACTACACTTCGTCCGACCTGCTGATCGTGAACACCTCGGAAATCGATTTCGTCGACCGCAACGAAGATTTGCAGGAACTGTTGCGCAAGGTTTCCGCCCCGTTGAAGGGCACGCAATATTTCCTTCCCCTTGGCGGGCAGGATTCGGCTGACATCTAGGTTCCGGGCTTTTCGGGATGTTGACCCTGCGGAAAGGGGTCTTGTAGCATCTAACACGTTTGTGGTGTGCGTCCGTAAAGTGTTGATAACGATGCAGATTCTTCGATTTCAGAAACTGGGTTGGCTGCTTCTGGCATTGCTGCTGGTGGCTACCTCCTGCCAGAAGCCGAAGGCTAAGGCGTTTCAGCCCACTGCACGGGCCAACGCACCCGCTCTGATCGCGTCGAATGCGCCGCCTCATCCAGTTCAACCCGCATCCCAGGCCAACACTCCTGCCGCCCCGGCCCCATCCACTCCAGTCGCGCTGCAGGTGGATCCCGCCGGTGATTTAATAAGGAAAGTTGAGCGCGAGTATCAAGCGGGGCAGGCCAACTATGCCGCCGGACACCTGGACGCCGCCAAGCAAAACTTCAATCGCGCATTCAACCTGCTGCTTAACAACGAGATCGACGTGCAGTCCGACGACCGCTTGCGACGCGAGTTCGACAGAATTGTGGACGGAGTCAACGCCATCGAAATGGCGGCCCTGCATCAGGGCGATGGCTTCACCGAGCAGCAGTCCGAGCCCGCCCCCATCGACGAAGCCAACGAAGTGACCTTCCCCGTCGACCTGAACATCAAGGCCAAAGCGGCTGCCGAGATCAAGAACACGCACTCCGACCTCCCGCTCATGATGACCGACCAGGTGGCTGGCTACATCAATTATTTTTCGTCGCCGCACGGACGCCCCACCCTGGAACACGCGCTGGCGCGCTCCGGCCGCTACCGCGAGATGATCCGGCGGATTCTGAAGGACGAAGGCGTCCCACAGGATCTGATCTATCTGGCGCAAGCTGAGTCGGGCTTCAAACCGCTGGCCCTGTCCCGCGCCGGGGCCCGAGGCATGTGGCAATTCATGGGAAGCCGCGGCAAGTCCTACGGCTTGGATAAAAACTGGTGGGTGGACGACCGCCAGGATCCCGAGAAAGCCACCCGTGCCGCCGCCCATCACTTGCGCGACTTATACAACCAGTTTGGCGACTGGTACTTGGCGATGGCTGCCTATAACTCAGGGCCGGGGACCGTGCAGCACGCCGTGAAGCGCACCGGTTACGCCGATTTCTGGGAACTCTACAATCGCAACGTCCTGCCCAAAGAAACGCGTAACTACGTGCCTATCATTGTGGCCGTGACTATCATGGCCAAGAATCCTGAGCAGTACGGGCTCGAGCACATAGTCGGCGACAAGCCGGTCGAGGCTGACAAAGTCAAGATTCATTATCCCCTGGACCTGCGGCTGGCAGCGGAATGTGTGGATGCCAAGGCCAGCGATCTGCAGGAGTTGAACCCCAGCCTGCTGCGCATGACCACGCCGCGCGACAAGGAATTCGAGTTGAACTTGCCCGCCGGAACCAAAGACAAGTTCCTGGCGGCGATAGAGTCTATCCCCCCGGACATGCGGGTATGGTGGCGCTATCACAAAGTGCAGCCGGGAGAAACCCTGGCGGCAGTGGCGCGCACTTATCGCACTACTCCGAAGGCCATCGCCGAAGCGAATAACCTGGATGCCGACGAACTTCTAGCGGATGCCAAGCTAATTATTCCCATTGCGCCCGGTAAGACGCTCACCAACGAAACCAACGTCACTTACTCGCGCCGCTCGACGCCGTACAAGGTGCATCAAGGCGATACGGTGCAAACCGTGGCGGATAACTTCGGCGTGTCCCCAGCCATGGTGCAAAAATGGAATAACCTGAGAGGCGAAGGCTTGCGCGGTCGCAAAGTGGTGTATGTGCACTTACCGCTAAGTCCCGGACAGGAAGTGGCCTCGTCCAGCCCGTCACACCACGCCAGCAGCCGAGGGAACCGAGTGGGCAATAGCAGTCGAAATGGCAAGAGCCGAAACGGCAAGAGCGGCCGAAATGGCAAGGATCCCGCGAGCGCCCGTGTTCACCACACGGTCAAACACGGGGAGACCCTGTCCTCGATCGCCTCGCGCTACAACACAACCGTCGCCGCCCTGAAACAAAGCAACCGCAATGCAGCCAGCTTAAGACCGGGCCAGGTGCTGGTAGTAGGCACCCGGTAGACCCCCCAGCCGTTAAATTCCTCCAGCCGTAAGGATGCCCCAACCACCAGCACCGTCCTTGCCCCCAGCCAATTACTCGTCATTAAGCTCACCGTGCCGACGGGAGGCGGGCGCGGGATCGCGAGCCCCGCCAGACTGGCCCTCTTGGTCTAGGAAAGCCAGAAAATAATTCACTTGTAGCTAATATTCTGTCGCATTGTGAGAATTATGCTGTGTTTTCAACGACTTAGCGGACCATCGCCCGCAAACCGCTCCGTGCCGAAATTTCGGTGAGCCGCAAATGCTTCCAGGCCCATCGCGCAAAACCGTCGCTAGTGCCATTTGCAAGCCCGTGGCGAGGCTACCGGATGCCGGGTGGACCCAATCTATGTCCGAAGTGGCCCAGCGCGTCCTAGGCCGTCCTGGAGCGATCTACGGCTCTCGGAGGGTTTCGCCCCCCGAAAACGCAGTTTCGAATTATAGCTCGCCAAATAGGCGGATTTTCACTCTATTGCATCGCTTGACCGGTACTTTCGGAACAAGCATCCCCGGCTCCGCCCCCGGCCTAGCGCTCCAAAATCACGTGTGCGATCGCCTGCTCTTCGGTGTGCGAGATAGAGAGCGAGATATTCTTCACGCCCAGCTTCTCCGCCCACGCGGCGGCTTGGCCGCTGAACACAATGGTCGGACGGCTGCCGCGCGGGCGCACGACTTCAATGTCGCGCCAGCGCACCCCGCGACTCCATCCTGTGCCCAGCGCTTTCATGGCCGCTTCCTTGGCGGCAAAGCGCGCGGCGTAACGCTCGACGCGGTTGGCCTTCGAGTCGCAGTAGATCATCTCCCCGGAAGTGTAGATGCGATGGAGAAATCGTCGGCCAAAGCGGCCGATTGCAGCCCGGATGCGCGGGACCTCCGCAATATCAATGCCGGTACCGACGATCATGCTGCGAGGGTAGCACAGCATGCGATAACGAAGCCGCGCTAAAACCGCCACGCTAACGCATCCGCGCAAAACCTGCCGCGTTAAAACCGCTCCGTCAAACCCACGTAAAACCGCCGCGCGAAAGCCGTTGCGCTAAAACAGTGTCTCCGGGCCATATACCAGCTGGCCGTCCTCCAGGCGGGCGATGTCCATGAGTTTGTGAGGACGCGCGGGACCTTCGGCATCGATGTGCAGCACTTCATGGCCGTGGGCCACCAAGTAATCCGAAACCAGCATGCGATGGCAGCGGAAATAGACTCGCTCCGCGCACATGTAGGCCGTGGGTGCCTGCGCTGCGAGTTCGAGCAGGCGCGCGATGCCGGCAGCAAATTCCGGCGTCAGCATGTGGTCGGCATAGTTGCGGAACGAAGGGTTGCGCAGACCTGGGTTGGGAGAATCATCGCCCAGCTTCTTGCGAAAGCCGCCCAGTTCCTTCATCCAGTGATATTGAATTCCTTCGGCGGGCAGCGACGCCTCCAGCGATTCGCGGTTGAACCAGGGCTGGCGGCGCGACATGGGGAAGGAACGAATGTCAACCAGATGGGCAATATGATGGGCGTGCAGCGCGGAAACAAGTTCGGCAAAAGTCCGAGTGGAGTGGCCGATGGTGTAGAGCGTGGTCATTGGGCCGCGATTTGGCGGACCTCCCGGGCCACATGCTCGTCCTGTTCGGGGAACACGGTTCGGAGGTCGAGCAGCACTCGTCCATCTTCCACACGCGCAATGATGGGCAGATCGGAGGAACGCAAACGGGTGCAGAGCGCATCGGCGCTCAGGTGTTCCGCAGAGATGGCAAGCAAAGTGGTGGGCAAGGTTGCGGAGGGAGCGGCGCCGCCGCCAACCACCGATATGCCATGCACCAACTCGATCCGGAGCCGTGGCGAAACCACACTGGCAGCAAGCGCTTTGGCGCGGCGGGCGATGTCGTCGTTGCTGAAGCGCATCATGCGCAGCGCCGGGATGGCGTCATGGTCCTGCTTGACGTAAGCCAGCAAGGTGGCTTCGAGAGCGGCATAGGTGAGCTTGTCTACGCGCAGCGCGCGGAATAGCGAGTTCGACCGCATGCGCGCGACCAGATCGGCGCGTCCCGAAATCATGCCCGCTTGCGGACCTCCCAGCAGCTTGTCCCCGCTATAGGTCACGATGTCGACACCCGCCCGCAGGCTGTCGAGCACGCCGGGTTCTCCGGTGATGCCGACCGAGCGCAGATCGAAGAGCGCGCCGCTGCCCAGGTCTTCCAGCAGAGGGATGTTGCGCCGTTGGCTGAGCGCCACCAGTTCGGCGAGCGTAGGCTGTTCGGTGAAGCCGGTGATTTCGAAATTGGAGCGATGTACTCGCAGCAGCAGGCGGGTGCGGTCGGTGATGGCGCGGTCGTAGTCGTCCACGCGGGTACGGTTGGTGGTGCCGACCTCGCGGAGAACGGCATTCGACTTCGCCATGACGTCGGGGATGCGGAACGAGCCGCCAATCTCAACCAACTCCCCGCGCGAGACGATGACCTCGCCGTCTTCGGCCAGGGAATTGATGCCGAGCAGGACTGCCGCGGCGTTGTTATTGACCACGATGGTCGAGACGCGAGCCGCGGCAGCGCTTTGGCCGCTGGCGCCTTCGCTCAAGAGTTCACGGAACAAGCGGTCCACATGCACATCGCGTTTGCCGCGCTCGCCGGTGTCCAAGTTGAATTCCAGGTTGGAATAACCGGCGGAGGCTTGGCGAAGATGATCGAGAGCGGCGGCGGCCAGTGGAGCGCGGCCGAGGTTGGTGTGCAGGATGACGCCAGTCGCGTTGATGACAGGCCGGAGCGAATAAGCCATGGCGGTGCGAAGTTCGCGGTCTACTGCGCCAGCGAGTCCGGGCAAGGCGAGAGCGAGGCCGGGTTCGTCGAGCCGTCCGGCAGCAATCTCCTCACGCAGGCGATTCAGCGCTGCGCGTGCAGCGTCCGCTGCGGCGCGGCGTCCCTCGCGCGCGGCCAACTCAGCAACGGCAGGCAGGCGCAGGACTTCGTCCACCGAGGGCAGCTTGCGAAACAGGTCGGCGTGGGCAGTGGTGCTCACAACGTTGGTGGTCACAGCGTCAATGGTCACAGCAGTGATTATCCCATTGCCGGGTAAAGCGGGCGGCGAAAAAGCGTCTCCGGTTTCTGGTTGACGGTAGGTGTCAAGTCGCACGCGGCTCGGGCACCCACCGTCTGCGCCCCTAGAGCATACTTTCTAGGCGGGAGTAACTTGCTTCCATGCCGTGCTCCATGCCTGTTGCCAGCATAGCCGCCCGGGTTTGAGCATCGGGCAGCGTCATACGCATGGTCATCAAGGTTCCCATACCGTCGGCATCAAACGTGGTTTCAACATGGTTGTCCGGCGTAGGGTCTGGCAGGTGCATCCGCTCGATATGTACCATCCTGCGGAAAGGGTCCAGCTCCAGAAATTCGCCGGTGACGTAGAATCCGCCGCCTTTGCCATTGGTCCATTCGTAACGGATCCGTCCGCCCGGCCTCGCCTCATTAATGCAGACGGGCATGCTCCAGCCTTCCGGCCCGAGCAGCCATTTCTGGAGCAGTTCCGGATCGGTGTGCGCACGGTAGACCGCTTCCGGAGGCGCGGCGAAGCGCCGGGTTACGACCAGATGGGTATCTCCTTCAGTTTTCAGCGTCAGCTTACTCATCGTGTTTTTCCTTTCTTGTGTGCTTCGGCTGTGGCCAGAACCTGGTCCAGCCGGTCATAGTTTTTCTCGAGCGCTTTTTGCATCCTGGCCAACCATTGATCCATGCCTTGAATACCTGCCTTGACAAGACGACGGGGGCGCCGGGTCCCCTGGACTCGCGGGACGATAAGGCCGGCCGCTTCGAGCACCTTGAGATGCTGGGAGATAGCTGGTTGGGTCATGGCGAAGGGTTCCGCCAACTCGGTGACAGTAGCCTCGCCCAGGGCCAGGCGTGCGAGAATCGCCCGGCGTGTAGGGTCAGCCAAAGCAGAAAAAGCTGCATCGAGGCTGCGTTCCACATCCATAACGACAAACTTATATAAACAACTTATTATTGTCAAGTGAAAAATAAAAGGGCCGCCCACCCCTTCCGCACGTCGAGCGCGGCTTGATGATTGACCCAAATCAGTGGGAGAAAGGCTGAGTCCCGGTTATTTCTTGAAGTCAGTGTTCCAGTTCGTCACTAACACCAGGGGCGACGACAAGCCCTCTGGGTAGGTGGCGACGACAAAGCGCTTTCCGTCTGAAGCAGGAGTGTAGGGGACTCCCAGCGGCGCCAGGTAGGCGATCCGAGAAATGACGTGCGGCGGATCCATGGAAAACTCTTCACTGGTTGGGTTGACGGTAACAGCATTAAACGTCACGTCCAACCCGTAGAAATACAATTCTTTGTTGTCGCTCCGCCAAGCCGGAAACGTGCCGCCACTTTGCGACACTTGCCATCGTCCCCCACCGCTGGGGAAATGAGTGACATAGATTTCCTCCCGTCCCGATTCGGTGGAGCTATAGGCAAGCCAGCGGCCGTTGGGAGAGAGGCGATACTGAACAATTCTGGCCTGGGGAGATGGTGATTGCAGAATTGAAATCGGCTTCTTGTCGCCCGTCATAGGAAGGGCCCAGATGCCAGCTCCGGAGGGACCCGACTGCTCCAGGTGAAGGAGGTAGCGACCATCCGGGGACCACTGTGGAGTGACTTGGGAGAAAAATTGTCCGCCAGAACCACTCTGCATTAATGTTTCTTCCTGGCCGCTTCCGTTGGCGAAACGGGCGCAAAGAGAGGTTCCCGTGGCGACGGTGGCCCCGGTCTGTTTGGTATAAACCACCCGCTGTCCGTCCGCCGACCAGGAGGGTTCCAGATGCGTGGCGCCGCCAAAAGTGAGGCGGGTGCGCGAGCCGCTCGCCAGGTCAAACACCCAGATGTCCGCCTGAGGATCTCCCACGGCGATGGCAAGGCGTTTGCCATCAGGAGAGATCTGGCCGCTGCCTTTGTAAGGGGCTCGTTCCGCCACCTTACCTAGAATTTTCCCGCTGCGGTCTTGCCACAGAAGATCGATGCCGAGGGCCGTGGAGCCGGGTTCGTAGACCAGCAAGCCGTTCTGGCTGGCAGCGAACGAGGTGTGCCAGGTGCCGGAATCAAATTCAACCGAGTTTGCGACTGGCACTGCCTCGCCGGACAACGTGCCCGCGACCGGGTCGAACTTCTGGGCCAGCAACGACGATTGAAGATGGTAGAGCAGATATCCGGACGCATACTGAGCGTCGGAATCCGCATCAAGCACGCGCTTATAGGACCCATCGACGAGGGAACCGAGATAAACGCCCTGGTCCGATCCGCCCGAGTGATTGGTAGCAAAGAATAAGAAATCGCGATTATTCACTTGACACAAAGCAGGGTTTTTGCTAATCTGTCTAAGTCATGAACATTCGCGAGATTAACATAAAGTTCGCTACCGAAGAACAGTGTTTGGAGTACGTCGAAAAGATGCGCTGGCCCGATGGGATTCGCCGCTGC
The DNA here is from genome assembly GCA_038211475.1 of Terriglobales bacterium. Classification (GTDB taxonomy): domain Bacteria; phylum Acidobacteriota; class Terriglobia; order Terriglobales; family Acidobacteriaceae; genus JANYBT01. The sequence goes on along the minus strand of JBBQVN010000056.1, from coordinate 11,989 downwards.
CCTACTTGCGGAGATGCCAACGTTACGCGCTATCAGCGTCCAGAGCCAAAGAAGCGGCGCTCTGTGACTCGCGACCCAAACAAAGCCAATCGCCGGAACTGGTTCTACATCTGCCTGAACGCGGATTGCCGCCAACAGTTCTCGTCCACGTCCGGCACGTTGTTTGCTGACTCACATCTACCGTTAATAGTTTGGTTCCACGCTATCACCCTCATCCTGAACGCCAAGAAGGGAATCAGCGCGGCGCAGCTACAGCGCGACCTGGGGATCGGTGGCTACAAGACGGCGTGGTACTTGAATCACCGCATCCGTGAGGCCATGCGCGAAGCCAATCCCAAGCCTCTGAGCGGAACAATCGAAGTGGACGAGACCTACATCGGCGGCAAGCAGAAGGGCAAAGGCGTTTGGTACGGAAAGCAAATGAAGCAGACCGTCATGGGCGCTGTTGAGCGTGGCGGGGAGCTGCGGTTGCGCCATGTTGCCAATTCCAAGGTCGCCACAATCAAGGGGTTTGTGACCGCTCACATCAGCAACGATGCAGAGCGCATCATGACAGACCAGCACGTTTCTTACCCCTTCGCACTGGCAGGGCACAAGGCTACGCACGAGACCGTGAACCATATAATTCGCGAGTACGCCCGAGGGGATGTGACAACGAACTCAATCGAATCAGCGTTCTCGCTCATCAAGCGCGGCGTGATAGGCCAATTCCACAAGCTGTCAGCCAAGCACTTGCATCGCTACCTGAACGAGTTTGAATACCGCTTTAACCGCCGCCACGATGCGGACCCCTTCATAGAGACCGTGAAGCGGCTTTGCGCGGTCGGGCCTTTGCCGTTCGCGAAGTTGACCGAGTAGTCTTGGGAGCCTTTATCTCCGCCGTCTTCTTGGGCGGCGTTGAGATCATGACGGAGAGCACCGCGTCGAATTGTGCCTTGTCTGCCTTTGCCATCTGTGTTGCGCTCCTAGGAGCCATCCTCAAGTGATTGGTATTCTCCGTCCATGCCATCTTTCGCATAATGCTTGACAGGCCCAAGCGGTTGTAGTACAATTCAAAATGAAATTGAACAAGTAAAACAGCCCTCTAGCTGAAACTAGAAGGCTGCCAGAATTGCTTTAACATGTGGCTTTTCCCGATCTTGCAAATCGGGCTGGCGAGAATTCGTAAATCTCACCAAGGGCCGTTGTGTGTTTAATATCGCATATTACATAAAACTTGTCAAGTAAAAAATGAGGGAGTACATAAATGATTCATCCCGAGATTAAGAAAACTATCGAGCTGATTGATGAGCGAATCTCCTCACTCGTAAAGCTGCGCACTACACTAGCTCAGGAATTCGGTATTGAATCACCTCCGACATTACGCAAAGCAGAATCTGCTACGCGCCAGCTTCAGCTTCCAGAGATCTCTGGAAAATTTACCCGTCAACAGCAGGTAGTTGCTTTCCTCAAAGAACACGGCCCCAAAAAACGCAAAGACATTGCCACACAGTTGGAGATTCCCACCGGAACGGTCGCATTTGTTTTGAACGATAAAAACACGTTCCAGGGGCTCGGAAAAGGACTGTGGGCTCTCGTTGAGGAAAATCCAACACTGTGAGAATCTTACGACTTTTTCAAAGGGAAGAGGCCCCGCAACATGAGGATACGTATAGCCGGATTCATCTTGGGTACACCGTGATTCCCGGCAATAATACGAAGGCCCAATTCGCAATCTCTTGAGCGGGACGCGAATCGAGCCGTGGTGGACCCACCTTGTTTTTCAGTGCCCCAACCGGAGGGCGACTAGCTGGCCGCTAGAACCCGCCTTATACGCGGGAGTTCCTTAATCGGAACGGGGTCCGATCCCCCCGCCCTCCGTCATTATAACAAAAGCGGAAAGGATAGAACATGACCAACAAATGCCTGTTCGTCGTTGCAATATTGTGCGGAACAGCGACAGCTCAAGTTAATCCACCGAAGCATGAATCCAACTATGCCCACGTGAAGCATAGCCGTGCCGAAAACTACAGCCAGCGATTCGCTGCCCTGAAATGTACGCTCGTTTTGATCAGTCGTCCCGGTTCGTCGGGAACTGGATCATTTATCAGCTCAGATGGGGATGTCGCTACTGCATCTCATGTTCTGGGCGACCGCACGTTTAAGACTGCTAGCGAGGCTGGAATCAATATGCCAAGTGAATTCACCATTACCGACTGCACTGGAAAAGCAACAACCGTTCCAAGTAGCAGTGTAGAGATTAATGGAGACACATGGGGAGCAGACTTGGCAGTATTACGGACCGGAATCCACACCCAGGACTGGCTTCGTCTCTCCAAGGTGTCTGGCATCAATCCCGGAACGCCGCTGATCACTATGGGGTTTCCAGGGCTTGCGCGGGGGTCGCTGTCAATTTATGAGGGTATTGCTAGCACCGATGACCATCTAAAACTGGATAGCATTGTCGGGGTCACGAGTGATACCAAACAACTGCTAAAACCGTCCAACGAGTTTGTACAGGTGCAAATGCCAATGTCACCCGGTCTTTCGGGGTCGCCTGTACTCGACGCCGAAAACCAAGTTGTCGCAATTGTCACCTTGGCTGGCTCTTCAACAACTACCATAGATTTCTTAATTCAGCTTAATCACTTAAATGCTTTTGGGGCTGCACTGACGGTTGGTCCTTCTGTTCAGGGGCAGTCCGGGGTAAATCTGAACGCCCTTTCGATTCTGGCAGAGTTCGCGGAAAACTTGAGAACCTTTGCTTCTCCGGGATACGGGGATGCAGTTCCAATAAGGTATTTGAAGAGAGGATTGCCGCAATCTCAGCAACCCGCATTGCCTTCCCATTGATATTGACAAGCTCATCCGGCGCAGCGATTCGCACGGTTGTAGTTTTAGCGGACACTGAAACCGTGGACGGCTGTTGAGCATGACCCATCGCGGCAAGCAAGAACAAGTACACTACTGAAACGACAACAGGAGATTTCATCGCGTCACCTCTTCGAGCCTGCAATTGTGCTCCCCGCAATGCGACAAGTCAAGCGGGTCGCGTTCTCGTTTAACTAACCAGTTAATTATATCGGGCCTTGCCTGTCACGGCAAGACCATAATGCCACGTTCGGCTTTTTGTGTCAAGTGAATACTCCTGAATTTGAAATTCTGTGTTAATATCGGGGCCTCTCCCCAATCCGAGCCGGAGGCATACCCATGTACAAGTCTCTTTGCGTAGCGGTTCTTCTGTTGGCCGCTTTCGCTCTCACGTCGGGCAGCAAGTCCGCCGATGCGTCAGCGCCAGTCGTACTTTCGTCCCCGCAGATCGTGGCGAAGGTAAATTTGACCAATCTGACTTCAATCGTTCCACAGAGAACTATTTTTACGCCGACGCAGACTGGTTTGTATCGCCTGTCACCGTACATGGCATCACTGAGTCCATCGTCTACCTGCTGTTGGTTTCTCAATTTTTATTGGACAGACGAAGGCGGCCCGCAAACAGATTTGGACTTGATGGTGCTTGAGGGGCTGTATGGCACAGATCTAAATTTAGCCGTCGTTGGAAGTTTCTCTTTTAGGGCTGTAGCGGGTCAGCCTGTGAGCTTCGATGTGTCAAACGGTGGCTCGAACCAGCCTGCTTATCAATTATCGCTCGTGATCGAGCGGCTGGAGTAAGAACTGTTGTTGCGCCAGCATACACACCTTCTCAACCATCACATTTCAATCCACTTGTGTCAAGTGAATAATCCTGTAAGAAATGCTTTCCGTCGGGCAGGAAGCTGGGCCAGCGATGGGTGGTGTGCTTGGCGCCATCGAACTTCGTCAAGCGTTGCGGGATTCCGCCTGAGGCGCTGATTCGCCACAAAGAGTCGCGATAATCCGGCTCGTAGATGATGACGTTGTCCTGGCTCCAGGACCCGCCCCGTGCGTTGGGAGCCTCCGCCAGAATGGTGACCGAACCGCCGGTGGCGGCGATTTTTTTCAGGTGGCCGTCGGCGAAGAAGCCGATCGATTTGCCGTCGGCAGACCAGAACGGAAAAATCGCACCGTCGGTACCGTCGAGGTGGGTTGCGGTCAGGTCGCCGAGGAATTGCACCCAGAGGGACTGACGCTGCTTTTGAACGCGAGCGCAAAACGCGATCGCGGTGCCATCGGCACTGATCGCCGGAGGACCTGAGAAATCACCGGTGAAGTTGAAACCGGTCTCGGTGGGAGGAGGGAGATAGGAGCGCAGGGTTCGTGCCGGTTCACGGGCTCGCAGGTTCGACGCGGCCAAGGCCCCCAGTAGCAGCGCGGCCGCCGCCGCCCACAGCATGCGTTCGCGCAGGCGCCGCCGCGGAGGCTCCAACGGTGCAGGGCTGGCGCCTGAACCGCCGGCCGCAATCCAGCGCAACTCGCGGCCGACATCGGCGGCATTCTGCCAGCGCGATTCTGGTTCTTTGGCCAGGCACTCCTGGACCACGTGGTCGAGCGCGGCCGGCGCCATGGGCTGAATCTTGCTGAGCGGTTCGGGCTCTTTCTCGAGAATGGCTGATGCGACGGAGATTTGGCTCTTGCCCTCAAAGGCGTGCTTGCCGGTGATCATCTCGTAGAGCACGCAGCCAAAGCTGAAGATGTCGCTGCGCGCGTCGGCTTCCCGGCCTTGCAGCACCTCTGGAGCCATGAACTGGAAAGTGCCGACGATTGAGCCTTGCTGGGTAAGACCTCCCGGCGACACCGCCAGCGCCGACAGATTGATGGTTGGAGTGGAGGGCGTCAGATGCCCGGTTTCGGCCGAGCCTATCGGGGCAAGGATCCCCGCCGCAGGCTTGGCCAGGCCGAAGTCCAGCAGCTTGGCGCCGGATGCGGTGAGCATGATATTTCCGGGTTTCAAGTCGCGATGCACAATCCCGGCGCGATGGGCTTTCTCCAGCGCGTCGCAAATCTGCACTCCGCATTCCAACGCCTGCTTTACCGGAAGCGGCCCTTTCTGCAACCGCGTTTCCAGACTCTCGCCCTGCATATATTCCATCACCAGATAGTCGGTTCCGTCCTGGTTGCCGACATCGTGCAGCACGCAAATGTGGGGATGGTTCAAGGACGAGATCGCGCGAGCTTCGCGCTCGAAGCGCTGCTTGGCTTCAGGATTGGAAGAAAGGTGCGGCGGCAAGATCTTGATGGCGACGGTGCGGTCCAGGCGGGTGTCGCGGGCGCGGTACACTTCGCCCATTCCGCCAGCGCCCAGCGGCGCCTGGATTTCATAGGGACCGAGTTTTGTGCCAGCGGTGAGAGTCATTTGCGGAGCGATTATATATGTTCGCGAAACATGAGCCTTGGCAGTGCGCGCGGCTCTTTTACTCCAACCCTAACTACTCCAATCCCTCGACCACCGACAGAGTTCCCAGAACCCTCGTGGCGCTGTAGACATAGGTTTTGCTTGCCTCGGCATAGGCTAGCCTGAGGTTGGATACGGAACCGGCCTTATCGCTGAGCACCACCGTCTTGAGAGGGACGCGCTTTCCGGTCGCGACTTCCACACGGTAAAGAATTGCCTCCGAAGGTGTGGCTGAGGTGACTAGCAGAGCTTCTCCATCCAGCGTCCATCGTTGCAGGACTTCCCCGGGGCCGATCCCGGGGACGGTTTGCATCTTCTGGGTCTCAAGATTGAAAACCGCCATTTCCGCAGATCCATTTCGGCCGGCAATCCACTTGCCATCGTTGGCTACAGACGTTCCGGTGAAATCTGCCGGACCGATGGGTCGGGGTGGCCCACCATCGATGTCGAGCTCATAGGTGCGGAGCGGCTGCCCTTGGGGCGCTCCGTCGATCAGCAAATGCTTGCCATCTGGAAACCATGACACCAAGTTGCCCAGACTCACGAGGTCGCTCAAAGGCAGACGGCGGCTGTCACCGGTTCCGACTGGGTTCAGCGCCACCTGTGGCGGCCGGGTTAGCAGTTGCGCCGCGGTCATTGTGCCATCGGGCGAAAATTTTGGGACAGCACCCGGGCCCAACGCCACCGGCGCAGAGCCATCGAGTTTCCGGTATCCCACTAGATATAATGCACCGGCGGGTCCGCCGTATTCCAGGAAGACGATGGCCTGGCCGTTTGGCAAAATGTCTGGGCTGGTGGACCCATTGAACCATTCCAGACCGCGACGTTCTTTGCCGGTGGCTGGATCGATCCCGGTGATTTCAGCGCGATGCTCCTCGCTGGAGAGCAGGACGCGCCCGTCCGCCGCGATGTCCAGAAGGCGCATTCGACGCGGTGCCGACAGGATTTCCCGGAGTTTGCCCCCCAGGCTGACTCCATAAAGAAGTTGATCGGCGGATTCCTGGGCGGCGGTAAACCATATTTCCGTACCGGTGCGCGACCAAGCCAGCCCCTGGGCACTGGCAAATTCCTTGGTTAGTTGCTTATGGTTTCCGGCAGCATCCACTAAGGCCACCCAGCCCCGGTCGTCGCCATACAACGGATGTTCCAGAAAGGCGACTTCTTTGCCGCTGGGCGACACGCGGAGGTAGTCTGCGTAACCGGCGGTGGTGTAGAGCACTTTTCCTACCGGATACTCCACCTGGACCTGGCGGTTGGCCTTGCGTATCACCGCCAGTGACTTCCCATCTGGACTATAGTCCGCAGCAATCACGTCCTTCTGCTGCACGCGCGGCGTACCCCCAGCCATTTGGGTCTGCGCCATGGTTCCACTCAGGAAATTTGACTCAAACACCGGATCGACGGCAAGCTCCACATCGCCACTGGAGGAAAGCGCCAGGAGTGCCGCGGTCGGCAAATCCACTTTCACCGATTGCGGGAATTCCGTGCGGACGGAGTAAACCTGGATGGGATCGTTGTTCCATTGAGCACTGTAGAAGATGGTTTGCCCGTCGTTAGCAAAGCGCGCAGTCGAGGGATAGCCCTGTTGATAGGTCAGGCGAGTGTACTTCGGTTGCGTTTTAGTGGCGGACTTTCTCCCCACCAGCCACATTGCTGCAGCCAGGAAACAAACAGCGATGGCCGCCGCCGCCCAAGGCCACCAGGCGCGCACTGCCTTGGGCTGGGCGAGATTTTTGGTGGAAGAGGTTCCGCTCAGCGAGTCAATGGCGAACCCCAGATCGCTCGCCGATTGGAATCGGCGCTCGACATTTTTCTCCAGGCAGCGACCGAGAATGCGTTGCAGTCCCAGCGGACCTTGCCAGCCGGTTTCGCTTAGTTCGGGAGGCTCTTCGCGCAAAATGGCGGTCATGGTTTCTGCGGAAGTGTTGCGTTTGAAGGCCCGCTTGCCAGTGAGCATTTCGTAGAGCACTGCGCCAAAACTAAAAATATCGGAGCGAGCATCGGTGGCCTCGCCGCGCACCTGTTCGGGCGACATGTAGCCGACCGTGCCCATCACCATTCCAGGCGAGGTGGCTCCGCTGGCCAAAGTCAATTGGGTTTCGTTGCTTGCCTTGGGAAGCGCCAGCTTCGCCAGGCCGAAGTCGAGGATTTTGACTCGGCCATCGCGGGTGATGAAAATATTCTCCGGTTTCAGGTCGCGATGGATGACCGCCTTCTCGTGAGCCGCCGCCAGTCCCTGGGCGATGCCGAGCGCGTACTCGATGGTGCGCCGTACCGGCAGCGGCCCCGCGTCAAGTTTTTCCCGCAGCGTGGTTCCGTCCAAAAGCTCGCTGACCAGAAAGGGCGCGCCGGCATGGGTTCCGATGTCGTGGATGCCGAGAATGTTGGGGTGGTTCAGAGCTGCAATGGTGCGGGCTTCCTGCTCGAAACGGTGGAGCCGGTCGGAGTCGGCGGTAAGCGACTCCAGCAGAACTTTGATGGCGACATCGCGTCCCAAACGGGTGTCGCGAGCGCGGTAGACTTCGCCCATTCCGCCAGAACCCAGCGGCGCAACGATTTCGTAGGGACCGAGTTTGGTGCCGGCGGTGAGGGCCATGCGAATTTGCAATTATATAGAGGTTCCGCAGGACACAAGTCCCGCGTCGATGTTAGGTTCCATTCCGCTTCGCGCATAGGTCGCGGAGGTTTTGCGTCTTCAGCCCTTTGATCGCGAATGTCCAAGGGTGAGCGCTGGTGGACGTAGACATCCGCGGGAGAAGTTCGGTCAGGCCGGCAGCAGGAGACCCCACTCATTCGCCCGAGGGTTGATCGAGTTTCGACACGCTACAGAGGTCAATGGATGGGCACCCGCGTTAAGGCAGCCCAAGTGTTAGGATTGCCTTTATAAACTAGGCTGGGCGAGCGGGCCTCCTGACTGCCCAGATCGCCATGGATTGAGATGACTGCCGTCGCCAAGAGCCAAGCCGACATCCCGAAATACGTGATGAAAATATCGCGGCTGACCGTCGATAAACTCGGCGTTAAGCTGTATGACCGCGTTTCCGCAGTCATTGCCGAACTCGTTGCCAACAGCTACGACGCTGACGCCAAGAACGTCACCATCACTGCACCCATGGGCGAGTATCTCGCCAAGCGAATACAGGGGGAAGTTAAGGACAGGGGATACGAAATCGTCGTGGGCGATGACGGTAGTGGCATGACGCCCGACGAGGTGAACCGCTTTTACTTGCGCGTTGGAGCCGAGCGGCGCAAGGACGAACGCGGCGACACGTCCCAAAAATTTCGCCGCAAGGTGATGGGCAACAAGGGTGTCGGGAAATTGGCCCCTTTAGGCATCTGTCGAACGATCGAACTTCTGACGGCTGGGGGCAAATTATCATCAGGCAAGGATGAAGCCGGGAAGACCGCGCACGGGTATCTTCGGGCGCACCTAATCATGGATCGCGACGTCATTCTCAAGGACGAGGAATTCGATTACCAGCCGACCGTAGGTAAACTTGATGGAACCGTAGCCAAATCTACTGGAACCACCATTACATTGCGGACTTTCGCGTACCGGCGAGTTCCGACTATCGACGAATTTTCCAGGCAACTCGCGCAACGGTTCGGGGTGAAATCCCCGGACTGGAAAATCGAGCTGATCGACGCAGGAAAAACTCCCATCGATTCCGCCTACAAAACCGTTGTGGGCGCGTTTGCCATAAACACGATGGAGAACACCAAAATCTTTATCGCACCCGATTCAAACGGGGAAATCCAAAGGGGGGCGAGGGACGAGGCGGGCGCACCGATAGATGGCATAGTGGCGGGCTTCGTTTATGAGGGAAAGAACTACCCGATCTGGGGATGGGTAGCCTACGCGAAAGAGCCCTACAAAGACGACCTAATGGCCGGTATACGGATCTACTGTCGGGGGAAAATAGCCGCTCAAACCAGCGTTTTCAACCGAAAGGCCGGATTTACAGGGGAGCACGATGTCCGATCCTACCTCGTCGGCGAGCTTAATGCCGATTGGCTGGACGAGAAGGAAGACCTAATCCAGACGGACCGCCGCGACATACTTTGGTCCCACGAGCTCGGCCATGAGTTCGAGAAGTGGGGCCAAGACATCGTCCGCAAAATCGGCACCCGCTCGCGCGACCCCATGAAAAAGAAAACCTGGGATCGTTTCAAGGAGATTGCCAAACTAGACGAGCGGGTTCAAGAGGCATTCCCTCGCGAAGATCAGCGGGCCTTGCGCGATAAGGCCGTAAGCGTAGCCAAAATGATCGGCCAAACTATTCGGCCCGATGAGATCGACGACACGGATCGCGTAGAGAATTTTGTCCAGCTCACTCTCATGCTCGCTCCGGTCATTACCTTGGACGAGAAACTGCGTGCCGCCGCCGATTCCGCTAACACTCCCCTACAAGTCGTTACGGACATCCTCAAGACCGCGCGGATCGCGGAGCTCGCTTCTTTCGGGCGCATCGCCGAAGATCGTATACGCGTCATCGAGCGTCTGGAAGCCCTCAAGGACGACCCCGCAACGCTCGAGTCCGCGCTTCAAACGCTTATCGAGACTTCGCCTTGGCTCATCGACCCACAATGGTCCCCGATTACCGCAAATCAATCGTTTTCGACGTTGCGGAAGGAGTTCATCAAGTTTTGCTACAAGGTAACCGGCGAGACCTTGATTCTGGATGACTCAAGCGACCCCAAAAAGCGTGCCGACTTCGTGATGAGCAATCAGGCCTCAGCCGTCCAACTCATCGAGATCAAGAAGCCGCAACACATGCTCAGCGACGGGGAAATGGATCGCATAGTCAAGTATTGCGACTTGATGGACGAGTTCCTCAATGCGCCCGGCCAAGAGAATTTCAAAAGATTTTTCCCGGATTTCAAGATCACGCTGGTTTGCGATGGCACGAAGCTCGACGGCACGCACAGCCGAGCTTTCAACGGCATGAAGAAGGATGAGAAGCTTGTGCATATCACGTGGGGAGTTTTCCTGTTCAACACTCGACAAATGCATAAGTCTTTCCTAGACGAGGCGGAAAGGCTAAGAAGGGAATCTAGTGCTAAGTAAGGCGCCATCCACGCCGCTCGTTGCGATTGACGTTTTCTCCGGGGCAGGAGGCCTGACTGTGGGCCTGAAGCGCGCTGGATTCCGCGTGGCCACGGCTGTTGAGATCGAGAACCACGCCTTCGCCACCTATAAGACTAATCACCCGGAAGTTCGAACAATCAAGCAAGACATCCGAACGGTGCGCGGCAGACATTTGAGCGAAATCTCCGGCGGCAGGGTAGACTTGCTCGCGGGCTGTCCGCCTTGTCAGGGATTTTCAACCCTTACGAACACTTCGTCGAAACGCGATCCCCGAAACGATCTTATCCTCGAAATGGCCCGCCTCGTAAGGGAGCTTCGACCGCGAGCGGTGATGATCGAAAACGTGCCCGGCTTGGCGGATCGGGGGAAGCGTCTCTTCAAGCGCTTTCTCAAGACGCTCACCGAACTGGACTACCAATACACCTGGGATGTCCTACAAGTTGCCAATTACGGCGTTCCCCAAAATAGGCGTCGCCTCGTACTCATGGCTGGGCATGGCTTTCGTCTCTCCCTACCGAAACCTACTCATCATCGAACGGGACAGAACGGCCTCGTCAAGTGGAAAACCCTGCGGGACGCGATTTTCGGCATGGGTGCCCCTATCCTGCTCGAAGACGCCCAAAAGGCTGGCGGGCCCCTTGACTTCGATTGGCATGTCGTTAGGCGGCTCTCGCCGCTAAACATCGCCCGACTCCGGAAGACCCGACCCGGAGCCAGCCGCGCCGAACTTCCCAAGTTTCTCCGTCCCGACTGCCACAAGGCGATCGACAAGGGGTACACCAGCGTATACGGGCGCATGTCGTGGGATCAGTTACCCGTGACGATAACCGGCGGTTGTACGACATTCAGCAAAGGGCGCTTTGGACACCCAACGGAGCTGAGGACCATATCGGTGCGCGAGGCGGCAAGGATCCAAACCTTCCCCGACGACTATATATTCGACACCCCATACATGGAATATGCCTGCCAGATGATCGGGAACGCCCTGCCCTGCGATTTCGCCGAAACGCTGGCTACTTCGGTCGCTGCCCAACTCCGACCGATCAAATGGCGCTGACAGTCCCGCCGGAAGGCCCACGCGGCTTGGTTCGACACTAGGACGGTCCGGACGAAATATCGCCGCTGCCGATGCGCCTCGCAACGGTCGCTGTATACTCTCCACAGAATTGGCTAGGTTCCTGCTCGGAAGATCACCCCCATGCTCGCAATCGCTCCTGAAATCGATGCGGCCGACGTTCTGAGGATGTTTCGTCTTGAGACCCCGTATCTGTTTGCGGGTGCGGCAATCACAACGGTGGGAGTGCTGGCGGCCGCCTTTGCGGTGGTGCGGGGGAAGCGCGATCCCCTGTTGACTTATTTCGCGGTGTTTGCGGCTTTGTATGGCGTGCGCTTGTGGGTGCAATCGGATCTGGTCAAATTTAATCTGCAGGATTCGGTGATTTACTGGCGCATACGGTCCGCCATTGATTATTTGATGCCGATTCCGGCTCTGCTTTTCTTCAACTCAATGGGCTTGATCCGCAAGTGGGTCAGCACCGCCTTTTACGTATTCGCGGCGGTGGGAATCGGGTTGACAGCGGCGGTCTTCCTCTTCGGTCCTTCGAGCAGGTATG
>JBBQVN010000055.1:0-21239 GCA_038211475.1 Terriglobales bacterium | reverse complement strand
AGAGCGTCGTAGGTGAGCCCCACCCCCGTCCCATCCATGCTCAGCGCGCTATTTTCAGCAACCCACGTATAGGTGTGATAGCTGTCGTTCAACTGGTTGCCGTTACAGTCGTAGGACGGAGTGAAGCCGGGGAGCGCGGTGTAGCGGTTGGTCGAGGTGGAATAGGTCGGCTGAAACGACCCTCCTGTGCTTCCGCCCGGAACGGTTTTGGTGATGTTGCCGAACGGGTCGTAGGTGAAATTCTGGTCATCATTGGAATCGTCTGAATTGTAGCTTATGACGGACAAAATGCGAAGAACAGCGCGGCTCGGATCAAGAAGGTCTCCTCAAGAGGCTACGTGGTTCGCCCCATGAAGGCTATGGCCGCTTGCGGCACCTCCCGCACATGTCGTTTCCGCGTTGATGGTTTGGATTAAAGAGCCGGTACGCTAATCGGTAGGCTGAACCTGTTCATCAGTGCTTCGAGCGTATCCTCACCGATGTATTTCTTCGGAGGCCAGGAAACTGGTTCAGAGTATGGCCCCACCATCACCCCGACGGTGGGAGGTCCCGGTACACGCACGCCATCGGGCACGGTGAGCTTCTTCGCTGCCGGGAAGGTGCTAGGGGTAGCGACTCTCCACAATGGCGTGGCTACTCTCTCCACCACAACCCTGCGCACCCCGGGCTCGTATCAGGTAATCGCCAGATATTCCGGCGATAGCAACTTCGGGGCAAACGCCTCAGCGCCGATCATCCAGAAGGTACGACGGTAGTGGACTGAAGAGTCCTGTTTCAGACGCAAGTGGACTATGGGACAGGAGTATCTCCGCTGCTCGGTGGCGGTGGGGAACTTCAATGGGGACTGCAAGGCCGACCTGTGATCGCGAACATTCGAGGCACCTCAGTGAGCGTGCTGCTGGGCAACGGGGAGCGAACGCGTCTCCGCCTATGGTTTCACCTCGAACAAAGTCCCCTGACCGCCGCTGCCACCGTAGGTCGTGGTGCCGAAAATGTCTCCAGCCGAATCCAACACGACGCCCCCGTAGGGTTCGGACCCATCGGTGGTGGGGCTGTTAAAGCGATGTAGGATTCGTTCGGACCACTGACCCTTGGCGGTCGGTTTAAGCCTAAAGATTGTGCCACACCCATAACCTCCGCAGCCGCCGGAGTTGGTGCCACCAGAGTACGTTGTCCCGTAGAGATTGCCTGCCGAGTCGAAAACCATGCCTCCCAGCGGATAGCCGCCGTCGCCGTTCACCAAGGTAAAGTTGTGCAAGACGGTTTGCGTCCAATAGCCGGTCGAGGTAGGCGTGAGCTTATAGGCTGAGCCTCTGGCGTAACTGCCGCCTCCCACGGTCGTATTGTAGAGGTTGCCGAGGCTGTCCAGGATGGGGGAGCCCGGGCTGCCACCAGAATAACCGAGGTCAAAGAGAAGGGTTTCCACCCACGCGCCGCCGGATTGGTTGAGGCGAAAGACGTAGGCATCGTACGGGTAGCTCGATGAAGTGAGGGTAGTGCCGTACAGGTTGCCTTGGGCATCGATTGCGAGTCCCGAGTTGGGTCCAACGGCAGTGTGGGTTGTTCCAAGAAATGCGTAAATGACTTTCTCGGTGAACCCTCCCTTGCCATCCGGCTGCAACTGGAACACGGTGCCGCACCCCGGCCCAAAGCCCGTACCCCCTCCCTGCAGAGTCGAACCATTGAGATTGCCACTCTTGTCAAACACCATGCCGCCGTTCGGATACTGACCATCGCCCTGGGTTGTCCCAGCGAAGCTATGCAACACGGTCTCCGTCCAGATGCCCGCCTTGCTGGGAGTAAGCTTGAACACAGTGCCGATCAAAAAGGTTCCGCCTCTGAGTGTGGCCCCATAAAGATTTCCCTGGGCATCCAGGGTGAGGTTGCCGACGGGGAGCGCGCCGTCTCCGGCGGTGCCGGTGAAGCTGTACAGAATAGTTTTTGCAAATTTGCCATTCCCGGACGGGGTCAGCTCAAAAATAGTCCCGTTTCCATAGATTCCGCCGTATTGGGTGTTGCCGTAATAGTTCCCAGAGCCATCGGGCAACAAACTAGCCATGGGCTTGCCGCCATCCACCGAGTAAGGAAAATCGTAAATCACGGTCGACGTGTACCTGCCAGCGGCACCCGGAGTGAGTTCCAGCACAGACCCTAGACAAGTGGTACCCGAGCAAAGCGAGGGGGTGAAAAGGTTGCCGCCGGCATCCGCGAAAACCTGAGCGACCGAGTTAAGGCCGTCGAGTCCGCCAGCGAAGTTATAGATCTTTTGGTTGCTCCAGCCACCGCCAGGCAGCGGGGAAATCTCGAAAATAAAGTAACTGGAGGAGTCGTAGGCGGTACCAAATAGATTGCCGCTCGAATCCAGAGTTACACCACTGCAGCTTACGAATCCGGTAAAGAGGATGCGTTCGGTCCAAGAGCCGCCTGTGCCCGGGGACAGTTCAAAGATGGAATCAATTCCCCCAGAGCCCCCTAGACCGCTCCCGAATAGGTTGCCGGCCGTATCCATCGCAATCTGGCCCGATGGGACTCCCGTGTCGCTGCCACCGGAAAACTGGTAGAGGGTGGTCTCTGTCCAAAGTCCATTTCCGGCGGGCTGCAACTCAAAGATCGCCCCGCATCCGCCATAGATGCCGTTGTAGCAGACTCCCATTCCTCCAAATTCGGCGGCCCCATAAAGGTTGCCCGAACGATCTAATAGCAGGTTCGAGGCCGAGTCCCAGGCGGTAATACCATCAAAGTTGTAAAGCACTTTTTCGATCCAAGCCTGGTTCGCGCCTGGAGAAATCTCAAATACGACACCGCATCCAAAAATGATAAAGGGATTGAAATCACCACACATCCCAGTACCGCCTCTGGTTGTGGCGCCGTATAAGTTTCCTTGCTGATCCAGCAACAGACCCGCCACCGGACGCGCGCCGTCGTTGGGGTAGCAGACAAAACTGTGCAGCACCGTTTCTTTCCAGGTCTGCCCCGACGGCGCCAGTTGGAAGACGGTTCCACAGCCATAGACGCCGCCGAACTCGGTGGTGCCGTAGAGAGAGCCGGTAGCATCCATTACCAATCGTCCGACAGGCTCCGCCCCATCCGGGCCGGTAGCCGGGTCTCCGGTGAATTGGTAGATGACCGACTCGGTCCATTTGCCCGCTCCTCCCGGCGCTAACTTATAGACCACGCCGCTGGCGGTGCCCCACCCTTGCCCGGGGAAGGCGGTTCCTGTAGCCACGCCATACAAGTTGCCTGCGGAGTCAGCGACCACACCTGACAGGGGATACGACCCGTTGGGAGCATTGTTGAAGTTGAACAATACCTGGTTCGTATAGGCTGAGCTCGATGAATAGCCAAGCGCCGCTCCGAATACGAAGAGCACCAGCGCTGCGGAAATGGTTCTTACCACGCGTAGCAATTGCAGATTCATCTCAATTCTCCAAACAACGCTTTGGCCATTCTGCTTGTTCGAATGCCCTCGGCCGCATGTCGGCTAGGGCGTGGTATCGATCTGAAATACTCCCCCGCCGATATACAGAGCTCCCCCGTCCTGAGCCACTCCGTAGAGGTGCCCCGCGGGATCCAGGGTTAGACCCAGAGGGGTGGACACGTCGTTGGCAAAGCCGGGAAAGGTGTGCAGGGTAGACTGCGTCCAACTCTGTCCCGTAGGGATCAGCTCGTAGACCGTGGTTGTGGTCGATCCGTAAAGGTTGCCAGAGCTGTCTTCCACCACGGGCGAAACCGGCATGAACTTGCTGTTTCCGTACAGGAGCTGGTAGTTCCAGGTGCTCCCCGAGCCGGGGGTAAGAGTAAAAACCACTCCCCCATGTCTATAGTTCGAGGCGGTCCCGTACAGGGTGCCATTGGCCGCCAGGAACAGCCCGTTCGGCATCAAGCGCTCCGCCGAAGCCGAGAAAGAGTACAGGATGGTTTCGTGCCAAGGCCCGGATGCGCTCGGCGATAACTCGAAGACCAGACCGTAGCCCGGAAGCCCAGAGACCCCGTGTGCGGCTGCACCGTAAAGATTTCCGGCCTGGTCCAAAGCCAGGTCTTGCGCCGGAAACGCTCCATCCACGCCGTGGAATGCGTATAGCACTGTCTCATGCCAGTGGCCAGAGTCCGGCGTCAGCTTATAGATCACTCCGCAGCCGGCTTCATTCGGAACGTACCAGCAATAGGAGAGGTTTCCCCCTGCAGTGGTAGCTCCGTAAAGACTACCCGCTGAGTCCATGACCAAACTTGAAGAAGGTCCATCCCCGTCGGCCCCGCCGGTAAAGCGGTAAAGCACCTTTTCGATCCAAGCGCCATGTGCCCCGGGCGACAACTCAAAAACTGTGCCACAGCGCTTGGTGCAGCCGACGGTACCCCCGTATCGAGTGGTTCCATACAGGTTACCCGAAGCGTCAAACTTCATACCACTTGAGGGAAATTCGCCGTCGGTTCCTCCCGCAAAGCTGTAAATCGTCCTACTCACCCACCCTCCGCCTGGCAGAGGACTCAGCTCAAAGACCGCACCTGAGTGCTTTAAACCACCAGACTGCGTCGTGCCGAAGAGATTGCCGGCAGAATCGCCGATGAGGGTGCCAATGGTGGTGTATCCCTCGTCCCCCAGGCGAAATGAATACAGACGCTGACTGCTCCAGGCCCCGGACGAACTCGGAGTCAACTTCAACACGGAACTGGCGCCCGCGCCGGTAGACACGTAAAGATCGCCGGCTCCATCCAACACCGGCTGGTTCGGACCCGCCCCCTGGCCGTCACTGTAGTTGAAGCTAAAGAGCGCTGATTTCTTCCATGCCAGCCCCTTGCTTGGAATCAGGTCGAAAATTTCTCCATTTTGGTACAATCCTCCGCGCGAGGAGGTTCCGTAAAAATGGCCGTCTTTGCCCAAAACGAGAGACGTGTATAAATTTCCGCCATCCGGCCCTCCGGCGAACGCATACACGGTGGAGAAAGTCCAGGCCCCGTTGGCACCGGGGCTCACTTCAAAGACGATTCCGTTGCCATAGCCATTGAGATAATAAGTACTTCCATACACGTTGCCCGCGCTGTCGACTACTGGGTCGCCGAGAGGACAGTTTCCCTCGGGGACGGTAAGGAGATGAACCGTCGTAAACGACCACGAGGCCGCGGAGCCAGGGGTCAATTCGAAGACTGTTCCGCAGCCAACGAGGTTAAGATCTTGCCCTACGCACCCGTCGAAGCCGCCTTGGCTGGCCACTCCAAACAGGTTGCCCGCGGAGTCCATTGTCAAGCCGGTAGGATAGGCCCCATCCAGGGCGCTAGTGAAGGTATAGAGAATGCTTTCCGTCCAGCTACCCTGAGCGGCAGGGGTCAGCTGATAAATGACCCCGACATTGTTGGTCCCTCCTTTGTTAGTGACCCCCAGAACGTTGCCGGAGCGGTCGAAAGCAAAACTCCCGGGATACACGCCATCGCCAGTGTTTCCGAAGGCATACAGGATGGTCTCTGTCCAGTTGCCGATGGAGTCTTTTTGGAGTTTGAACAATACGCCTAGACCGTAAGCTCCACCTGTGGGGGTGACGCCGTAGAGAGTGCCAGCGGAGTCGATGCGAAGTCGCGAAAATGAATACAGGCTGAGCCCCGAATATTCGCCGAGATAGAAGCTGCCGTCGGATCCGCCGGCAAAATTGTGGATCACGGTCTCCTTCCACGATCCATTGGCTTGCGGACTCAACTGATAGACCGTGCCAAAGCCGGAGGTGCCGCCCGTCAGCGTCATACCATAAACATCCCCAGCGGCATCGAACACCTCGTTGCCGATGGCCACGTCTCCGCTCCTTGGCCCAATAAAGTTGTGCAGCACCCGTTCCCCTGCGCCGAAAGCGAGGGTGGCAGTCGCGGCTAGCAAAAGCATCGCCATCGCGATCCGCTGCAAACTGATCCGCCCCAACGAGAACATTAAAGACATCGGCTTTCCTTCCTGTTGAACCGCCACGCTTTTTGAATCCTACCAGTTTTGGACTCTTCGAACCTCAGTTTCACCTGTGCCTCGTCAAGGCCTCTCACACTTGCAAAATCAATGACTTCGACACCCGCCCGACACAGGGAGGACTACACCACCGCAACGATCGAGCTGCTTGATCGGCATCACACATGCCAGCTTTCCGGATCTGACAGTGTCAGAGTTGAGCCTGATTGCCCCGGTCCTCGACACACCAGATCAACAACATAAACCATTTAATTCAGGGAATTTGCGGACGCAGCCAAGGCAGGAAACATTTGAAGTTAGTCCTTCGAACTGAAGCCATGAGGATCACCTCTATCGTCGGAATTCGTTCATGTCTACCCATGACACTTTGCTTTCTTCTCGAACATTACTGTTGGAGGTAGGCACTGCCATCCGTAAAGTCCAACAGCCCGTCGTTATTGAAGTCGCTGGTGGGCATCATGCCATTGTTGAGGGACCAGGAATAGAGTTGGTCGGGCCCAAAAGTCCCATCTCCGTTTCCAAAACGCAATTCCGTGCTTAGACCACCACTCCAAATCAGCAAGTCCACTTTGCCGTCTCCATTAAGATCACCCACTGCCACCCCGTCGACAAAATCTGAGAGAAGTCCGAGGTCCTTAAATGTGCCGTCGCCTCGCCCCAACAGCACGCCAAGTGTGCTACCGATGTACAGCAAATCTGCTATCCCGTCCCCGTTTAAGTCAGTCACCACCAGAGGCGGATGGCCGACGCCCGTGATATCGGAAAGCACGGTACGCGGCGACTGGAACGTGCCGTCGCCGTTCCCGAGCAGAATGCGGGCTTGGTAGGGCCCTGAAATACCAACCACGATCGCCGCCAAATCCAACTTGCCATCGCCATTAAAATCCCCTGCAACCACCGCAAAGGCACCTACTCCGCCGACCTTGATCAGTTGTCCCTGGGAGAACGTTCCGTCCCCGTTGCCCAACCAGAGGTGCAGCGGTCCTCCTCCAAACTGAATTACCACATCCAAAGTGCCGTCTCCGTTGAAGTCGCCTACCAGAAAATCTGTAGGAACATTGCCATTGTCAAAATGGGAAAACAGAGAACCCGTGCGAAAGGTCGCATCTCCGTTGTTCAGGTTTACCTGCATGCGCGCATTTTGATTGATGAAGTTTGCATTCGTGAACACAATGTCCGCGACCCCGTCCCCGTTGAAATCTCCCAACGCCGCGTTGCCATTAACGTTGAAGTTGCGAGTCGCATTCGGACCCGCGCTGAAGATGCCGGTCCCATCATTCAGAAAGCTCTCGACTGCCGTAGGCCCCAGCGCCACAAAATCCAGATATCCATCCCCGTTCATGTCCGCAACCATCAGCGGCGGGCTGCCTCCCCCAAACCCCTTGGGGCTGCCAAACGTCACCGTGGTGGTGGGGGCGTGCACTTCCACCTGTGCGAAGGTCGAGCTGGCGATTGGCCCGCCGGGACTGGTGGTGGTCACGGTGATCAGCCCGGCTGTATTGGTCGCGATGTCGGACGCCAGAATCTGCGCGTCAAGCTCGTGACCCGAGACAAACGTCGTGGTCCGCGCCTGCTTGTTCCAGTTCACCACCGACCTGTTGATAAAGATCGCGCCATAGACCTTAAGCGTGAACCCAGGCCCACCCGGCGCAATTGCTGCCGGGACGGTCGGAGCAGCAATGTGCGGCACGGGATAGCCCGGCTGCGGCGTAGCGGCGTGGCATGCGCTTATCAGCAGCAGGGTAGCCGCTACAAGAGCGGAAGAGAATCGTGCGTGGGTCATGAGCGGCGTCTCCGGGCCTGTGATTTGGGACGGGCCATCCCGCAGCCCGAGGGCAACGCGAAGGGCTCAAGGGAAGTAGCCGAATCGTAGCACCCAACGCGAGGGCGCGCAACGTTAGGTGTAGTCCCTGTAGATGCTCCAAGATAATGTCACCCCTCAACGGAAACAGATTCTGTCACCCTCTAAGGATGATGACGATGAGTCAGAGAGAGTTCCAACGCGTGCAGGTGATTGCGAATGCAGCAGGCGGGCGGCTGAGCTTACTCGGCGGCCGCCCGTCTACTGCAACTGAGTGAGCGACAGGTGTAGCGGCTCAAGCGCCGTTATCAGCCCGACTCCATGGCCTGTCGACGAAGACTTGCCCGCGCTCGGAGCCGCGGTTTGCAAGAAGGGAGAGAAATAACTTGTTTCCCGAGGCCGAGGAGCGCACAATTGCTGACTGTCGGGACGAAATGGAATTCCCGATTAGTGACAACGACAGCGGTTCACCGCGGGCGGTGACGGTCTGCGAGACGGTACAATCACTGCCAGGTGAGGTCACCCCTCAGAATTGGAGTAACCATGAGGACCAACCGCTACGTGCTCGCGATCCTCCTGCGGTGTTGCTGCTGGGCACCACCCTGCTCGGCCAGACCAACCCAGTACCTTTCGTCACTCAACCGCTCATCCCCACGACCGTAGCTCCCGGCAGTGCCGGGTTCATGCTTACGGTAAATGGTACCGGATTCGTCTCAGGATCAGTAGTCAACTGGAACGGAAGCCCGAGGACGACCACGTTCGTGAGTAGCTCACAACTGACCTCTTCGGTTTCCTCTTCGGATGTAGCCGCTGTGAGCACTGCTAGTGTCAGTGTGACCAGTCCGAATAAAGCGGAACAAACGCCCGCAATCTTTTTTCAGATTACAGCAGCTACTTCGTCCATTTCGCTCGGGAAAGCAGACTACGCCACAGGCGAGACGCCTCTCGGGGTTGCAACCGCTGACTTCAACCGGGACGGCAATCTGGACATTGTCACTGGGAACTCTAGCTCGGGCACGGTATCGGTTTTGCTGGGCAAGGGCGGCGGCACCTTCCAAACGAAGATTGACTCTCCTAGCTGTCAAGGGGCTTACACGGTGGTCGCCGCCGACTTCAATAACGATGGCAAGGCTGATCTCGCGATTGCCTGCGAGAGTGTTGGTGTTGGCGTGCAGCTGGGGAACGGGGATGGCACTTTTCAAACACTCCAAGAATACCCAGGCTTCAATGCCAAGTTCTTGGCTGTCGGGGACTTCAACGGGGATGGCCTTTTAGACATCGCGGCAGATGACGACAACACTCCGGGGAACGTCGAAATCCTGCTGGGCAATGGGGATGGTACTTTTCAGACCGCGGTGTCATACCCTGCGGGTGATCGCCCCTTTGGAGTAGCGGTTGGGGACTTCAATGGTGATGGGCGTTTGGATCTTGCAGTAACGAATTACGCCGCCAACACCATCTCGATTCTGCTGGGTAACGGAGACGGCTCTTTCCAATCTCATGTCGATTATCCTGCTTCAAGTAGCCCTTTCCTTATCTTGACTGGGGATTTCAATGGCGACGGCAAGCTTGACCTCGCCGTCTCAAACCAGAATTCCCAAACGGTTTCCGTTTTCTTGGGCAATGGTAACGGAACCTTTAAGGGCCGGGTTGATTATCGTGCGGCGAGTGGCACAGAAGGAATCGTAGCGGGTGATTTCAATGGCGACGGCAGGCTCGATCTAGCGGTAGCGAATTGTGGTGCCAACAATATTTCCGTCTTGCTGGGTAATGGCGATGGTATTTTTCAAAGCGAACTGGAATTTGCCGCAAACCATTTTCCGAGTGCCATCGCAACGGGGGACTTCAACAAAGATGGCAGGCTCGACTTCGCGGTCGGCTATACCAGCGGTACCCCGCCTTCCTTTGCGATGTCTGTTTTCCTTCAGACGCCGCTGACTCTTTCCAGCAATTCCGTGTCGTTCGGCTCACAAAATGTGGGCACCACGAGTTCACCGCAGTTGGTCACACTCACCAACACCGGAGCCGCCGCGGTCAATCTTGCAGCGATCATCGTGACGGGTAATTTCGCTGAGACCAACAATTGCCCGGTAGGAGGCATTTTGAAGGTGGCCGCGAGTTGCTCAGTCAGCGTGACGTTCACCCCAACAACGACGGGCACGAGGTTGGGGGCTCTAACGATCACCGACAGCGCAAACAATAGTCCGCAGGTGGTGAGCCTCACGGGAACCGGCGTCGGGCCTGTGGCCTCGTTCTCGGCGACTAAACTCACGTTCGTCACACAGGTCGTCTATACCACCAGCAAGCCGGAGATAGTAATTCTTACGAATCTCGGCACCGGGACCCTAACGATCACCAGCATTGCCATATCTGGGACAAATGCCACTGACTTCACTCAGACCAACACCTGTGGCAACAGCGTCGGCGTAGGTGCGAGTTGCACCATTTCCGTCAGATTCACGCCCAGCGCCAAGGGCACTCGCACGGCCGCAATAACCGTCACCGACAATGCCAACCCGAGCCCGCAGACCATCAGCATCTACGGCACGGGGACGGTCGTCAGTTTGTCCAGTCCGTCCCTGACATTTCCGCCTACGAGAGTGGGCATGACTAGCCAGCCTTTGAGCGTCACCGTGACGAATGTCGGAGCGACGTCGCTCAACTTCACCAACATTGGCATCGGGGGCAAGAATCCCGGCGATTTTGCTCAGACGAATACCTGCGGTACGAGCATCGCGGGGGGAGCGAGGTGCACCATCTCGGTCAGGTTTGCTCCCCAGGCCAAAGGCCTGCGTAGTTCCTCGATCAGCATCGCTGACAACGGTGGAGGGTCGCCGCAGAAGGTGACTCTGAGCGGGACGGGGCAGTAACCGGGCCGGTTGCGAAGAATCCAACCCGGAGAATAGGCTCTTCTACGGCAAGCGTGCGCCTAGACTCCGGCCCCTTGAATCAATTCTGGACACGCTCTGTCCGACGGGCCCAGATGAAACCCAAATCGAGTACTTTGCCCGAGCCCGAACGACTTCTCGGATGCAGCACGCGAGGTTTGATGAGGCACAGGGCTTAATTCAGTGAAGAGCGACGACTGGGATATCTGCCGCCCAGTCATCGAATGTTTCCGGACACCGACTTTCCGCGGAACCCCGCTGCCCAGGCAATTCGGATTTGCATCTGGGAAACCCCATCCGGCCCTGGTGTCCCTGTGGAGTAATCAAGGCGCTGTTCAATAGACAGACTCTTGTCTTTGCGTCACAATTGCGAGACCCAATCCGACACAGGCCCCAACACACCGTCCCGTGAATGGCGGGCGGACTTCGTAGTGAGCAGAACCATTGAAACGCGGCGCTGGGTTGCAAGTGAGAGAGGCTTTGAGGAGGCAGAGCTGCTTGAGCCCCGCCAAATCTCCCTCTTACTTCGCAACCAGAAAACCATGAGCTGTGCCGAACTGATCAGTCCATGCTCCAGCAAGAGCACCCGCCGGGTTAATCGCCTGAGGATAGGTTCCACTTGCCCCGAAAACGTCGTACCCGACCACCGCACCGTTAGTCGATCTTTCAAATCCGTGATAAACCCCAGCAGCATCTGAGTAATAGCCGGTCACCTTGCTGGAGGGTGAAATTGCAAAGGCATAGGTCCCGGTTGAGCCCGATGGGTCGAAGACGATGATGGCGCCATCCGCCGAGCGCAGGAACCCGTGAGTCACCGAATTACCATCAACGTAGTAGCCGGCTATGTTCCCGGTCTGGTTGATGCCGTAAGCATAGGTAAAAGTCGAACCTACCGGGTCAAAGCTGCTGATTATCCCACTCGCGCTTCGCACAAACCCGTGCGTCGCGCCACCGGCGTCAAAATAATAGCCGCTGATCTCACTGCCCGCATTGATGCTTTGCGGCATGGTTTGCACCGAATCCGCTGGATCGAAGCTGGTAATGGCTCCGTTGGCCCCGCGCAAAAAGCCGTGCTGCCCGTTACTAGAGTCGAAATAGAACCCGGTGACGGCGCCGCCTGCATTAATGCTCAGGGCATGGGTGAACGTCGATCCCGGCGGATCGATAGTAGTATAGGTCTTGTCGGTACTAAACAGGTAGCCGTGAACGACAGAGCTCGAGTCTTTATAAAAGCCGGCTACTTGACCTCGGTCGTTAACACTCTCGGCGAAGCTCTTAGTCGCTCCCGGCGGATCCAGTACCGTGATCTGGCCGTTCGAAGTTCTTAAGAAACCGTGATATACGGTGAAGCTCACAAAGTATGCTCCCACGACCGTTCCTGAGGGACTAATACTGTACGCGTAAGTATTGACCGAACCCGGGGGATCGAAGCTGGCAAACCCGCGCAGCGCGGGGGTATTGGAGGTCTGTGCAATCCCAAAGGTCAGCAAGAGCACGGCTACTACGCATGCGACACGCAGGGTGCGCGAGAGCAGGCAAGCGAACCTCATCCAAATCTCCTTCTTGACTCCCAAAACGCTACTGAGTTTACACCATTTCCCCGGCGTCGCCCGTGTAAACCGGGATTTTCCATTTTGGCATACTGGTTGTCAGAGACTTCTCTCGCAAATCTCGATTTGCGCTTTTCTCTTGGCGATCGCTTGCTGGTGTGGTCCTCGACGAAAAACTGGCGGAGCTCGGCTATCGGGCGAACAGCTCCGGCGTGGCAGAAAGAGCCACACAGGCAGCCCGCTGCGGACGCCGCGGCACCACGAAGAGCAAGCGGGAGCTCTGACCGTTCGGTCCGTTACGGCGGCAGTTCTCTCCGCAGCCCGCGCGGCCAGTCAGGTGGCCAGGCGAAAGGGAGCCGGCCTTTGCATTATCCAAGGTGGTAGGGAATCCTACGCCGCACTCCGCCCTACCAGGAAAGCAATGACGACTCGTCAATGTATTCGTCGATCACGATTCCGGCTGCGGCGCTGTCCAACTGGTGTTGCACACCAAGAACAGCGGTCCAAGCGGGGCTTGGGATGGTAGAAGGAGCAACTCCGCCCAGATACGTCGTCTGCCCATCCACAGTAAGCGTCCCAAACCGCAAACTGGTGTTGCCATCGGTTGATGATGTGAAGGTCGTCGGAATTTGCTGATACCCCGACGTCGTCACCCGTGGCAAAAAGTAGGTGGCGTGATGCCACGTACCCGTCGAAAACTGGCATGGTAGATGCCCGTATCCACCCAGGTTAGAACGGCGCCTCGAGGAAGCCAGAATTGCCAGTGGTTAGTTACATAATTACACTGTGTTCCGAAAAGGAATTCATGCACGCCATCGCTG
Organism: Terriglobales bacterium; assembly: GCA_038211475.1. Classification (GTDB taxonomy): domain Bacteria; phylum Acidobacteriota; class Terriglobia; order Terriglobales; family Acidobacteriaceae; genus JANYBT01. Next base: position 8,238 of record JBBQVN010000055.1, on the reverse strand, counting down.
AGCGGCACCGCTTGGACACATCAAATTCCAGCGCTTGTACTGACGTGGTTTTGGTGGCGTCGGGATGTAGAACCAGAAATCCCAAAGAAAATTTGTATACCCGTTAAATCGGGTGAGGTTGTCATACTTGCGATAGAACAGGCTATCGTCGTAGGTGCACCCGCTCGTCAATACGAAATGCTGCCCCCGGCCACCGAAGGCAGTCAAATTGCCCGTATTAGGATCGGAGGTGCTCGCAAACGATCCGAGACTACCGTCATTGCAGTTTCCCCCTACTGCGGGATTGTTATCCACCGTGAAGGGTCCGCGCCGGATTTCGCCTGTATTGGAAATGGCTCGCCAAAGCGCAGCGGCTCGCAGGCCGTCGGCCTGTAAAGCGGAGACCGGACAGTCACAAGTTGCCGTTCTCTGCATCAACTCCAGCCTCAGACCTGTACTGGCCTTTGGCGCCCTAGAGAAATCGCTAACAATTGGGCGGTCGTTGGCCGGTTCTTGGCACGGGAGAATGAGATGTTGCGGGCCCAATTCTGCAACTTCCGCGCACAACTCGCAAGAATACGAGGAACTTGAGCGCAAGTTGATAACCGAACGCACCCGCGCCGGTATTCAGGCCGCGAAGCACCGGGGCGTGAAATTCGGGCGCAAGCCAAAACTGACGCCGCAGCAGATAGCACACGCCCGGAAGATGCTTGCCGAAGGTGAACCCGTGGAATCCGTCTTGGGCGTCTTTGACGAGGTGTGCCGCTCCACCCTGTACCGTAATCTTGCCGCATGACATGTAACGTTTTCTTATGATCTAACGCGCGGAAATCTCTATAATTGAGAGGGCATCGAAGTCAGCAATGCAGAACAATCCTTTTCAGACCCGCGAGCCGAATATTGAGCTTAATGACCGCATCCGCACTCCGCAGCGTGAAGCCTACGCCGAGCTTGCGAGTTTCGCCGCCAATTCTGACGGGCAAGAACGAGAGATCGGAATTGTGTTGCCTGTGGGGTGCGGGAAGTCAGGCTGCATAACCCTAACCCCCTTTGCGTTTAAGGCCACCCGGACGCTCGTGATTGCACCGAGCGTGCCGATTGCGGGACAGCTTCGAAAGGACTTTGATCCCTCTCGCCCGGACATGTTCTATATCAAATGCGGTGTCCTTGACGGCCAGCCGTATCCCGAACCCGTCGAGATTCGCGGTACGACAACGAACAGGGCGGACCTTGAGGAAGCCGATGTTGTGATTACCAACATCCACCAGCTCCAGGGAACCGGCAACCGTTGGCTTCAAGACTTGCCCGATGATTTCTTCGACCTCATCCAGTTCGATGAAGGCCATCACAACGTCGCCGCGAGCTGGGATGCTCTGAGGGCAAAATTTCCGCAAGCGAAAATCGTCAACTTCAGTGCCACGCCTACGCGCGCGGACGGCCAGCTTATGGCGGGCCGCATTCTCTATTCCTATCCTGGGTCCAGAGCCATTCAGGAAGGCTACATAAAACGGCTCAAGGCTGTCGTGCTAAATCCCAGGACGCTGCGTTATGTCCGGCGTGCGGACGGACAGGAGATCGAAGTTAGCCTCGATGAAGTACGGCAACTCGGGGAGCAGGACGCGGACTTCCGGCGCAGCATTGTCACTTCCACTGAGACGCTGAACACCATCGTTGATGCGTCGATCCGTGAGCTGGACAAACTTCGAACCGCCAACGGCGGCGACAACCGCCTGAAAATCATTGCCTCGGCTCTCAATTTTGACCATTGCAGGCAGATCGTTGAAGCTTATCGCTCGCGCGGTCGTACCGCTGACTATGTTCATTCCCGTGAGGACAGCGCCGCCAATGAGCGCGTCATGCAAAGGTTGGAAAACCACCAGCTCGATGTAATTGTTCAGGTCCGAAAGCTCGGAGAGGGTTTCGATCACCGTTTTCTGGCCGTTGCAGCCGTGTTCAGCATCTTCAGCAACCTCTCCCCCTTTGTGCAGTTCGTCGGACGGATTATGCGCGTGATTGAACAGGATGCACCGGGGCATCCCCTAAACAACGGTGTCGTTGTATTCCATGCCGGTGCGAACATCGCCAGCCGTTGGGAAGATTTTCAGCAGTACAGCGAAGCAGACCGCGAATATTTTGACCAGCTCTTGCCAATGGAGGGACTGGATTTCACAAGCGGGGATGAACGCCAAATCGATCCACTCGCGTCATCGCCTCGACTTGGCGAGCGCGTCGACGTGCGAAGCCAGACCGATGTTCGGCTTGAAGAAATTCCGCTCATTGCCGAAGACCCCGACGCGCTTGCAGCATTGAAAACGCTTAAGGAAAAGGGTTATAGCGCAGACCAGGTGAAGCAAGCTTTCGAGGGCCTGCAGCCCGTTCCGATTACGAAAGCCCGGCAACGTCAGGCGAAGCGCGCGGGCCTTGATATGCGGGTGAAAACCGAAGCCGCTCGCATTTTACAGGCGCGCCGTATCAACCCCGAAGGCCAAAACCTCGACCGCAACCGCCTCGGCAGAACCAATCTCATTGTCCTGAAAGCTGCCATCGACCGGCAGGTCAATAAAACGGTCGGGCGTACAGCAGGGGAACGCAGCGACTTCACGCAGCCGCAGCTCGATCAGATCGACAGGGATTTTTCCGCGATTGTGGAGCGAGCGGTTCGGGAGGTATTCGATGCCGCGAATTAAATCCATTGTCCTCCGGGTCGAGATCGATCAGGCCAAGAAGTCCCACAACTGTCAGGCTAACGCCGCGCATCGCATTCAAGCCGGTGATACACGACTGAATGTTCGCAACGGCAGAAGTTGGGATCGTTACTGCATTTCATGCGCCAGGACGATGATTGAGCGCGACATTGCCGAACTTCAGGCGTTGCAGCGCAACTTTCAGACTTAGGCCCTGCCCCCGGAACCACGGGTGCCTCGGAAGTATTCTCGGCCTTCGCACGGGGATTGAATTCTTGGGTTTTGAAGTGAAACCGCTTCCCCTGCCCCGGCCCGTGTTTCCCGACTTTCCGAATATTTAAAATCGCTTGACATTAGTGGGCCTTATGCGACCGGCGCTCTCCCCACGCGGACACACCATGTAGAAATCCCGGCTCCGGCATCCTGGCGTCTCACCGATCCGTCCGGCGATGAGAGAGCTACCGCCTGCCATGTTTTCGGCATACGATCTTAAAGGTATGCCACTGAAACTTGACGCCCATGACCAAGCTCTTGTCGCTACCGTTCGGGAGGCAATAGCGAAAGCCATTTCAACAGGGCATGCGCCCGTTGCCGTGGCCAAGCGCATCAGCGTACTTGCTACGGCCCAACGGAACCGTGGCCGAGCGGCGGCAAAAAGAGACATCCATTCAACGGAATTTGCGAAGCCAGTGGAATGCCGCTCGACGAGAAGCACGGGGAGCTAGACGAAATGGAGCCAGAGTTGGGATATGCGGGCAAGCTACGGTGGGTATGTTCACGCGCCAATAACAGCGGTACGCACTCATGCGGGGGTTGCAAGTGACCAATAGCCCCCGCTTGAATTCCGATCCGTCCAATCCCGCGCGAGGGCTTTGAAAAAGCGAGGACTGACAGGTGCACGCCTCCAACTCGTGGCAATGCAATAACGCTGCCGCGGGGCAAGACTGGAGTCCTGCCAGCGGGCGTCCCTTTCCCCAGCCCGAGATGAGTTCGATCCTCGTGATAGTAGGAGATATATTCGGAAAGAAGTCGCTTCAGGTGGCGCTCGTTCAAAGCAATCACATGGTCCAGCAAGTCCCGGCGGCAACTGCCCACCCAGCGTTCGGCAACGCCGTTCTGCCAAGGACATCCAACGGAGGTTTGCAGGGGTGTGATCTTCATCGCGCGGATGGTGGCCGGAACTTCGAATCCGTACTTGGGGTCGTGGTCGAAAAGCAGGAAGTTGGGTACCGACTCGTAGGGAAAGGCGTCGCGGATCTGGTTTGCGATCCAAGCGCTGGTGGGATGCTGAGTGACGTTGAATTGCAAGATGCGGCGCCGGTCGTGGCTGATGACGAAGAAGCAGTAGAGCACGTTGAAGGTCAGGGTTGGGACGGTGAAGAAGTCCATCGCGGCAATGGCTTCGCGGTGATTGCGCAGAAAGGTCAGCCAGCGTTTAGCGAGCTCAGGATTCCTGAGTGCTCGGCGCATCCTCAATCGGCTACTGAATGTGGAGTTTGGGGCGCTCCGGCATGGTGGACGAGCTCCTCGAGTGGGCACAGCGGCTACCTGTTCGTTGGCGGAATTAATTTGGGGGTGCGGCAGTTTCCGTTCACTCCGGGCACGCCGCCAACGTTCGCCACAGTTTTTGCCCTCCAGTCCACTCATCACTTTAACTATCCGGGGACTGTTCCAACAGTCAGCGCCCCCGGGCGCGCTTGAAGTCTGCGCCGCGATAGCTCAGCGTGGCCCGTTTTTCCCGCGCCAATCATGCCCGCTGCGCTCAACGGTCCCGAAAAGGAACGGCTGGCGCTGTTCCGACGCGGGGGTCTATCTCGGCGCTTTCGCACGGGACAACAGCTAAACAAGACCTCGGCATACCGGACAAATTGCTTGACTCTTTGGCCAAACAGAGCGGCAATGGACATGCCCAGAAGGGGGTAGGTCCATGAACCAGGTCACGATCAGGAAGCCAAAGCCCAGCAAGAAACAGGCAGTTGCCCAGTTGCTGACAGAGTTGCCCACCATGGGGCGCAAGGGGTTGCGCCAGCTCTGGCACGATCTGTTTGGACAGGTGCCGAGCCATGCCTTGCGCCGTGAAACGCTGATCCCCATTCTCGCCTATCGCATCCAGGAGAAAGTCTTCGGCGGACTGAAAGCGTCGACCGCGAGCCGGCTGCACGAGTGGGTGGCCGAGCACGCTGGGGGCTCTAAACATCTGAACACCCTGCGGCCGAAAACCGGCACCAGCTACGTCCGCGAGTATCGCGGCAAGCTGCACGAGGTGACCGTGCTCGAATCCAGCTTCGAGTATGAGGGTTCAACCTACCGCAGCCTGACCGAGATCGCCAAGATCATCACCGGCTCCCAGTGTTCGGGGCCTGCCTTCTTTGGCTTGAAGCGCAGGGCAAGCAGGGTAGCCGCATGAGCCACCGGGTTCGCTGCGCCATCTACACTCGCAAGTCGTCCGAGGAAGGGCTGGAGCAGGCCTTCAACTCGCTCGACGCCCAGCGCGAGGCCTGTGAGGCCTACATCAAAAGCCAGCAGCATGAGGGCTGGCAGCGTATCCCTACCCGTTACGACGACGGAGGCTTCTCCGGTGGCAACATCGAGCGGCCCGCACTAAAGCAGCTCATGGCCGACATCCAGGCCGGTAAAGTGAACGTCGTTGTCGTTTACAAGGTCGACCGCCTGACGCGCTCTCTCGCCGACTTCGCCAAGATCATCGAGCAGTTCGACAAGTTTGGCGTCAGCTTCGTCTCCATCACGCAGCAGTTCAACACGACTTCATCCATGGGTCGACTGACCCTGAACGTGCTGCTATCGTTTGCCCAGTTTGAACGGGAGGTCACCGGGGAGCGCATCCGCGACAAGATCGCCGCGTCGAAGAAGAAAGGCATGTGGATGGGCGGAACCGTGCCGCTCGGCTACGCCGCACAAGACAGAAAGCTGATCGTCCGCGAGACCGACGCCGCGACCGTGCGCACCATCTTCCAAGAGTTCCTGCGCCTGGGCAGCGTCCAACGTCTGCAGGACTGGCTGCGCGAGAACAACATCCGCAGCCGATGCGGCAACCACTACTTCCGCGGAGCCCTCTACACGATGCTGCGCAACTCTCACTACATTGGACTGATCAAGCACAAGCAGGCTAGGTACCAAGGCCAGCACTCGGCGATCATCGATCGGGAAACCTGGGGCAATGTGCAAGCCCTGCTGAGCGACAACACCCAGGGCAAGCGTCCCAAAGCTCGCACCACCAAGCCCAATCTCTTCACCGGGTTACTCTTCGACAACAGTGGCACACGTTACACCCCGACGCGTGCCAACAAGAACGGCCGGCGCTACCGCTACTACACTTCGCAAGCTGTGCTCCGCAACCGCGAGAAGGGGGAAGTTCCCGGACGCATACCCGCGCCTGACTTGGAGCAAGCGGTAGTGGACTGCCTGCTTACACTGCTCCGGGATTCAGCGAGGCTGGTGGCCTTCGTCGTCGACGTCGAGGGAGAGAGGTCCTTCCCGGAAGGCACACGACTGCGGCTGGTCGAGGAGGCGCGAAAGCTGGCTGGCAACTGGGAGGCACTGTCTCAGGACCACCGGCTGACCTGGCTGAGCACGATCCTCCATCGGCTCGTTATCCACGCCGATCACATCGAGATCCAAGTCGACATCCAGCCGTTGATGCAGAAACTCCTCGGGGCACCTCTCACCCCGCCGCGAATTGCATCCCTCGAGTGCCCCTTCCGTCATGTTCCCCAGGGCCGAGCCCTGCGCCTGGTCGTCGGCAACACCAACCTCACCACCGACGCTAGCCGCCAGGCGATCCTCAAAGCCATCGCCCGCGCCCGCGTCTGGTACCAGCAGCTCACCACCGGCAAGGCCGCCAGCATCCGCGAACTGGCTGGCATGCACCGCCTCTCGCCGCGCTTCGTCCGCTTGCATCTCCCGCTGGTCGCGCTCAGCCCGCATTCCATCGAGCGCCTCGTGACCCGGCCCGAGTCGCTCCCACGCTCCCTCGATGAGCTGCGCTCCACGGTTCCCATCCACTGGAACGAACAGCAATTCGGAGAAGCGGGCAAGCCTGAGTAGAAGGACTCGCCTAGCAAGCGTCAGAAAGTTCAAGCGGCCGATTGGCCGCTTGTCCGTTCCCACAAATGTCCAGACATGGATTCTCCTTCATGGACTCTCCTTAGTCCGCGCGGCTGCGTCACAACTTGCTGCAATGATCCTGCTGCTCGCCAGAAGTCAAGTCTTCCCGGCCGCTACCGCATCGCGAAAGGGAACTGCGGAATTGCCGAGTCGAGAAGCACGCGAAATTGGGCGCACGCCCGCACATCCGGACACCGCTCTCCCGTTCCCTTAGGTAAGCGAATCCACCCATTTGGCGGGGAAAAGAACCGAGGGTTCGAATCCCGTCTCGGATCGGTTGATAACAATGGACTTAGATGGCGGAGCAAGTAGAATGCGAACCTGCGGTTCTCTTAGGAGGCCAAAATGAGCGAATTGCGCCGAGAATTCGCATCCAAGTTCGCACATTCGCAAATGGAGAGTTTTCGATGGCGGTTCGCGATTCATACCGTGCCCGTGGCAGCAAAGACGGGAGCGCGCATCGCCATTCTCGGCAATGGGCCGACCGGCTCGACCATTGTCACATTCAACGGCAAAGCGGCAACGCCTGTGCCGCGTCAAAACTCTCGCACTTGCAAAAGCTAATGACTTGTAGACCAGCCCGACGTAGGGTTTCCGATAGGACTGCAGCATGATTTTGGGCCTGCGACATCTCTTCGGCTGGAATTCTCGGGGCTTTCGGTTCTCTACACGATGCGGGTCTCAAAACCTCGCGCTCCGGCAACAACTCCTCCTCGCCCTCCGGCAGGAACTTCTGGCACTGCAAATGACGCGCCATTGCCATCGACGAGTTCGCTTGACTCTTTGGCCAAACAGAGCGGCAATGGACATGCCCAGAGGGAGAGGGTCCATGAAGCAGACTAAGATCAGGAAGCCAAAGCCCAGCAAGAAACAGGCAGTCGCCCAGCTGCTGACACAGTTGCCCACCATGGAGCGCAAGGGGTTGTGCCAGCTCTGGCGCGATCTGTTTGGACAGTCGCCGAGCCCGGCCTTGCGCCGCGAAACGCTGATTCCCATCCTCGCCTATCGCATCCAGGAGAAGGCCTTCGGCGGACTGAAAGCGTCCACCGCGCGCCAGCTGCGCGAGTTGGTGCCTGAGCACGCTGGTGGTGCCAAGGCGCTTCAAACAAGCTTTCACCCTAAGACCGGCACCCGCTACGTCCGCGAGTATCGCGGCAAGCTGCACGAGGTGACCGTGCTCGAATCCGGTTTCGAGTATGAGGGTTCAACCTACCGCAGCCTGACCGAGATCGCCAAGGTCATCACCGGCTCCAAGTGTTCGGGCCCAGCCTTCTTTGGCTTGAAGCGCAAGGCCAGCAGGGTAGCGGCGTGAGCAGCCGGGTTCGCTGCGCCATCTACACCCGCAAGTCGTCCGAGGAAGGGCTGGAGCAGTCGTTCAACTCGCTCGACGCCCAGCGCGAGGCCTGTGAGGCCTACATCAAGAGCCAGCAGCATGAGGGCTGGCAGCGTA
>JBBQVN010000054.1:0-21425 GCA_038211475.1 Terriglobales bacterium | reverse complement strand
TCTGGGGCTTATTTATGGGGTGACCTTTGAGACCGTGGGCGAGCAACAGGACGTGGCGGTAGAGATGACCTTGACGGCGCAGGGATGCCCGGAACACGTGAACATCAGTGCTCAGGTGAAGGCGCGTTTGGAACAACTGCCGGGGATTCGCAATGGGACGGTGAACATTGTGTGGACACCGCCCTGGACGCCGGAGCGGTTGAGTGTGGAAGCGCGCAAGCAACTGGGAATTGACTAGAAGCGTAGTTCTGCTTTTAGTTGTCGTCCCGAGCGGAGCGAGCGATCTGCATTTCTCGGTGCACGGCGAACTACAGATCCCTCACTTCATTCGGGATGACAACCATTTCGTTCGGGATGACAACCATTGAGAAGGTTGATGGTAGTGGGGAATGTCTCCCGTATTGGAGAGTGTTTGCCAAACGCACGGAATGCTGCAGTTCTGTGGAGTGGCAGGCGGGCTCTGCCGCCCGGCGAGAGCGCCGGTTCGTCGGCGAAAATAAGCCCGTTTTTGGTGGAAACAAACCCGACCGTCCATGGCGGCGCCAGCCGCGAATCTGGGTGAGTTTTCGCTACAGTCAAATCGGGCGGCTGAATTATCTTTGGCGGATATGCAGCATCGCATTTCGCTCACATTTAACTTTCAATCAATTTAATTTGAACTATCGTTGGGTAGAAAGAAAGCGGGAGAACAGCGATGGCGAAAGCAGAAGTGGTGATGTGCGTGGACGAAGATGCCAGCCGCCTGCAGGAACTCAAGAGCCTGTTTGATCAGGCTGGCTATGAAGTGTGGGCGGCGGGGCAGGCGCCCGTTGGAACCGCTGCCGGGAAGTTGACTCAAGCCGATCTGGTGCTGGTTCACAAAGCGGTGAGCCGTGGCGCCGACTGGGTTGAGTTGGTCGGTCGATGTCCCGAGCTGAAGGTGTTGGAATATTCCGGAGTGGCGGAATCAAGTTGGGCCCCGCGGGGTCGTGAGGACGAGGGGAGGACGCCCAAGTGGCATCCGGAGATGCTGCTAGCTCTGGCGACCCTGCTGTTTGGTTCCGGTGCGGCACCCGAATTACAGATGAGCAAACTGGGGGCAGCAGCCGCTTAGGTTTGCGATATCGGGCGTGGCCGAAGTACCGGGCCATCGAAGCTGCGGTTTCAGCAGTTGTCACGGGAATGCGATCGCTGGACCGCAGTTTTTGATTTTTGCGACTTTCGCAGCATTTCCGGTAGAGATTGGCGCCGCCAGGCGTCAATCGAGTAGAACTTTCGTACTGCTCCCGAAGCCGGTTTTCCTTGACGGAACCCCCAATGTTCCTATAGTTTTAGCGAAAGTCCTGAAGTGCGCCGCTTCCTGTACTCCTAACAGCGGTGCCTGAACGTCACTTTTAGTTCAGACACGGCTAGGCTGTGGTTGGACGTCTATGCGAAGCCTCCCGGGGGAATTCATGTCACTAGTAATCAGCGTTTTAGCCAAGCGTCTCCTGCGTTACGTCACCCAAAGCTTTCAATGGATGCTAGTGGCCGCGGTGCTCGGCGCCAGTTGTCTTGCGGCAGCGCAATCCGCGCCGACGGTGCTGCCCGGCCTGAATACTTCGTCGCTCAATTTAAAGCCGACCGCAGCTCCGGATCCGACCATCGCCGTGGGCACTCTGGACTACTGCGAGCACGTCAATAACGGGTACCAGTGCTGGTACAAGAGCGGAGCCAATGCCAATCAGCCAGTGAGGTTCTTTGGCAGCACCAATCCGAAGTCGGATTCAGCTCCGTGGAGCCAAAACGGAAATAATGCTGGAAACACTCCGAACTGCCCGACCGCGACCTCGCCGAATGCGCAACTGCTGCACGACAACGTGTACAACCTGTGGATTATGAATAAGCGCATCCATTCGGCAAGCAATGGGCACGATTACATGTGCGTGGCCATCAGCAATGTCGAGGATGTGTCGCAGACCACGCCAGTGTCATTCAACTGGTTTGCCTTTGAATATGACCTCGACAAGGTGATTCCCAAGAATTCGCTGGGACACTACTACTATCCGGATTATCCGCAAGCAGGGTTATGGCAGAGTTCGACGAGTACCGTGCCTCCCTATGCCGCGGCCAAAGACCAAGCGTTGTGGATCAGCTATGACCTGCAAGACACTGACAACAACAGCAACGTAGGCGGTGTGCTGATTTGTGCGGTGGATCTGGCGGGGTTGCGCGGCAGCACTTACAATCCGTGGGTCAATAACTCGAAGACGCCGGCCTGCACGGTGGCCCACTCCCTGGCGACGTTCAACCAGCGCAGAAGCTGGGTCCCGGCCAACAATACGGATACAACGCCTCCGATCGCGGGTGACGGAGAGCTGTTCACCTACATGATCGAGCCTCCCCAAGACAAACGCAGCTATCTGACCGACCCCAACCGCACCCAGGGTGCAGAAATGTGGACGGTTGACTTTTCGCTGACGACTCCCGTTCCGACGTTTGTGAATAGTTGGGACTTGCCTTCGACGCAAGCGGGCGGAGATCAACTGGGATGTTTCTCAGCGGCCACCTACTACGACACCGTGTGCATCCCCCAACCTTCGACCGCGGGGACCGGGGTTTATATCGATTCGATCGCGGATCGGATGCAGCAGTTTTTCCACTACACGTCGAATCGAGGGAGCCACTCGGTCTGGACCTCGTCCCACGTCATCCAGATCGTGCCGAGCGCGACCAGCCTGACCCAGACAGAAGCTGACATCCGAGTTCTGCAGTTCAATACCTCAAGTCCCCGAGCTATTTATGTCGCGAACGATTACGACGTGACCGATCCGTCGGACGCGCTGGCCTGGGTATTCTTGCCCAGTGTGGCCATGGACAAGGTGGGTAACCTGCTGGGGATTTTCAGCGTGTCAGGGCCAGGGGCGAACCAGCATCCAGGTTTGGACGCGGTGTATTTGACTCCGGGTTCGTCGGCGTTCTCGAGCGCGGGATATGTAGCCAGCCCCAGCGCGGACGGGGATGCGCGGGGCACGGATTCGTTGAATTACCGATGGGGTGACTGGACCGGGGCGGTGCTGGATCCGAGCGACGGTTGCACGGTGTGGGTGGTGGGAGAATACCTGGCCGTGGATCGGACAACAACTCCCACCTGGTACACCCAGATGGCCAAGCTAGCGCCCATCTCCACCTGTAACAGTTCCGGGGTGACACTATCCAGTGTGAGCTTGAATTTTGGCAATCAGCCGGTAGGAGTGCCCAGCCCAGCGCAGACAGTTACCATAAACAACAATCAGAGCGTGGCATTGAATATCAGCGGGATTAGCACCAACGGAGATTTCACCCAAACCAACACTTGCCATGCGCCGGTTCCGGCGGGAGGTACTTGCACGGTGAGCGTGACGTTCACGCCGACGGTGGTGGGGACTCGAACCGGAACGCTGACGGTGACCGACGATGCGCCCAATAGCCCGCAAACGGCAGCGTTGACCGGAGTCGGCATCGCCTCGACCATTAACATTACGCCCAATACGCTGAGCTTCGGCAATCAGGTCGTGAACACCACGAGCGCTGGGCAAACGGTAACCATCACAAACAATGGCGCTTCGAACTTGACCTTGAATACGGTGGCGGCCAGCGGCGACTACGCGGAAACAGACAATTGCAAAGGGAAGTCGCTAACCCCCGGCCAGAGCTGTACGGTGACGGTGACGTTTACTCCAACGGTGGCCAGTTCAGTGACCGGTGAGATTTCCATCGGCGACACCGCCGCGGGTTCGCCTCATCTGGTAGCGCTGACCGGTTCGGGAATCTTGGCGGTCACGCTGAGTCCTAGTTTGACTTTTGCGGCCACCAATGTGGGACAGACGTCGCCCGCGCAAACCATGACGTTGACCAATAATCAAAGCTCGACGCTGACGTTTAGTTTTGTATCGAGCGGAGACTATGCTGCGACTGGCGGATCGGGGAAGCCTTGCGGGACTTCGTTGGCGGCGAAATCAAATTGTACGATTGCAGTGACCTTCTCGCCGACCTACAACGGAACCATCAAAGGAGCGGTCACGGTGAACCACAACGCCGGGGGTGGGATCACCTCTGCGGGCTTGTCGGGCAGTGGGCAAAATGGAACGGCAGGCCCTCTGACGTTCTCACCGGGCACCTTGGCGTTTGGCAACTTGGCCTTGGGATTGAGCAGCTCCAAGAACGTGAATATCAAGAACACCGGCACGACAACGCTCAACCTGAACAGCATCAAGGGAAGCGGGAACTACTCCGCCGTAGCAGGTGGATCGACTCCCTGCGGCAGTACCCTGGCGGCTGGAGCGACCTGTTCTGAGACGGTGACCTACAAGCCGCTGGTGATTGGTGCGGAAACGGGAGGTTTGACCGTAAAAACCAACGCCAGCGTGAGCCCGCAGATTCAAACCATCACGGGGACAGGAGTACTGCCGATCACCTTGTCGCCCGCGTCAATCAGCTTCGGGACCCAGACTGTCGGAACCACGAGCACGACCCATGTAGTCACGGTGACCAATAACGAAAGCGTGGCGGTCACGATTAGCAGCGTGGTGGCATCCGGGCAGTTCGTGTCCACGACGGGAGGCAGTTTACCCTGCGGCGCCAACGTTCCGGCCAACTCCACCTGTACCCTGGGAGTGGCGTTCAGTCCAACCCAGACCGCGGCCTTCAACGGAAATTTGACGTTCAGCTACGTGGCCAGTGCTTCGCCGGTGGTAATGAATCTATCCGGGACGGGACAGTAGAGGGGCCAGCAACGGGTGTGCCCAACCAGAGCGGGGACACCCTACGAATTCAAGTACACTGCTCCCAACATGTCCATGTCCTTCGGATTCAATGATGCAGAACTGCGGAAATTGCGCAGCTTGAAAAGCCCCTACGGGATACAGCGTTTTCTCGACGACATCCCGTACCACCTCGAAAATACCTCGTGGTCGCCGCGTCTGGTGCTGCGTCACCGGACCGCCCACTGTTTCGAAGGGGCTATGCTGGCCGCCGCGGCCTTGCGCTGCAACGGCTACCCTCCGCTCATTTTCGACCTGGAGGCGGAGCATGACACCGACCATGTTCTGGCGATCTTTCGCTCTCACGGGTGCTGGGGCGCCGTGGCCAAGTCTAACTTCACCAGTTGCCGCTACCGGGAGCCGGTGTATCGGACGCTGCGCGAACTTGCGCTCAGTTACTTTAGCAACTATTGCAATCTGCGCCGTGAGCGCTCGCTGCGACGCTTCTCCGTACCGGTCAACATGAAACGCTTCGACCATCGAGACTGGATGACGACCGACGAGCCCCTGTGGTTCGTCGCTATGCATCTATTCGATGTAAAACACTATCCTCTGGTGACTCCGGCGCAAGCTCGCGCGCTGTATCGCGTGGACGAGCGCTCGTTCCGCGCCGAATGTCTTGGCCGGGCTGAAAAATAAGCACGCACACTGCGCTTGCGCGGCAGCGAGCCTGGGTGAGTCTACCCGGCAAATAGCGAGGCCAGTTCCTGAGGGGAGTCGAGCGAAACGTCGGGCGGGACTTCTTTCAGCGAATGCGGAGCAAAGCCGTAATTCACGCCGCAAGTGTAGATGCCGGCGTTGCGTCCAGTGAGGACGTCGATGGAAGAATCCCCGATGATGATGGCATGTTCCGGCGCGACACCGGTTTCCTGCAAGAGAGTCAGTGCGCCAAGTGGGTCGGGCTTCTTGGTGGAGAAACTGTTGCCGCCATACACGCGGACGAAGTAGGGCGCCATATCGAGGGCGACGAGGATGTCGCGGGAGGGGTTTACGGGTTTATTAGAGAGGACCGCCATGGTGCGATGCACGCCGTTACGTGGCGCGGCGATGGCAGCAAGTGCCGAGATAATGCCTTCGTAGATGGTGGTGTGATCGAGCTTGTGCAAGCGGTAGTAGCCGAGGAAGTATTCGATGGCGGATTGGACCAGCGACTCATCGGTCGGATCGCCGAGCGCCCGCCGGACCAGCATTGGCGCCCCATCCCCGACGTAGGTCGCAATTAGTTCGCCGGGAAGTTCTGGACGTCCCAGATGGCGCAGCATGGCGTTAATGGACTGGATGAGATCGAGCCGCGAATCGATGAGAGTGCCATCCAGGTCGAAGATGAGCAGGCTGATGGTGTGGGGATCAAATTGGCGCCGGAATGAAATCATAGTGAGCGATCACGTCTCAAATCTGCCGGCCTCGGTAGAGAGCGGCTTCGTATTGTGGGTGGTTAGCACCGGAGAACAACCAGTATATTCCGTGGGAGTGCCCGTTCTAGGGGCGAGCATTTACAATTGTCGGTTGTGTTTATCGCGGCGGGGGCGTACCTAGAGATGGCAACGACCAAAGCAAATCCGAGGACGGAAACAGTGCGACCAGACGTCACCAGTGCTAGCAAGAGCTACGCGGGCCTCAGCCGGCAGCAGATGGTTGAGGCTTACCGGTTGATGTTCATGTCGCGGCGCGTGGACGACCGCGAGATCCTGCTCAAGCGGCAACAAAAGATTTTCTTCCAGATTTCCGGCGCCGGACATGAGGCAGTGGGGATCGCGGCAGCGTTTGCGCTCAAAGCCTCCTATGACTGGTTCTATCCCTACTATCGCGACCGGGCGCTGTGCCTGGCATTGGGAGTAACGCCTTACGAGATGCTTCTGCAGGGCGTGGGAGCGGCCGAGGATCCGGCTTCCGGGGGGCGGCAGATGCCCTCGCACTGGGGACATCAGCGCTTCAACATCGTCACCCAGTCGTCGCCGACCGGGACCCAGGTATTGCAAGCGGTGGGGTGTGCGGAGGGCGGCAGATATTTCGCGCAGCATCCCAAAGCTGCGGCCAAGGCGCAGGGCGACTACCGGCAATTCAAAGACGTCCAGTTTTACGGCGATGAAGTGACTTATGTTTCTCTGGGCGACGGCACCACCAGCGAAGGGGAATTCTGGGAGGGTTTGAACACAGCCTCAAATCGCAAGCTGCCGGTGCTTTTCTCGATTGAAGACAACGGATATGCGATTTCCGTGCCGGTAGAGGTTCAGACGGCCGGGGGAAATATTTCGCGACTAGTGTCGGGATTTCCGAATTTTCATTTCGAGGAAGTGGATGGCACCGACCTGCTGGCGACGTACTCGGCGTTCAGCCGGGCGGCGGCCTATTGCCGGGCAGGGAAAGGGCCGGCGCTGGTGCACTCTCAGGTGATTCGTCCCTATTCGCATTCTCTGTCAGATGACGAAAAATTGTATCGGCCGGAAAGCGAGCGGGCGGTGGATGCAGCGCGGGATCCGGTGGTCCGCCTCAAAGCGCTGCTGCTGCGGGAAGGCATTCTGGACGAGCCGGGCATTGCGGAACTTGAAAAAGAAGTTGAGGAGGGAATTCACGAGGCGGCCGACCGGGCGATGGAGGGGGTGCTGCCCCTGCCGGAGTCGATCGAGAAGTTCGTGTACTCGGAGGAATTGGATGTGAGGTCGGCTGCCTTCGACACTCATCCGGTGACCGCGAAGACCGAAGGCGAGGCTGAGAAGAAGGCCGCGTCGCAGCCCAAGACCATGGCAGATCTGATCAACGCAACGCTGCGGGACGAGATGCGGCGGGATGAGCGGATCGTGATGTTCGGCGAGGATGTAGCGGATGCCAGCCGCGAGGAGCATCTGAAGTCCAAGGCCATTAAAGGCAAAGGTGGCGTGTTTAAGCTGACTGCGGGGTTGCAGTTGGAGTTCGGTTCCGATCGCGTGTTTAACTCGCCCCTCGCGGAAGCCAACATCGTAGGGCGCGCCACCGGCATGGCGACCCGAGGACTGAAGCCGGTGGTGGAGATCCAATTTTTTGATTACATCTGGCCGGCCATGATGCAGTTGCGTGACGAGCTGCCGCTGATCCGGTGGAGGTCGAACAACACGTTTTCGGCGCCTGCGGTGGTGCGAGTTGCGATTGGCGGATATTTGACGGGCGGCTCGGTGTACCACTCGCAATGCGGCGAGAGTATTTTCACCCACACCCCGGGGATGCACGTGGTATTTCCGTCCAATGCTTTGGACGCAGCGGGACTGCTGCGGACGGCGATCCGGTGCGATGATCCAGTGCTGTTTCTAGAGCACAAGCGGCTGTATCGCGAGACTTACGGACGAGCACCGTATCCGGGACCGGACTACATGATCCCGTTTGGCAAGGCGAAAATTGTGCAGCCGGGCACGGATCTGACTGTGATCACCTATGGCGCGGTGGTGCCGCGGGCATTGCAGGCGGCTCAGAAGATTGAGCGCGAGCAGCATGTCAAGGTGGAGCTGATCGATCTGCGAACGCTGAATCCGTTTGATTGGGAGACAATTGCGGCGTCAGTGAGCAAAACCAATCGCGTTCTAGTGGCGCACGAAGATTCGCTGAGTTGGGGATATGGGGCGGAAATTGCTGCGCGAATTGCCGACCTATTGTTTGATCAACTGGATGCGCCCGTTCGCAGGGTGGGAGCGAAAGATACTTTTGTGCCGTATCAGCCGATTTTGGAAGATGCTACGCTGCCGCAGTCTGCGGATTTGTTTCGCGCCATGGAAGAGTTGGCGAAGTATTAGCATCGAAGGCGGCCCAGCGTGGATGCTTCCCTGGGCGCTCGCCAGCCTCAGCACAACGGCAGGTCCTTCGCTGCGCTCAGGGATGACAGGTCATGGTTGTCATTTGCAGAGTCGGACCCGCCAACGTTATTGGGATTTGATCCAATTTCCACAGATTCTTCACTTCGCCTCGCACTTCAGGCCAGTAGAATAGAACTACACTCCAGCCTAATCCAATAGAGAGCTGCTCGGACGATTCAGGCAGCAGGTTCTTGCCTCATATGAGCTCGCAATTCGTACATCTTCATCTCCACACCGACTACTCGATGCTCGACGGCGCGTGCGACGTGGAGAAACTGTGCCAGCGGGTGGCCGAGATGGGCATGCCGGCGGTGGCCATGACCGACCATGGCAACATCTTTGGCGCGGTGCATTTTGTGAATGCTGCCGAGCACGAAGGAGTGAAGCCGATTGTGGGCTGCGAGCTTTACGTCTGCAAGAACGACGACCACGACATCAAGCGAACTCCGCCCGACGGGGATACCTACAACCATCTGCTGGTGCTGGCGGAGAACGAAGAAGGCTACCGCAATCTGGTGAAGATTACCTCTGAAGCGTCGCTGCACGGGTTTTATTACAAGCCTCGCATCAGCAAGAAATTTCTGGCGGAGCATTCGCGAGGGTTGATCGGCCTGTCAGGATGTTTGAAGGGGGAAGTGGCCGAGCGATTGGTGGAGTCGAACTATGGGGCAGCGCGAGCAGCGGCCGCGGGCTTTGCCGACATCTTCGGCAAAGACAACTTCTTCCTGGAAATCCAGGACCAGGGCTTGGCGGACGAGCACAAGATCCATGCGGGACTTTTCCAATTGGAGAAAGATCTTGGCATGCCTCTGGTCGCCACCAACGACAGCCATTATTTGTGCGAAGACGACGCCCACGCGCAAGACGTGATGTTGTGCATTCAGACCGGAAAGTCGATCCACGACACCAAACGGCTGAAGTTTGAAGGCAATCAGTTTTTCGTCAAGAGCAGCGACGAGATGCACCGGGTGTTTGGCGAAGCACCCAGTGTGCTGACTCGGACGCTGGGCATCGCCGAGCGATGCCGGCTGCGGATGGAGAAGATCGCCACGCCGTTTCCGGACTTCGATGTGCCTCCGGGCTTCACTCTGGACAGCTACTTCGAACACGTGACGCGCGAGGGCTTCGCCAAACGGCTGGAAGTGTTGCGGCCTCTCGATGTCGCCGGACGGCTGAAGCACAAACTCAGCGACTACGAAGAGCGGCTGGCGCGTGAGATTGGCGTCATCCGGAAGATGCAGTTCCCGGGATATTTTCTGATCGTGTGGGACTTCATCCGGTACGCCAGACAGCAGGATATTCCGGTGGGGCCGGGGAGGGGATCGGCGGCGGGATCTTTGGTGGCGTATTCCATGGGGATCACGGACATTGATCCGCTGCAACACGAGTTGCTGTTTGAGCGGTTCCTGAATCCCGATCGCGTTTCCATGCCAGACATCGACATTGACTTTTGCATGAACCGTCGCGGCGAGGTGATCGATTACGTAAAGCAGAAATATGGGCAGGACAATGTTGCCCAGATCATCACTTTTGGAACCATGCAAGCGAAGGCCGCCATCAAGGATGTGGGACGGGCCATGGACATGCTCTACAGCGATGTGGACCGCATCGCCAAAATGGTTCCGCTCCAGCTCAACATCACGTTGGATCAGGCGCTGAAGGATTCTCCGCAATTGCAGGAGGCATATGAGAAAGATCCGCAGGTACGGCAACTGCTGGATACGGCGAAGAAGCTGGAGGGGATGGTGCGCAACTCGGGCGTGCATGCGGCCGGGGTGGTAATTTCCCCCAAGCCGCTGACCGACCTGGTGCCGCTGCATCTCACCAAGAACGCGGAACGTGTGACTGCGTTTGACATGACGGCCATTGAGAAGCTCGGGTTGTTGAAAATGGACTTCCTGGGTCTGACCACGCTGACCATTCTCGACGATGCGCGCAAGCTGATTGAGCAGGCGGGTACTCACGTAGAGTTTGCGACCATTCCGCTGGACGACACCGAGACCTATGAAAAGGTATTTCACAAGGGACTCACCTCGGGCGTGTTCCAGTTCGAATCCCACGGGATGAGGGACGTGCTGCGGCGGTACAAGCCAAATTCGATTGAAGATTTGACAGCGCTCAACGCACTTTATCGGCCCGGGCCGATCCAGGGTGGAATGATCGATGACTTTATCGAGCGCAAGCACGGGCGGCGCAAGATTGAGTACGAAATGCCCGAGTTGAAGCAGGTACTGGAGGAGACTCTGGGCGTGATTGTGTATCAGGAACAAGTGATGCAGATTGCGAACCGGCTGGCCGGTTACTCGCTTGGGGAAGCCGACCTGCTGCGCCGGGCGATGGGCAAGAAGAAGCAAGAGGAGATGGACAAGCAGCGCGAACGCTTTGTGCAGGGCGCGGTGCAGAAGGGGCATCCGCACAAAAGGGTCGAGAAGATATTTGATTTGATGGCGCAGTTCGCGGGATACGGCTTCAATAAGTCGCACTCCGCGGCGTACGCGCTCTTGGCGTATCACACCGCGTATTTGAAGACCCATTTCCCGGTGGAGTTCATGGCGGCCTTGCTGACCTCGGTCACAGCCAGCACCGGCGATGTGGTGAAGTACATCAACGAATGTCGGGAGATGGGGATTGCGGTGGAACCGCCCGATGTCAATGTGAGCGCGGCGAATTTCACCCCGCACGGCGCAGCAATCCGCTTCGGACTGGCGGCAGTGAAGAACGTAGGCGGCAATGCGATTGAGTCGATTGTGAAAGCGCGGCAAGAATCCGGCGAATTCAAATCCATTTTTGAGTTTTGCGAAAAAGTGGATCTGCGCTTGCTCAACAAACGCGTCCTGGAGTCGCTAATCAAGAGTGGGGCCATGGATTCCATGGGAGGCCGGGCACAAGTAATGCAGGCGCTGGAAAAAGCCATGGAGAGGGCGCAAAAAGCGCAGAAAGATGTTGAGTCAGGGCAGCACGGGCTGTTCGGCATCTTTGAGCACCAGGAACAGGCGGGCGCTAATGAAAGGCTGCCCAGCACACCGGACTGGGACGAGCACACTCGTTTGGCAAATGAGAAAGAGGTGCTCGGCTTCTTCATCACCGGACATCCTCTGGACAAGTACAGAGAAAAGCTGCTTGATTTGAACGCGAAGTCCACCACAGACGTTGGAGCGATGACGAACTCAACCGCGAAGGACGAGACCATCACAACCGCAGGAATTATTACCAACTTGCGGGTGCAGAAGTCCAAGAAGGGAGAGTTCTACGCCAACGCAACGCTGGAGGACATGGAAGGTTCGGTGGACATGCTGGTGTTTCCCGAGGCCTACAAGAAACTGGGGGAACGGGTGAAGTTGGAAGTGCCAGTGTTGGTCAAGGCTGGCGTCAGAATCGAAGAGGGCGCGAACCCGAAGCTGACGGTGGCCGACATCCAGCCCCTGGAAGGCGTGAAGGTGCCGCTGCCACGAGCGCTGCGCATCCGAATTCCACTCGAGGCGGCGAGCGAGGGGACGGTGGACGCATTGCACTTGCTGTTCACCGAGCGGAAGGGCGAGGCCAAAGTGCTCTTCGACGTGGAGCGCAAGGGCGACTTCATGGTGGTGATGGAAGCGGAAGGCTATAATGTGATGCCAGACCGCAGCTTCCTGGCGCGAGCCGAAGAGTTGTGTGGGCGCGGCAGCATTCGCATTATCAACTGAACTTGGGCGCAGAACCCGATGAAAAAAAGATCCCGCGATAAAGCGCCACAGAACCTCACCGAACCGGGAGAATCCAGTGTCGGGACACCACCCCGTGCTGAAACGCTGACCCAAACCGACACCAGAAGTGAACAGAGAGAACCTTTATCCGTGCAGAACGGTGCCAAGATGGAATCGGGATCGAAGACACAACAAGAGCTGGACAAAATCGAGCAGCAGATTACTCACCTGCAGAGCCTGGGCGGGCAGACAGCCGATGTTCGGCGCGAGATGGCGGAGTTGGGGGATCGGGTGAAGGAGTTGCGGCGGGATGTGTCGGCGCACCTCAACGCGTGGGAGCGAACGGAACTGGCGCGGCATCCGCAGCGGCCTTATACCCTCGACTACATTGATCGCATTTTCACCGACTGGAGCGAGATCCACGGCGACCGCAGTTTTGGGGATGACCCCGCGATTGTTTGCGGCATGGCGCGCTTCCACGGCGAAGAAGTGCTGGTAGTGGGAAACCAGAAGGCGCGTGACACCAAGCAGAAGGTATATCGCAATTTTGGTTACGCGAATCCGGAAGGTTATCGCAAGGCGATGCGGGTGATGCAGATTGCGGAGAAGTTTAATCGTCCGGTCTTCACCTTTGTGGACACGCCGGGCGCATATCCGGGGCTTGGGGCTGAAGAGCGCGGGCAGGCCGAGGCGATTGCCTACAACCTGCGCGAGATGGCGCGGCTGCGCGTGCCGATCATCACCACCATCACCGGCGAAGGTGGCAGCGGTGGAGCATTGGCCATCGCAATTGCGAACCGGGTGTTGATGATGGAGAACGCGATTTATTCCGTGATTTCGCCGGAGGGATGTGCGTCCATCATGTGGCGCGATGCCACCAAAAAAGATTTGGCGGCTCAAGCGATGAAAATCACGTCAAAAGACTTGAGCGAGATGAAGATAGTGGACGACATTATTACGGAGCCGGCCGGCGGGGCGCACAACGACCATGCCGAGGCTGCCGCATTAGTCGATGGAGTATTGCAGCGGGAGTTGGCGGAGTTGAAAAAGATGTCAGCCGAGCAGTTGGTGGATTCGCGGTACCAGAAGTTCCGCACGATGGCGCAGTTCTATCAGGAGTAGGGCAAGCGTTTTTGGCCGTGACCGCGGTCGGCTACAGCGTGATCCGGCGGATTCCCTGCGTTCGGTCCAGCCTTAGCCGTGCAAGTGCCTGCCCGCCTGCCGTATAATAAAGAGTTTTCTCCTCGCGCAGTCCTCGCTTTGGGGTGGGCTCCGTTTGAATTCATTCAGGAAGGATCAGTTAATGGCAACAACAGATGTAGTGCCGCAAGAGGCATCGGGCCAATTGGGGCAAAAGCGCATCGTCAACGACATGAGCATTCAGGTCGCGACGGTGAATGGTTCGGGCTCGCAAAGCTCAAACACGGTGCTGCTGCGGAGCCTTTTTCAGATGGGGATTCCAGTCTCCGGCAAGAATCTTTTTCCTTCGAACATCGCGGGTCTTCCCACGTGGTACACCATCCGCGCCAATAAAGACGGATACATTGCCCGCAAGAAAGAAATCGACGTACTGGTCGCGATGAACGCGGAAACGGCAACCGACGATGTGATGTCGCTGACCCCGGGGGCCGCCGTACTCTACGACCAGCCGCTCAACCTGAGCAGCCTGCGCGACGATTTGGTTTTTTATGCCGTTCCCTACGACAAGCTGGTGGCGCCGGTGTGTCCTGAAGCCAAGCTTCGCAAGCTGGTCAAGAACATGATTTATGTGGGAGTGGTGGCGCGACTGCTCGAAATAGAGATGGCGGAAGTCGAAAACGCCGTGGCCAAGCAGTTCGCAAAGAAGGCGAAAGCTGCGGCGCTGAACCTGGCCGCGGTGAAGGCAGGCTATGAGTATGCCTCCACGAACCTGACCAAGAACGATCCGTTCGTGGTGAAGCGCATGAACAAGACAGCGGGCAAGATCATTATCGACGGTAATGCCGCAGCGGCGCTGGGCTGCATGTTTGCCGGAGTCACGGTGGTGGCGTGGTATCCGATTACGCCGTCGTCGTCGCTGCCGGAAAGCTTGATTGACTACATGAAGGACTACCGTATCGGCAAAGACGGGAAAGCGACGTTTGCCATCGTGCAAGCCGAAGACGAGCTGGCCGCGGTCGGCATGGTGATTGGCGCGGGTTGGGCGGGAGCGCGATCCATGACGGCGACGGCAGGGCCGGGCATTTCGCTGATGGCGGAGTTCACCGGACTGGCCTACTACGCCGAAATTCCGGGCGTCATCTGGAACATTCAGCGGGTAGGACCCTCGACTGGGTTGCCGACCCGTACCGCGCAGTGCGATGTGCTTTCGACCGCATTCCTGAGCCACGGCGACACCAAGAACATCCTGCTGTTCCCCAGTTCGCCGGCGGAATGTTTCTCCATGGCGCAGGATGCCTTCGACCTGGCCGAGCATTTCCAGACCCTGGTATTCGTGATGTCGGATCTCGATCTGGGCATGAACAACTGGATGTCGGAGCCTTTTGCATATCCGGAGAAACCTATCAATCGCGGCAAAGTGCTGACCAAGGAAGACCTGGAAGCGCGGGGCGGGTTCGCACGATACAAAGACGTCGACGGCGACGGGATCGGCTATCGCACTTTGCCGGGGACGGACCATCCGGCGGCCGCTTACTTTACCCGCGGCAGCGGGCACAATGAGAAGTCCGGGTATAGCGAACGTCCCGATGATTTCGAACACAACATGGAACGCATCAACAAGAAGTTTGAGACGGCGCGTTCGTTTGTTCCCAGGCCGGAAGTGACCGGCAGCGGCAAAGAGAAGATCGGGATTATCGCCTTCGGGACCTCGCATTGGGCGATTACCGAGAGTCGCGACCAGCTCAGGAATGAGTACAAGATCGAGACCGACTACCTGCGCTTGAGAGCGTATCCGTTTACCCGCGAAGTGCACGAGTTTGTGGAACATCACGAGCGCGTGTACGTGGTCGAACAGAACCGCGATTCGCAGATGGCCAGCTTGTTGAAGCTGGACTTGGACGCCAAGCTGCTGACGCGGCTGCGCAGCATCAACCACATTCACGGTTTGCCGCTGGACGCGCGTTCCGTGACCGACGAACTGATGAGCATGGAGGGCAAATAGATGGCGACAACAACGGCTCCATCGCCGACCCCGGCGCCGAAGACGAACCGCATTGGCCTGCAGGTGCTGGACTACCGCGGCGGCAAGACCACGCTGTGCGCAGGCTGCGGCCACAACGCAATCTCTGAGCGCATTGTGGATGCGATGTACGAAATGGGGATCAAACCTGAGCGCGTGGCCAAACTGAGCGGCATCGGATGCTCGTCCAAAAGCCCGGCGTACTTCATGAGCCGGTCGCACAGTTTCAACTCGGTGCACGGACGCATGCCATCGGTGGCTACTGGCGCCTTGCTGGCGAACCGCAACCTGCTGGCGTTGGGTGTGAGCGGCGACGGCGACACCGCATCGATTGGCGTGGGGCAGTTCATCCACCTGATGCGCCGCAATCTGCCCATGATTTACATCATTGAAGACAATGGAGTCTACGGGCTGACCAAAGGGCAGTTTTCGGCGACGGCAGACATGGGATCCACGTTGAAGTCGGGCGTGATCAATGACCTGCCGCCGATTGACACCTGCGCTATGGCTATCCAGTTGGGCGCCACCTTTGTGGGACGCTCGTTCTCCGGAGACAAGAAACAATTGCAGAGCATGTTGAAGGCGGCGATTGCGCACAAAGGAACAGTGATGCTCGATGTGGTTTCGCCATGCGTGACCTTCAACGACCATGACGGTTCCACCAAGTCTTACAAGTACATGAAAGACCATGAAGAGCCGCTGCAGGAAGTGAGCTTTGTGCCGGTGTTCGAGGAAATTGATGTGGAGTACGATCCGGGCACGACTGTTGAAGTCACCATGCACGATGGCTCGCATTTGCGGCTGCGCAAGCTGGAAGAGGCTTACGACGCGTCCAGCCGAATCGAGGCGGTGCATCGGCTGATGCAGGCTCACGAAAAAGGCGAAGTGCTGACCGGGGTGTTTTACCTGGATACTAAAGCGCCTAGCTTCATTGACATGCTGAACATGACCGATGAGCCGTTGGCGACGTTGCCAGAGTCGGTGACGCGTCCGGGCAGGGAAGTGCTAGAAGATGTGATGAAAGACTTGATGTAGAAAGACTGTTGACGAATCAAGGCCCTCCATTGGAGGGCCTTTTTTGATCCGGAGTCTGTGCTCGCAACTTCGGCGACTACGCAAATGCCAAAGCCTCGGTGAATTCTCAGGGCTTCTTCGACGTTGTTTCGCCGCTGTGCTCGGGATTCTCTCCGGGTTCGGGGAAGTCCGTGTCATTGGATTTCAACATGGAGTCTTGGTCGCGATGACCCAATTGCCCTGGCATCGAAGTATTGTTGGGCTGGGAATGATCGTCGGTCTCCACGGCGCCTTTTCCGGCGTCCGGGTCGTTCTTGAGCTGGTTTGACATGAAGACATCTCCTCGATCCTGCAGGTTACCTTCTCAAGTTACTTTCAAGACTTTACACCGAACCGCTTCAAGGTGCCAGCGGCGACAACGGGAGCGAAACTTTTTTGGCTGCCAGGGTTTAGAGTGGAGGAAGTCGTATGTGGGCTAATTTGTTTCGGAGGGCAGGTATGAATCGTTGGGTCATGACGCTCGCGGCAGCGGTGCTGGTCAGCGGGTTCGCAGTGGGGCAAGCACAAACACAGGCTCCGGGGGACGCCACACCGCCGGCCGCCACGCCGCCGGTTACATCAACACCGCCGGTTACCACCAGGGGCACAGAGCCGCCAGTGAAGCACCGGATGCATCACGGGAAAGGTCACCACCACACCAAACACCACAAGAAACGTAATCACGCTTAGGCTGACACGGTCGGCAATACACGATTGCTACATCAGAAAACGAGGAGGCGAAATTCGGCCCTCCTCGTTTTTTTGAAGCCTAGTGACGTGCGGAAGGTTTCCGGCTGGCGCCGGTCACGCCCATCTTACGCAACCGCTCCTGCGCCTGGGTCGCCTCATTGGAGCGAGGGAAGCGCTGAATGACATGGCGAAGTTCGGCGGCGCCATCCTCCTGCTTGCCCAATTCCAACAAAGCAAAGCCTTTCTTGAGTTGAGCCGAGGCAGCCTTATTTCCGCCGGAGAAACTCTGCAGCACCTGATCGTAGTTTTTGATCGCAAGATCAAATTTGGAAGCGCGGTACTGCATCTCAGCCAGGTAGAAGTAAGCATTCCCAGCTAGTTCAGTATTCGGGTAAAACTTCAAGTAATCGTTGAACTCCTGAGCGGCCAGGTCGTTGTTGCCGCCGGTGTAGTCCCGCAGGGCGTTGTTGTAGAGCACGTCAGGCGGAGGCGCCTGGGCAATCTCGTTGGCCTGCGCGCTCGACTGACTCTGTTGCGCAGCCATGGATTGCTGCGAAGACTGCATGTCTTCCAGTTGCTTGCTCACTTTAGCGAGCCGCGCTTTGAGCTCATCCATGGTGTCGTTGAGTGACTGGATCTGGCCGGAAATCTGTTCCACTTGGCCGGAGCGATCGCTCTGCGATTTGTCGAGCGCAGTTTGGAGCCGCGACATGGCTGCAGTGGCCTTGTTGATGGCGTCGGTGTTCTGCTCGACCAGATTTTTCATGACGCCCATGCGCTCGTTGAACGACTGGTTCATCAGGCCCATCTGGTCCTGCAGTTGCTGCACCTGGGTTTGGAGCTGAATGATTTCCTTGCTGGCGCCCCACGCCGGGGTCAGGGCAGTGCAGAGCAATGCGGCCAGGGTGAGGATGGCGGAAGGTCGCTGCAATCTCATAATGATTAGTATCCCATCTCAGTCTTGGTATTTGTGGCGGTTATCGAGAATAGCAACGCTTAGCGCACGTTGGACGGCGAGCTTGTGGCGTTGAAGTTCAGGACGGCCAGCCCTATTTTTCGTAGACGAAATGGCCACGCCGGTTCTGCTGCCAACAATTCTCCGCCGCCTCTGTGCAGAACGGTTTTTCTTTGCCGTAACTGAGGGTTTTGATGCGGCTGGCATTGATTCCCCCCTGGACCAACGCATTTTTTACCGCTTCCGCGCGATTGGTTCCGAGAGCCAGATTGTATTCCGTGGAACCGCGCTCGTCACAGTGGCCTTCCACTGTGAAACGCACATTCGGGTGCTGGTTTAGAAACTGTACGTCAGCTTGAATGGCGGCCTGCGCATCGGCGCGGATGTCGGCCCTATCGTAGTCAAAGTACACGTCTTTGATCTGGCGTCCGAAGAGATCTTCCTCGGTGGAATTGTCGACTGCTACCGGTGCGGCCGCGGCAGCAGCAGGCGCGTTTACGGTGACGCGTGTCGTCGCGTCTTGAGTGCCACCGGCCCCGTGCGCCACCAGGCGATACGTGGTGGACTGGTCGGGAGTGACCGACTTGGATCCGTTGGCATCCACCGGCCCAATCGAGTCTATGCTGACGTCGGTGGCGTTGGTGGTCTGCCAAGTCAGGTTTACCGACTGGCCTTTATCCACAGTGGCGGGGTTGGCGGAGATCGAGGCGGTCGGCGCGGCTGCAGGCGGCGGTGGTGGCGGCAGTGGGGGCGCAACTTTCTTGTGGCAGGCGCCCAGCATGAGAATGGCAAACAGCACGAGGATCAGAGTGGTCCATTTAATTCTTGAGTGCTTCAAAATTTCCTCCGGAGTGTGCGCCCCGATTTTGGGAAAAGATTGCCCGGTCTGCGTTGGGGGTGCACTTTTTGCCAGCCGCAGGGCTTGTGATCGGGATGAAAGAAGATGCGAATTACTTCCAACTCCAATTGGGTTGAGTGTTGCGACCGCTGGTAGTGAGTTGCTTCACTTTCGACCCGTCGGCCAGCATGGTCCAGATCTGCTCGCTTCCCGATCGGCTCGACTGGAAAACGATATGCCGTCCATCGGGCGACCAGAAGGGGTAATCATTGCGTCCGCCTTCGTGAGTGAGTTGGACAAACTGCTTGCTGGTGATGTCCATCAGGTAAAGATCGTTGGCGCCGGGTTGGCCCGGACCGTACTTGCGCATCCACGAAAAAGTGAGGAACTGTCCGTTGGGAGACCAGTTGGGCGATACGGCATAGCCCTGTTCGGTGATCCGCTGGACGTTGGTGCCGTCCGCCTCCATGGTATAGATTTGGGGCAGTCCAGAGCGTCCGCTGACGAAGGCGATTTGGGCATTGGTCTTGCGGTTCCAAGTGGGTGAGACGTCGGGCCCTTTGCCGGAGGTGAGGCGCTTGGGATTGGCGCCAGAGGCATCGACAACGAATATATTCGGGAAACCGGCGCGGGAGGATGAGAGCGCGAGTTTAGTTCCGTCGGCAGACCACGAGGGCGACAGGTTCGTGCCTCCAAAGCGCGGGAAGCTGACCATTCGTCCGAGTTCCACGGAATACATCAGAATTTCCCAGCTACTTTTGGTGATCGAACTGAATGCCAATCGTGAGCCGTCCGGTGAGATACGAGGAGAAAGTGAAATCGTGCCCAGGTGGGTAAGGGCACGCTGGTTGGCGCCGTCGTAATCCATGGCCCATATCTCTTTGTGCCCGGTGCGATCACTCACAAAGTAAATGGTACTCTCTGAGATGCCGGTAATGCCTCCGCCCAAGCGGAAAATGATTTCGTTGGCGAATTTGTGTGCAATGGAGCGGGCGGCTTGCGGAGTGGCGGCGTCGTCGTACTGCTTGCCCAGGACCTGAGGAGACGCCACATTCTTTACGTCATAGAGCCAGGCCTGCACCGAGATCCGGTCGCCGGACGCGCCCAGGCTGCCAAAGGCCAACATCGAGGCGTTCGCAGGGGTGGAACTCCAGGCGTCAAACTTGACGTCGGCAGGCCGAGCGGGCGCTGGCACCGGATAGAAGCTCTTGGAAACAAGATCGAAGATGCCGGCATTTTCTAGATCGTTGAACAGGGTCTCGTCAAACGACTTCTGCAAAGCAGGGTTCTTTGCGTCGGCATTTGCGGGTTGGAAGTCTGCCGCCGCTATGCGAACCTTCTCGACGCCCAGACCGGTGCCGGTGCGAATCCAATCCTGAGCCAGAGCCGGTAGGGAAAGAATAAGCAGGAACAGGAGCGCGGTGGCCCAGTTGCTCGCCTTCGTACGGAAAATAGAAAGATTATCGTGGCGCAATACAGATCCTTCATTTCGCCCGGAATAACAACGGTGAGGAACTTGATAAGAAGTCATCGCTTGTAATCGAACCAGAATTCCACAGAAACCTTGTCACCAGCGTAGTCAGGCGGCAACGGACCAAACGTGTCAATGCGTTGGATGGCGCGAGTCGCGGATTGGTCTAGCGAGGGCACGCCACTGGATTGTTCGACGCGCACATTGCGAGGCTGGCCACTGCGTACTACATCGAATGTGATGTACACGCGACTGGCGTCTCCGATGCGCGAGTCCACTTCATACTTTAGCCAATTTTCGGACACCTTCTGCTGCACCACTCGAACATACCAGGCGTAGCGCGAACCAAAGTCGCCACCTCCTCCGGAAAATCCGAATCCTCCCTTTGCGCCTCCTGCGTTGAAGTTGCCGTAGGGGCCACTGACCGGGCCGCCTTCTCCGAAGGGGACCTGATTGCTTGGCGGGGCTGCAACCTCTTCAGGTTTTCGCTGGCTCGCGGTGGTAACGGGTTTCGGCTTCGATTTAGTTGCCTTGTCAGGGATAGGAACGGCGTCGGGTTCCTGCTCCTTCGGTTTAGGCTCTGACTTGGCAAGGCCCTTGGATTCGTTGGCCAGGATGTTCTGAGTGTCGGTCGGGGCCGTAGGCAGAGGAATGGAACTGACCAACGTTGCGCCTATGGCATCGCCCCCGCCTCCAGCGCCCCAATTATCGGTGGGCGCACCGTGAAGGAACGTGGCGTAAAACACGATGAAGGCCGCGAACGCGATATGCAAGCCGCAGGAGAGAAGCAGCGGGCCGCTCCAATGAGTGCGCTCTAGGAAAATGTCAGGGTTTTCCGCCATGCGAGTCCACCGGTTGCGTGACGATACTGACGTTGCTGATGCCAGCCTGTTTCACTGCGTCCATGACCGTGGCGAAGGCGCCGAACGGCACGTCTTCATCCGAGCGCAGAAAAATAGATTGATGTTGCGGGTCGCGGATTTTCTTGCGGAGC
>JBBQVN010000053.1:0-21587 GCA_038211475.1 Terriglobales bacterium | reverse complement strand
CAACATCTCGCGCGCAATCGCCACCCCTTCGCCGCGCGCTGCCTCGGGAGTGCTCGCCCGCCCCATTCGCTCAATCACCGAGTCGGGAACCGACACTCGCAACTCGTTTTTCATGAACTCGGCATTCCGCACGCTTACCAGCGGCCAGATCCCCGCAATCACGGGGATGCGGCAATGCTCAATGCGCCGCAGAAACGACTCCAGCAATGCCAGGTCGAACACCGGCTGGGTCACCGCATACTCTGCCCCCGCTTCCACTTTGTATTCAAAACGCCGGATCTCTTCCTCCATGTTGGCCAAGCCCGGGTTTGCCGCCACTCCGATGACGAATGCCGTGCCCGGCCCTATCGCATTTCCCCCCAGGTCCAGTCCCCGGTTCAGGTTGTGCACAATGTTGACCAGGCCAATCGCATCCACGTCGAATACCGCAGTCGCATCCGGATAGTTGCCCATCTTCGGGGGGTCGCCGGTGATGCAAATCAAGTTATGGAGGCCGGTCGCCGCCGCCCCCAGCAAATCGCTCTGAATGCACAACACATTGCGGTCGCGGCAGGTGTAGTGCAGGATGGCTTCCATGCCAACTTGCTGCTGCACCAGCAACGAAAGCGCCTGGTTGCTCATCCGCGCCGACGCCCGTGGGCTGTCCGGAATATTGACGGCGTCCACTCCGACCGACTTCAGAAACCATGCCCCTTCAATTTCGTTTGCAATGTCGGTGCCCTTGGGTGGCACGATCTCCACCATGGTCACGAACTCGCGCGCCGCAATCTTGGCCCCAAGATGCGAACGTTCCGCCAGCGCCACCGTGGGCACCTCCTTCAGTTGCGCCGTCGCACTCTCGGCCACCACCTTGGAGTTCTTGGCGCGCGCCTCCCCCACCCGCATCGCCGCTTTCATCACTCGAATGTGGTCCGGCTCGGTACCGCAGCAACCACCCACCAGACTCACTCCCGCAGCTACAAATTTGCGTGCATAGCTCGCCATGTACTCCGGCGAGCACAGGTAGATGTTTCGTCCTTCCACAGAGCGCGGCATTCCGGCGTTCGGTTGCGCCGCCAGCGGCAGTGTTGTCGCCGCTCGCACTCGCTCAATCGCATCCAGCATCGCCACCGGGCCCACGCTGCAGTTGCACCCAATCACGTCCGCTCCCCACTGTTCCAGGTGGGCGGTCAAGGTTTCCGGGTCGGAGCCATCCAGGCAATTACCATCGTCGTCGATGGTGACTTGCGCCACGATGGGGATAGTCTCGTGCACATCACGCGCGGCCAGCAGGGCCTGGTGAATCTCCTCAAGGTACCCGAAGGTTTCTAGCATGATCAGGTCTACTCCGCCTTCGATCAGCGCCGCAATCTGTTCGCGGAAAGCCGAGCGCGCCTCGTCAAACGAAGTCTTGCCTAATGGCTCAATGCGCATGCCCAGCGGCCCGACCGACCCCGCCACCCAACAATCGAAGCTCTTGGCCGCGTCTCGAGCCAGCCGGGCTCCGCCCCGGTTGATCTCCCCAACCTTGTCCCCCAAAGTGTGCCGCTCCAGCCGGAACCGGTTTCCCCCAAAGGTGTTGGTTTCAATCATTTCCGCGCCCGCCTGCAAGTATTCGTGGTGAATGGCGCGAATCAGGTCAGGCTGCGACAAATTTAACTCGTCGTAACAGCGATTGATAAAAATCCCCTTCGAATACAGCAATGTGCCCATCGCGCCATCGCACAGCAGGGGCGATTGTTTCAACCGCGCAAGCAGGTTTCCTGCCATAGTTTCTTGAGAATACAGCAAGCTCCGCGGAGGTGCACCCCACCGACAGCGCTAAACGTCACCGCGCCCCCATAAGTTCGCGGCTACCCGTCTGTTATAATCCGACTTTTGCATCTAACAACCCATCCTGATGCTCTTCGGAGTTCCAAGTTTTGAAACGAGCCTGCTTCGGCACATTTGCGTCAGTTCTTTTCAGCCTGATACTGGCCACCCTGGTACTGGCCAGTTGCGGCTCCGCGCCAAACACCCAGAACGCAGCCAGCGGCCTTAAGTTGCGCGTGGTAGTCTCGCAAAGCGTCGCGTCTCAGCTCAGCGCCCCCGGCCTTAACCTCATTGACGCGTTGCTGGACGTGCGGGCTCGAGTCGCCACCATTTCTGCCGGAAACAACCCAGGTTTGCTGCTGGTCACACCCGACAAGAAGACCACCGTTGCTTTCAGCGTCATTGACACTCGCCTCAACTACGTCAACAACGCTAACGAAGCCTCCAGCGGAAGCACGCTGTTGCCGGGATTCACTGAGAGCCTGGTGGTGTCGCCCGACAGCGCAACCCTTTTCGCCGCTGTGCCCACCGCGCCTGTCACCGGACAATCGCCGGGCGCCGTCGAACTTGTGAACTTGTCCACCAACATGATTTACGCGACGGTTCCGGTGCCTTCCGTGCGCTATCTCGCCGTCAGCCACAACGGCAATCGGGTGCTCGCCTTCAGCGACAACCAGAACTACACCAGCGTCATCACTCCCGCCAACATTGGAACCTCCACCCCTGCCGTGGTCACAGTCGGCGGCTTCGATCGTCCGGTGGCAGGATTTTTCAGTGCGGATGACAACACAGCCTACATCCTGAACTGCGGATCGGAGTGCGGCGGACACGCGGCCAGCGTGCAGACCCTTGATCTGGTGACCAACACTCCCGGCACGCCGGTGCCAGTCGACGCGGCCAGCACCGGCCTGCTCAACGGCAACACTCTCTACGTCGCGGGTACGCCGCCCACCTCACCCTCAAACTCCTGTACCGGACAAACGACCGCTGCACAAACCTGCGGCCGCCTTAGTGTAGTGGATGTGAGCCAGATGACCGTCACCACCTCTGGCATCGTGATCACCGACGGATATCACAACCGCATCTCCCTCGGACCCAACGGCCTACTCTTCATCGGCGCCCGCACCTGCACCAACATCACCGGCATTGCGCCCGCCGAAATCCGCGGCTGCTTGTCGGTGTTCAATACCGCGACCTTGGCAGTGACCATCCCTCCCGAAAACGGCGACGCCACCGGCTTCCAGCCCATCCCCAATCGCAACGTGATGTATGTGACCCAAGGCGGCGAGTTGTGGATCTATGACACGGACACCGGGGTTCCGGTGTTGCAAGTCAAGCCCCCCCAGATCGACATTTCGGGCGACGCAGTGGACGTCAAACTAATCGACTAGAAACTGATCGATAGAAGCCGATCGACAGCCACCGATCGACTAGAAACGGATCGACGAGAGAGTGAATCGACTAGAAGCTGATCGACTAGACGGAACGTCATTACGGGCGATGTTTATCCTGTCCTCACATCCCGAGACTTGTCTGCCTGAACTGATTGACTAGAAATTTATTGACTAGGCTGATCGGCTATGGGCCTACGTTTAGAAGTCTCTAGGGAAAGGGTGCAGCCCTTCGGCCCGGTGCCCCAAGCCTTCTTTCTGGCTTGAGTGGGCCAGTCGGAATCTGTTGCCGTCATTGCGTGCCCGCCCCACCATTGTCACGCCGAGCGAAGCGAAGGATCTGCAGTTCCAACGGGTGCTCGATCTTACCCAATGCTTGCCCTCCGCTCGTGGGCAAGTGCGGCGGTTTCAATGTTTCCTGGAAGGGAATAGGTCTTAGCCTACCGCCCCGGCTCCAGCACCACCTCGTGCCGCTTCGCCTTCTCCACCGCCTGCGCTGTGAACGGCATCTCGAACGTCGTACCCTCGTACCACGCCTTCCACTGGTCCATGTAGTACGGGCTCCGGTAGATTCCCGACTCACCTGTCACTAGGTTCGCTGTGCTGTGGTCGAGGTTGCTCAAATCATAGGTGGCGCGCTCTGACGGCCCAAAGCCGCGTCCTACCTGCTTCACCGTGTATCCCGCCCCGCTCTGCTCGTGCACTCCCGGTCCCGTCCCGGAACCAATCACCGGCAGCCTACTCAAAACCAGATTGCGAATTTCCACCGGCGACGCCTTTCCCCACCTCCAATCGTTGAGGTTGGCCGGGATGTCGCTACTCGTCAGCGCCCCTTCCATCGCCTGCACCAGCAGCGCATCGTAATTCGCCGCATCTTTTGGCAACCATCGCGGCGGCTGGTTTTCCAGAACATTCTCCAGCCATATGGGCGAACTGAACCAGTGATAGCTTTGCCAACTTAACTGTCCATTGGCGGCCGCCGCATCTTTCGGCGCAGCGCCAAGCTTCGGTTCCAGGATCAGCCGTACCAGTTCCTTGCGTGCATTGGTCTCAATGGTTGGTGCCGCCGAGTCTGTGCTCATCCGCCCGTTCCAGTCACGCAGAATCTCGCGCGCCTGCTTCGCCCGCTCGGAAAGGCTAGGAGTGCGGTCCATCGCCGCCACCAAGTGCTCCGCGCAATAGCGGTCGAAGCCTGAATACACGTCCGTCTGCAACGCGAGCATGTCCGCCGCGGAGAATTTCTTTCCTGACTCCAGCACATCGTAGATGCGCTCAGTTCGGTACGAAGCGTCCCACTGATTGCTGACCGGATACTTGTACCCGTTGGGCGTGACCCGCCCATTCGCCGTGGCCAGAATGCCAGACGGCGGGTCGTACACCATCGGCATCTCGTCAAACGGAATAAATCCGCGCCACTCATGCTTGCCATCGGCCCCATTCACTAGCAAGCTCCCGTCGCCTTCCGGGCGGATGGGCACATGCCCGGTGGCCTGGTAGCCAATGTGTCCGTTCACGTCGGCATACATCACGTTTTGCCCCGGCACATCCCAACCTTTGAGCGCGCTGCGAAATTCCTTCCAGTTCTGCGCCGTGTTAACGTCTAAGAGAATTTCGTGCATCCCATCGTAGAGCGTCCAACGCAGCGCAAGCTTTCTCGTCTCGCCCGCGATTAACGGGCTGATCACTGGTCCGTGCCGGGTGATGATCACGTCCACCACCGCATCTGGATTGTCTTTCACGTGGATGACTTCAAAGCGATGCTCCGGCGCCTGCCAGCCATCCTCTGTCTGATACCAGCCATCGCTGTTGAATGTTTCGACAAACATCTGCTCCACCGTCGCTCCCAGGTTGGTGAATCCCCAGGCAATCTTCTGGTTGTGTCCGGCAATAACGTAGGGAGTACCCGGCAGCGCGAAGCCCGCCACGTCATAGTCGCCGCTGTGCAGATGCACTTCGAACCACAGATTAGGCAACTGATGTTGCAGGTGCATGTCGTTGGAAAGCAGCGGCTTGCCCGTGACCGTGTGTTCGCCGGAGACCACCCAGTTGTTCGATCCCCCGCGAAAGTCTGGCGATGCTTGCAACCCCTGCAGAGTCTGGGCAATGCGGTCCGCCGCATCGCCGTGCAGGCTTGTCATCGAGTGCTCGTTCTCCCCGGCAGGTATGCCGTCCTCCTCATCCTGCGGGTCACTTCGAGCGCCCTGCGCAGCCCGCGCGCCCGGCGGACGATCATGTCCCGACACATTCACATACAGGTCCGCCGTCAGTTCCGGCCCCAGCTTCTCCAGAATCTTTTCCCTGGTCAGGGTCGGGCCGATATTGTAGTGGGTCAGGTCTTGCACCATCCGCGCTCCCATCAAGAGCGAGTCCTCCACCGTCCAGCGGGCAGGATGATATTTCAACAGCCTGAACTCCATGGGAAGCTTTTCCTGATGCGCATCCAGAAAGGCATTCACACCGTTGGCGTAAGCCTGGAAAAACTTCAGATCCCGCGCCGGAAGCGTGCCTTGTGCTTTCCGCGCAGCTTGGCGTAGTCCCAGAATCCGCTGCTCCCGGTCATGCTTCACAAAGTCCGGGCCCAGGATCTCCGCCATTTCTCCGCCCGAAAAACGCCGCATCGCGTCCATTTGCCACAGCCGGTCCTGCGCCGTCACGTAGCCTTGGGCGAAAAACAAATCTTCCAGACTCGCCGCT
Source organism: Terriglobales bacterium (assembly GCA_038211475.1). Lineage (GTDB taxonomy): Bacteria > Acidobacteriota > Terriglobia > Terriglobales > Acidobacteriaceae > JANYBT01. Next base: position 15,711 of record JBBQVN010000053.1, on the reverse strand, counting down.
TCGATCGTCGGCACCCCGTGCTCGTCGCGCACCACCCGCACCTTGGCTCCCAGTCCAGCCAGCTTGGTGCTGCCATCCAGTTGCGGCAGCGCGGCGTGAACGGCCGAGTAGAACCATCCCGCTAAGACCAGCCCCACCAGCATGACGAGTCCCAGCACCGCCGCCAGAAGCTTCAGCGGCCAGCCCACGGTCCCTTTTTCTGGCACCACCGTACTCGTGCTCATGTCACCTTTCCTGATCACCACGTTGGCGAACCGGACAATCCCCAGTATGATTCTGAGGTCGCCCTGCCCCACTGCCGGCGGAGACGATCCTCGACCGAAGCATGCTGCAAAAGCGCATTGACGATCAAGACTCCATCTCTCCCCAGATGGTGCGCGAAGCCAAGGAAATTCTCCGCTCCCATCTCAAGCGGGTCGGCCTCAAACAGACAGACCAGCGTAACACGATCTTGCGCACCTTCCTGGGCACTCGCGAGCACCTTTCGATCGAGGAATTGCACCGTCTGGTGCAAAGAAAAAAGCCCCGCATCGGCTTCAGCACCGTGTACCGCACTCTCAAATTGCTGGCGGATTGCGGACTGGCCAGCGAGGTCGCTTTTCACGACGGCATCTCCCGCTACGAGCACCAGTACAACCGCCGCAGTCACCATCACATGGTCTGCACCCAGTGCGGCAGTTCCGTGGAGTTTTTTTCCACCGAGGTGACCCGGCTGGAACGCGAGATCGGCCGCCGTCATCACTTCCTAACCACGCGTCACACTTTCCAAATCTATGGCCTGTGTCCCAAGTGCGGCCAGAAAGGGACTTCGCTCCGTCCCCACGTCCCTGGTTCCTGATCTTATGTCGACTCACACCTCGCTCGTCCCTGATACGCGTTCGCGACAACTGGCTGCGCTTGCCTATTTCACGCCCCTCCCTGCCATCGTATTGCGCTTCGTGCCCCAACTGCGAGCCACCCCCTTTGTCACCTTCCATGCCTGGCAGAGCATCATTTTTTGGGTTCTCGTGATCGTTCTGATCGAGGCTGGCACCCTACTCTCCAGCTTTGCCTACGCCGCTATCTGGCTCTTGGTCGCCATCATCTTTGTCTTCGCCGTCTTCTTTACCTGGCTGGTGCTTACCATCAAGGCCTGGCAAGGGGAGTGGCTCCAACTGCCTGTGATCGGCGCTTGGGCGGCCCGTCAGCGTTAGACATTCTCCCGCCCATCGTTCACAATATTGCAACACTCAAACACTCACGGAGAAAGCATTGACGCAACTCTTTCGCGCCAAAATTACGGCTCTTGGCACTTACGTCCCACCCCGCCTTCTCACCAACGCCGACCTTGAAAAAATGGTCGAAACCAATGATCAATGGATCCTGGAACGCACCGGGATTCGCGAGCGCCACATCGCGGAGAAAGGCGTTGGCACCAGCGATCTGGCCGTGCAGGCCGCCAAAATCGCCCTCGCCCAGCGCGGCATCTCGCCCAGCGACCTTGACGCCATCATTGTCGGAACCGTCACCCCCGACATGTTCTTTCCCTCCACCGCCTGTCTTGTACAGCACAAGCTAGGCGCAAAAAACGTCTGGGGATTCGACCTCTCGGCTGCCTGCTCGGCATTTGTGTACGCCTTGCAGACCGGCGCCCAGTTCATTCAGACCGGCACCCACAAAAAGGTTTTGGTCATTGGCGCCGACCTTATGTCTTCCATCATCGACTACACCGATCGCGCCACCTGCATCATCTTCGGCGATGGAGCCGGCGCAGTGCTCTTGGAACCCTCTCAGGACGATTCCGTCGGCCTGATTGACTTCATCCACGAAGTGGATGGCTCCGGTGGCTGCTTCCTCAAGATGCCTGGTGGCGGCAGTTTGAATCCCTCTACCCATGAAACCGTGGACAAGAAGATGCACTTCGTCCATCAGGATGGCGGCGCCGTGTTCAAGTTCGCCGTCCGCAAGATGGCTGAAGTCTGCGACACTCTCCTGCAACGCAACGGACTCACGGGCAGCGACATCCAGGCTTTCATTCCTCACCAGGCCAACAAACGCATCATCACCGCCACCGCCGATCGCCTCGGCATGAACCCCGAGAGCGTCATCCTGAACATCGACCGCTTCGGCAACACCACCGCCGCCACCATTCCGCTGGCCATGCAAACCGCGGTGGACGAAGGTAAGCTGCACCAAGGGGATCTGGTGTTGCTGGCGTCAGTGGGCGCTGGCTTCACGGTCGGCGCCACTCTGCTGCGCTGGGCGTTCTAGCAGGTAAGAGATCGACGTTGAGCTTGGCTCTGGGTGGCAGCGCTTCGCGAGCCCTTGATTTTGGGTGGCGCAGCGCTTCAGCGCTGCGTACCTCCGCTCTATGAGCGGGCTTCAGCCCTAGCCCGGGAGTCGGTGGAAGAGCGTCCCTTCAGGGCCGCGTGCCCTCCTCTATCAGCGTGGCTTCAGCCCCGGGTGCGCGGGGTCGGTGGAAGAGCCGCCCTTAAGGGCGCCCCATTCCATTAACCACGCTTCAAAACACGCTGTGACAGGCGCGCCCTTGATTTTGGGTGGCGCAGCGCTTCAGCGCTGCGGTAACTCCGTTGCTTTGAGCGCGGCTTTAGCCGCTGAGGTAGCACTCAAGCCAAATGAAAATGCCCCATCCCAGCCGAAGCTGCGATGGGGCAATCGCCTGCTTACTTAATTCACCGTCACCGTCACTGCAACAGACGGAATCCCGTTCGCCACCACTTCCAGCGACGTGGCTCCCGTCTCTGCTCCCGCCGGCACATCGAAGTTGGTGAATACGATCGCGCTCCCCGTGGCCACTCCCATAGTGCTGTGCCCGTGCGTTCTGGCATAAAACACGTGACCCGTCACCTGGTTGGTCAGCCGCACCAGCGGATAGTTCGTCGCCGTCTCCAGTTCATCTCCGAACGCAGCCGCCTGTGATAGGCCGTTGAACTGCGTGCCCGAAATCTTATATGTCGAGCCTCTTACCACCGTCGTCGGAGCAGAACTGATGGTCGGCGCCCACGCGGAATTGTACGTCCCGGTGGTCGTGTACAGTTGCGATCCGCCCACGATCACTTCGCCAGTCGGCAGTACCAGCAGGCTTCCTGAGGCGGACGGGCCCGCGGTCAGGCTCACTCCATTGAACTCATAGAGCTTTCCTGAGTTGCCCAACACCAGCACATTTCCATTGGGCAGCAGCGCTGCGTAGGAATCGCCTGCATCATCGCCTCTGGGGAAGTCTGGCCCCACCGCCCACATGCCCTGATTCGCCGGATTCGCTGGCGGAGTGTAGATTGCCGTATGACCCGAAGTTCCGCCAGTCGGAGTGGATCCCGTTGCGAATACCGTGCCATCCGGACGCAGAATTGCCGGCCCGATTTCTCCAGGTGGGTAGTAGCAAAGTTTTCCACCGGGACCATAGTGCAGGCAGCCAAAGGATGACGGCGAATGCAGGTCTACGAGAGTGCTATTTTCCGTCGTCCATTTTCCCTGCAGCGTCGCATGCGCCGGCCTGTACTTCTCCGAGTTGGGCGCAGTCTTTACATCCATCGTCAGGATGCTGCCGTCGGGCATCAACGTCCAGCCTTCTTCCGCGTTGAAATCGCTCTTGCCCGCAAAGCTGACCGTCGTCCACTTCAGCGTCACCGGATCCAGCATCGCCATCTTCATGTCCAGTTTCCGGCCCACCAGAAACTTGCCATTGGGAAGCACCGTCGCCGGCGAGTCTCCAATGTAAGGCCATGTGGCCGGAGGATTTACCGACGTCCATTTATTCGCGGCGGGATCGTAAATCGATCCCAGGTTGGTCAGCGTGAAGGCTCCGTTGTTGTACTCTCCGCCCACAATCACCACTCGGCCATCGGCCAGCACGGCCGACGCAAAAGCGTCCGGCACGTATCCAGCCTGCAAACTCGCCTGTTTCGCCCACGTCCCATTCAGGTAGCTGCCGTTGATGTCGGGCGTCAGTTTATACCAGTCCGACAGTCCGTTGCCTTGATACAGCACCGTCCCGTCGGTCAATAGAAAACCAATCCCGGCGCCGTCGGGCGCGCGGTTCACAAGTTTTTTCAAGGTCTGTGCCTGCATCAAACAGGACACAGCCATCCATAACACGACGATTGCAATCGAAAATCGTTTTGACACGAGGAACACCTTTCTTGGCGTTGGACCAATTGAAATTGTGCGAGGCCGCGTAGCAGCACTGCCTCAATGTGATTGACCAGTATCGATCAGGCAGGGAAGGCAAGAATCTGGGGGACCGCCCCACGTGCGATCACAAAAGTATAACCCGAAGTGGCGGGCGGAAGCGGGATTTCGCAAATACGTAAACGGTCGCTTCAGCGGCTGTCAGCCTACCCACGTTTCTCCTCCGAAACCGCCGGCTCCACATTGCCTCCGCTGATGACGGCTACGTTCACTCGGGTCGGCGGCAATTCCGCCGCGTGAAACAGGAAGCCAGCCACGCTTACCGCGCCGCTGGGCTCCGCAACGGTCTGCGGATTGCGCCCGAGGTCCTGCATGGCCCGCTGAATCTCTTCTTCACTCACGGTCACAATGTCGTCCACGTAGCGGCGAATGTGTTCAAAATTAATCGCACCGATGCTCTGAGTGCGCAGCCCGTCGGCCGCGGTTTGCGAAACTTGGTCGGCAGCGAACTGGACAATCTTGCCCGCGCGCAAGCTGGCCTGCGCGTCCGCGGCCAAGGCAGGCTCCACCCCAATCACTTTCACTGCGGGGCGGCTCAGCTTGATGGCCGTGGCAATCCCGCTGATCAACCCGCCTCCGCCCACCGGCGCCAGCACCGTTTCTACTTCAGGAAGATCTTCCAGAATCTCCAGTCCAACGGTTCCTTGTCCAGCGATAACTTGCTCGTCGTCGAAGGGAGGAACCACGACATAGCTGTAGCGAGCCGCGAGTTCTTCCGCCTTGACGCGGCGCTCATCGCTGCTGGGCCCCACTAATACAATCTCGGCGCCCAGCTTCGCCGTGCCCTCGCGCTTGACTGCGGGCGCATTGCTGGGCATCACAATGATGGCCCGAATCCCCAGCGAGCGCGCCGCATAGGCCACACCCTGCCCGTGGTTGCCGCTGGAATACGTAATGACGCCTCGCCCGCGCTCGGCGTCGCTGAGCCCGGCAATCTTGTTGTAAGCGCCGCGCAACTTGAATGCGCCCATGGGCTGCTGGTTTTCGGGCTTGAGGTAGAGCATGCGGCCATCGGGGAGGGCGCCCGGCCACGCGATTAGCCGGGTACGGGTCGCGACCCCTGTTAGCCTTGCCTGCGCTGCACGAATGTCGTCGAGAGTAATCATGGCGGCTCCAAAGGCGAGGTAAGCGGTCGGGTTCCATCGTAACTCAGCATCGCGAGCAGGATGGTATGATGCCAGACATGAGTCGCAATTCGACGGAAAGCCTCAACGGATGAGTGACCAACCAAACTTTTGGCCAGCCTTGCCGTTCGATTCCTGGAGCGACACGTGCGCCACCCTCCACATGTGGACCCAGATGGTCGGCAAGGTACGCTTGGCGCTCACTCCCCCGCTCAATCACTGGTGGAATGTGCCCCTCTATGTGAGCGCGCGCGGGCTGACCACTTCCGCAATCCCCTATGGCGGACGGGTGTTTGAGATTGAATTCGATTTCATTGACCATAAACTTGTGCTTGAAACCAGTGACGGTTTGATCAAGACGCTCCCCCTCGGGCCCGTCTCAGTTGCAGAGTTTTACCAGGAATTCATGCTGCTGCTGCAGTCGGCAGAAATCAATGTCCGCATCTGGAAGATGCCGGTGGAAATTCTCAACCCGATCGCCTTCGATCAGGACCGAGTTCACGCGTCCTATGATCGCGAGTATGCCCACCGCTTCTGGCAAATCCTCATCTCGTCCAGCCGGGTGCTGAACGAGTTCCGGTCTCGCTTCATCGGTAAGTGCAGTCCGGTTCACTTTTTTTGGGGAAGCTTCGATCTTGCCGTGACCCGTTTTTCCGGCCGCCGCGCTCCCGCCCGCGCAGGCGCCGACGCGCTTACGTTGGAAGCCTATTCGCACGAAGTCAGCAGTGTGGGGTTTTGGCCCGGCAACCAGACCCAACCTGCGGCGTTTTACTCCTATGCGGCACCCGAACCCCAAGGCTTTCGCGACCATACCGTGCTTCCGGCCGCCGTTTCTTATAATCCACAACTCGGCGAGTTCCTCCTCCCGCTGGAGGACGTTCGGCGCAGTGCGTCACCCACCACGGCGCTGCTCGACTTTTGCCAGAGCACTTATGATGCGGCAGCGATTCCGGGCAACTGGGACCGCGATCTTGTGCGTCCGTAATCTGTATGGACCGTCCGCTAAGGCGTTCAAGCGCTGGGCCATCACGTCGAGGCTAGCCGCCCCGTGGACGAGTTGTTCGCGGATTTCCGAGCGGGCGAAGGAATTCGGCCACTGCGCCTATGTCGCGGTCTACCGATGAGGGGAACCAGGTGCTGATCCTGGGGTGCGGCATGGGCGAGACGCAGGTTAATTGAGTTTGCTTGACACCGTTTCTCCAACAACTTACCTTAAGCTCATGGATGTGCGCCCCACTCCCGACCAGCAGGAATTCATCCGCCAAGCCATCGAGGCAGGCCGATTTGTCCGCGCCGAGGATGCGGTGGCGGAAGCCTTGTCGCTCTGGGAAGAACGAGAGCGTACGCGCACCGAGATTCTCGCCGCGGTTGGGGTGGCGGAGGCGGCGCTCGCCAGAGGGGAAGGGCGCGCCATCACTTCGGAATCCATGGCGCAGCTAGCCACAGAAGTGAAACAGCGCGGCCGCGCCGGACTTCACGCCAAGCGCTCTTCTCGCCGCTAATTTCGGAACTGCCGTGGAAGAGTCGTAAAGCTTGGATCGCTAAACCGATCGTGCGCAACTGATCGCAGTCACCTCAGTCGGGGCACTCGGGTATCAACCAATGCTGGCATTAGATCGCTCTCTGATCGATTTCATTCACTTGAATGACCGCGATCAGAACCGGACATAGCAGACAGCAGGTGCAACGGTCGCCCTAGATTTCCAGTATCACCGGCATGATCAGCGGCCTTCTCTGCGTGCGCTTCGAAATATAGCGCTTCAAATCGGCGCGGATCTTTTCCTTGATCACGCCATAGTCCCGCTTCTCTTCGTCGCTGGAAGCATCCAGGGTTTCCATCACGATCTCTCTGGCTTTTTCCAGCATCCCGTCTTCTCCGGGGTTGAAACCGCGAGTGACGATTTCAGGCGCAGCTTCCACTTTGCCAGTCAGCTTATTGATGGCAATAATGGGCATCACGAATCCGTCTTCGCTCAAGTGACGACGGTCTTTAATAATCAGGTCTTCCACCACATCGGTACGCGAGCCGGAATCAATGCAGACGCGGCCCACCGCAACCCTGCCTGCTTTACGCGCTCCCTTGTCGTCGAACTCCAGCACGTCGCCGCTTTCAATCAAAATCACCTTTCCGACGGAGCCGTGCATGGATGCCGCCAACTCGGCGTGCAGTTTCAATTGGCGGTACTCGCCGTGAATCGGAATGAAGAACTTGGGCTTTACCAGGTTGATAATGAGCTTCAGTTCTTCCTGACTGGCGTGGCCGCTGACGTGGATCGGCGGCGAAGTTCCGTCGTCGTAAATCACATGGGCCTCGCGCCGGAACAGGTGGTCGATCATGCGGTAAATGGTCTTCTCGTTGCCGGGAATGATGCGCGATGAGAGCACCACGGTATCGCCCTTTTCGATCTTGGCGTGCTTATGGTTGTCCACCGCCGCCCGCGACAGCGCAGACATGGGCTCGCCCTGCGTGCCACTGATCATGACGCAGACTTTTTCCGGCGGAAAGTTCTTCATCTCTCCCGGACTAATCACCAGTCCCTGCGGGACGTCGATATAGCCCAGGTCTTCGGCGATCTCGGACGAGTTGGTCATGGACCGCCCGATGAAGCAGACTTTCCGTCCATGCGCGTGCGCCAGTTCCACTGCCAGCTTGATGCGGTGGATGGACGAAGAAAAGCACGAGATAAACAACCTCCGCTGAGTGTGCGCAAATACTTCGTCAAACTTGCGCCGCACCGCTCGCTCGCTCGGCGTATAGCCCTTTCGTTCCACGTTGGTGGAGTCCTGGAACAGCGCCAGCACGCCCTTCTTGCCGTAGTCGGCAAACGAATGCAGGTCAAACAATCGGTTGTCAGTGGGCGTCGGGTCGACCTTGAAGTCTCCCGTGTGAATAATCACTCCCAGCGGCGTCTCAATCGCCAACGCGACGCAATCCACCAGGCTGTGCGTCACCTGAATCGGATTGATGGCGAACGGCCCGACTTTGAAACGTTCTCCGGCCCGCATGTCGCGCAGATCGGCAGCGTCCAGCAGTCCGTGCTCTTCCAGTTTGTCTTCCACATAGGCGAGGGTAAACTCGGTGCCCCATACCGGAACGTTCAGTTCGGAAAGAATCCAGGGCAGGCCGCCGATATGGTCCTCGTGGCCGTGAGTCAGGATGATCCCCTTGACCTTGGAGCGGTTTTCCAGAAGGTAGGTGATGTCGGGCACCACGATGTCCACGCCCAGCAACTCGGCTTCGGGAAACATCAGTCCGGCGTCCACGACAATAATGTCGTCGCCCCAGCGAATGGCCATGCAGTTCATACCGAACTCGCCCAGGCCGCCCAGGGGAATAATTTGCAGTTTTCCAGTTGGCATTAGATGACTGATGCTAGCACAAACAGCAGCGCAGGATGCTGTGCGTTGTGCCAGTTTGCGAGGTTAGACAAGCGGCCGCCAACGGGCCTCAGTGGAAACTCGAAAACCGCAAGAGCCCCCGGTTTGCTCTCTTCTGCCTCGTGGTTTAAGGTGGGAACAGGATGACGGACGTACTCAAGAAGTCATGGCTGAGGCGACGGGTGGAGAGCTCGGTTCGGGCCGGTCTTATGCGCGCCTACGAGACCGTCAAGGTTGATCCCGAGCACTTTCTACTTCAGCTGCGCACCGCCCACCACCTGCCCATCTCGACTTTCCAGGGAGTGTATTCGGTGGGGATGGAAGAGTTGGACGAGGTGGCCCGCTCCATCATGCGCGGCAGTGCGAAACTGGCCGCGACCCAGGGCGCAGGATTCGGCATGGGCGGCCTGCTTACCATGGTGCCAGACTTGGGGCTGCTGGCCGCGCTGACCATGCGTACCATCCAGAAACTCAGCCTGCTGTATGGCTTTGAGTACCAGACGGATCCAGAAATTTCCGAGCTTTGGATCGCTGCCGCCAGTGCGGCGGGGGTCGACATCAGCCGCGAGTTACTTGAAAAAGAAGTGGTCAACCGTTTTGTGCCCAGGGTGGTGCAGCGCATTGCGGCGCAGGCGAGCACGGAATTCGTGGAAAAGTGGTCCGGACGCCTGATCCCGCTCGCGAGTTCGGCGATTGGCGCTGCGCTGAATTACTACTTCGTCCGCGCCTGGGCCCGCCGCGCTCACACTCACTTCCGCCAGCGGCATCTGGAACTGCGCCGCCGCATGTTGGACGGGCCGGTCATCGAATCTCGCGCCAAGGAATCCCGCGCCAAACTGACCACCTAATTCTGCCTTGGCCGATCCAGCCACGAAAACACTTCAAAGCTAATTGGGTCGCTGTTAGCCTAGAAGAGGCCCTAGGGCGACCTGAGCTTGGCGGATGACCTCCAAGCCCTCCCAACCCCCCTGCCTTCGACCTTGACCCCTTAGCGGGCCGCTATGGGCATTCTGGCTGTAGGCGTTCGATCTGTTTTGAGGTTCTGACGGAGCGTTCGACCATGACGCTCCATCCGAAATACCCGTAAGTGCAATGTTATCAATAAGTTATATAGATATTCACAGAAATTGCAGGAAATGGCCTTTTTCTACCGCAGCCACTCCTCCAGTTCGATCCCCCGATTGGTCTTGTCGTCGCGATATTTCACGATGACCGGAGTGTACAGCGACAGGTTCCACTCCGCCTTGCCTTTGGTGACGGCGCGCGACCCCGGGACCACCACCGCGTCCTCGGGCACCTCCAGCGGTTGGCCCTCGCTGGCGCGGTACACCTCGCCGCGCACCAGATCGTAAAGCGGCGTGGACCGGGTGAGAATGGTTCCCGCTCCCAATACCGCCCGCGCCCGCACCACGGTGCCTTCGTAGATTCCGCAGTTTCCGCCCACCAGCACATCGTCTTCGATCACCACGGGCGAGGCATTGACCGGCTCCAGCACTCCGCCCACCTGCGCTGCCGCGCTCAAGTGGACGCGCTTGCCCACCTGCGCGCACGACCCAACCAGCGCGTGCGAATCCACCATGGTGCCTTCGTCCACATAAGCGCCCACGTTGATGTACATGGGCGGCATGCAAATGACCGACGGCGCAACGTAAGCCCCCATGCGCACGGACGATCCGCCGGGCACTACGCGCACCCGATCAGCGACGGAAAAACGCCGGGCAGGGAAGGTGTCTTTGTCCACAAAGCTGAGCGCGTCGCTGGCGCCGGTTTCCACCAGCTCGCCCAAGCGAAACCCCAGCAGGATGCCCTGCTTCACCCAGACGTTGACCACCCAAAGCCCGTCAATCTTCTCCGCCGCGCGCACCTTGCCCGCCGTGAGCAGGTCGCGAAATTCCAGAAATGCACGCCGCGCGTCAGCATTCCGTTCGACGTCGCCAGTAGCAGCAAAGCGTTCGATGGAGGACTGGAGAGAGGACATGTGGGGAGTATAGCGGAGAGGGGCTCAACGGAAGCACAGATCCCCACCCATTCGCGGGAAACGTTGGGAGTCGTGCGAGAGCAAGGAAGGCGAATGGATGGGCCAGTCGCCCGCCTCTTGAAAGATCACAGGCCACCCGCCAGAATTATAAAGTCTCGGGCATTGTGAAAGAATAACGCTATGGCCACAGCGAGAGTCTGTCTCTTTTGCCCCAATGGAGCGGGAACTAGAGAACACGCTTGGCCGCTCTGGCTCATTTCGTCCGTAGGGGCTGAGCGCGACTCTCCGACCGAATACTGGAATTCCGTGACTGCACCGCCGAAACGTTGGGCCGGGCCACATTTTACGACGAAAAAAGTCTGCCGCAACTGCAACAACGGGTGGATGAGCGACCTAGAATTCGCAGTGAGAGCGACGATGGGCGGCCTCGTCAATGACATCTCGATGCCCCTTGACGAGGAGCAGCAACTACTGCTGGCTCGGTGGGCCACCAAGACCGCGATGGTAATTGAGGGAGCCAAGCAGGCGAAGAACGGCTTCTATTCACCAGAGCAACGTAGCGCGTTTCGGACAACGCTCCTGCCTGCTCTTGGGACAGCGATTTGGCTCGGGCGATGCGACCAGAGCAATAACCTGCACGGCGAGGCGAGGAAGCTACACGTCTCAAGTCCGACCATGACCAACCCTCTGGAGGACGGCTGTGCAACGACCTTTGTGACAGCGAGACTCATCATGCAAGTCCTGTCAGTAAAGCGCAAGTCTGATGCCACGAGCACCAGTCTTCGGCTCCAAATCAGGTCTGGGCCGTGGGAAAACAAACTTGTGAAAATCTGGCCGGTTGAGAAATCGAGAGTGAATTGGCCCCCTCCGCAGAGTTTCAGCGACCTCGACGACGGCCTACGAGATTTGAGAGGACGATTCGCGGTAGGTATTTAGCGGGGGACAGACGCGAGGGTCCCAGTTTTCGTGCGGGCTCGACGTAGAAATCGGGAAGCGTCCCGTCCGTCCCCAGGTTTCCGCCATGACGCTAGGTCGAGTCATCGGGCGACTTCTCAAGGCATCAGATTCCTTTCCATTATGTGGGCAGGTTAATCCGTTGATGCACTCCCTCGCACGTTTTGCGATGTGGGCATTCCGAGCCGCTCGCATTCTTTGTCAAGGCGACATTCGCATGCTTCCACGTGTTCTCGAACAGCCTTTAGGACGTCGAGGTAATCATCTCGCCCGACCATCGACGTCGAGTGCACCGTTGCGTCAAAGAGCAGGGCGTAGCGATTCCCGATTTCTAATCCTCGGGTAATCAGCACGTCAATCTCAGCAAAAAGCAACGGGTACTGATCGTCAAACTCCTTCGGGTTTAAGGTGAAACGGCTGTTCCGATGTGCGATGTGGTGGTGACGCCACATCACGAGTTTATGGACGAGAGGATCGGAATCGCTTACCACCTCAATGTCTTTCTGAAGTTGTGCTTGATCCGGTGGCTTGAACTGAGCCACAAGCGAATCCATAAACGAATTTCCCTTCAACCGCTGTCGAAAGTTTGGCTCATCGAAAATGTTTGAATGTGCTTGTATCGTGTATAAAAGATTCGGCAGATTTAGGGCGGTCTTCTTGTAGGTATCGTAGGCTCTGCAAAGGCGAACCAAGACAGCATCCATATGCGCATCAAGCGTAAGTCTCCAAAAAGTTGGCGACTGATTGAGTTCTGTCGCGTAATCCTCAGTGGCTTTGGCAAGATTTTGGTGGACGCTGAAATGAAACCTAGCGTCGACTAGGTCATCGAGCTGGGCCGTTAATAAACAACGGAACTCCTCGGCACTCTTGAACTTGAGCTCCATACCTCAATCTTAGCAGTGCCAGGTCCACCGGCGAGTGGCCCCGATCTCCGGCGGTTAGCGCTTGGGGATCCCGTCGGCCCCTGGCCCCCGAACTGAGTCGATGGGAACGCGGACCTTTGGCCAGGTCGTCCGGGCTGAAATAGGGACGGACCGCTTGGAGGAAACTTGGCAGCCATTTTCGTAACACTTCAGCGATAGCCCGGCTTCGGCTTCCAGACCAATTAATAAAGACCTTCAAAGCACCCGATTTGTCGGTCACTCGGCGGGTGAACGGCAGGTGCGGGCGAGTGGATTCTCCCGCTAATTCTACATGTCTCCCAGGCTCTCGATCATTCTCGAAAAGGAATCGTCTTCGTACTTATCCTTCAGCGAGCGAACTTGGTCAAAGTCCTGGTTGTTGTTACCAGTTGCATGGAGGGACGCAAGGCTATCGCAGTAAGCCAAGAAGTACTTCTTTTGCGGTTCTGTCAGATGAATAGATACGGAGACTTGTTTTTGACACCCGTAAACGGCTCCGGCAAGCGCATCGAAGTGGCGGTCTACATCTTGTCGGAACTCGGCGGTATGGGCGAAAGTCGCCCGAGAAAGCTTTGAATCCAGTATCACGAGCCTCCCATGCACGGCTACAATAAGGTTTCGTACATTCGTTCTCTCCGCCTGCGTTGCTAGTTTTTGCTGAAAGCTGAATTGCCCGCCCATGATCGTGGTCTGGTCAGTTAGCACTTTCCCCTGTTGATCGAGGGCTTGACCGATCAGCTTCGCGGTCTCCGCTTGGACGTCTGCAATCTCCGTGTGCTTCTCCAAAGTCGTCGCGTGCCTGCGGAGAATCGTCGCCTGCCAGCACAGGAAACCAGCCTGAAGCAGAAATATCACTGCCTGTATCGAAAGGGCAATGGCTGCGATCCATTCAGCTCCTAATCGCGTCATGGGTCAGATTGTAGCAAGCAAGGTACCGGGGCGGGTGGCCCAAGTCTCCCGAAACCTCCACCGCTGCTACGGCGGTAGCCGGGTGGCCCACGAATTCGCGACCACGCTCCCTTCGATCTTGATGACTCTTTCGAGCGAATGCGTTTGGGTTTCCGTGCTACTGCCAATTCCCAAATCACAACCTGATTCTACGCCGCCGCGTCCGTGCAGGCCCCAGGTTTTCGGAACCGATCAATTTCGACTTTGCCTTCGGGAAAGCCAGCGAGGCGGGTGGCCCACTCATTCGCCTCGGCACTGTGTCCAATGTTTCGAGGAGGTTCTCAATTTGAATTGGTACTTGAGGGTCGCCAGAAAGCGGTTAGCGGCGGAGGCGAATACTTTCATTTCTGAGGTCGTGAACGCGAACAAAGCCTAAGTTCGTCGGCGGTATTCCTTCGAGAATGACATCCAAACTCGTCCACACGCCGGGGTTAAGGGGCTTTTTGAAATCTATGTCCTTGCTCTTCGCTTCTGCGTTATTTGGCACTCCTTTCGCATCGACAGGACCCCAGTCGACCTTAGCCTTAACGTTCTCAAATGTGGCGCTCGTAACGTTCCCGAAAACGAGAGTTACTTTGCTGCCGTTCGCATACGGCTGAATGTCGTTTAAAGTCACGGTGACCGCGCCAACCGTAGTTTGGATAACCGAGAAGCCGCTTTTCCCGGGCGTCAGATATGCAATCTCGTCCATCGAGCGTACGGTCCGATTAAAGTTGAGAGACTGCACCTCTTCTTGAAGACGCTCTATCGCCTTCTCTTGCTCGCTTGCTTTGCGCTGAACAATAGAGCCGCTACAGCCAAGCATTGTCAGGAGCGTGAAGAGCAATGATTGCATGACCAAACGATTCATAAGTTAGGCCTCGCCCGTTGGCCGAGGGTGATGAAGCCGCAGTCCCGTATCTGGAGGATTGGGCTGCAATCTAAAAGCCGGACAATGCTAATCCTGCGGGGACTGGCGTCAAGGGGGCGGGTTGGCGGCCCGACCGCCGACCAGTTTAATTTTGGGAGGACAGCCAATTCTTGGTTTTCGACTCCGTTTTCTTGCCATCAATACTAGCAGGCCATTCGAGCTTAACACTCTTACCTTTGAAATACGCCTGAATATCGTCCACGAGCGGCATGCTACAACAGCGGCGATCGATATAGTCACCCGTGGGCGTGGACTCGCTCACGCAGTTCACTACAACCGTTCTGTCATCTGGCAAGAGCTACGCCGAGTCGTCCGAGCTGCCCCGAGTTTTTCAAAACTGATCAATTTCGAGTGGCCTTTCGGGAAAGATGGCGGGGATAGCGTTTTCTGCATTATGCAGCCCGCTGATAATTTTTGCGCACCACGACCGTGCCGGGGCTGAAATGCCCCTAACGCAACCAATCCGCCGTCTTCGGGTTCTTACAGATAGGCGGCAGACCGTCTTTCGCAATCAGGTCTTTAATGTCCGGGATCACCGCCCGCCAGAGGCTTCATGATTCTTAAGAAGTACCGGTTGTTGTGGGTAGAGCTGTTTGCTCTTCTCCTTATTTTTGCCATAGCTGTGTCTCTTGGTCCAGAACCGTCTCAGGCCCAGTCGCCGAGTCCAGCACGCGATAATCGAACGGTGGCCCCGACCGGACAGAAAACGCCCGGCGAGAAAACCACCGGCGAGAAAACGCCCGGAGAGAAAACCACAGGTGAGAAAACGGCGGACGATCAACAGCCCGTAACCACCCTCTCCGTCAATGTGAAAGTTGTGACCGTTCTTGCCACCGTACACGACAAGCATGGTGCGGTCATCAATGATCTAAAGAAGGACGACTTCACGCTCACCGAAGATGGCCGGGCGCAGGACATACGCTACTTCTCTCTGGATACCAATCTTCCGCTTACGCTCGGGTTGCTGGTGGACAGCAGCCTGAGCCAAGGTCGCGTGCTCGACCAGGAGCGAAGCGCGAGCCACAGCTTCCTCGATCAGATGGTGCGCGAAGATCAAGACAAGGCGTTCATTATCCATTTCGACCGGGAGGTTGAACTGCTCGAGGACCTGACTTCCTCTCACGCGAAGTTGGGAGATGCGCTGAATCATTTAAAGACGCCCGAGTCACCCCGCTTCTACGGCAACAGTGGCCCCGGTTCAGGAGGCGGTCCGGGAGGCGGTTCAGGAGGCGGCCCTGGCGGCGGCCCTGGTCAGGGTGGCGGAAGTCCCTATCCGCGCTCAGGTGGCGGGGGCTATCCCGGCCCGGGTCGTGTCCCGATGAGAAATCC
>JBBQVN010000052.1:0-21738 GCA_038211475.1 Terriglobales bacterium | reverse complement strand
AGTCGATGTCGTACTGCAACGGCGCGCCGACCTTATCCCGAATTTGGTAGAAACGGTGAAGGGAATTGCGGGACAAGAGCAAGCCGTATTCGGAGAGATTGCCCGAGCGCGCTCGGCCCTGCTCGGAGCCCAAACTCCCGCCGCCAAGATTCAGGCGAACGGTCAACTCGACGGAGCGATCGGCCGTTTGCTAGTGCTGGCGGAGAACTATCCGCAGTTGAAGTCCAACGAGAACTTCCTCCGTCTGCAGGATGAACTGGCTGGCACCGAAAACCGCATCGCGGTCGAGCGAAAGCGCTACAACGACACATTGCAGGACTACAACACCTATGTGCAGCAATTCCCCGCCAGCCTGTTCGCGGGATGGGCCGGCTTCAAGCCTAACGATGCCTACTTTAAGGCCGAGGAAGGTTCGCGGCAAGCCCCGAAGGTGAATTTCGGTGGAGCGGGCCCGACCCCGCAGGCGTCTCCCGCGCCAGCAAAGTAATACTGAGGCTGTGGGCAACGGGAAGCGGCGTCGCTATTTGAAGACTCCGCTTCCTAAACGCACCAAAATAAAAAGTGAAATGTGCATCACGATGGCACATTGGGTATGTCGCTGCGGGTGTTCTTGTCGAGCTGAACGGGGAGCGTTGTGTTACACTTTTCAAGTTGCCCTCAATTCAGTTCTATCCGGCCAACCGCAACTTTCCGCCGAATCCTTTCAGGGCGCGTAGCTCAATTGGCAGAGCAACTGACTCTTAATCAGTAGGTTGTAGGTTCGATTCCTACCGCGCTCACCACTCTAATTCCCATGGATTTGTGCTTAGAAGCAATGCTTTCGATCTGGCGGAAGCCGAGTTTTCCGCACCTTCATCGTGTCCACTCAAAATGCCTTCAGCACAAAAGGGGGATGTTGCGCGAGACCAAGCGGGGATTCATGCGTGGTTCTTCGGACGATGGCTTAAAGTCGAGGCCGTCAGTCAGCATGCACAAGAGCACGTCAATGCCTTGGCAAGCGTGATGACAATGCCTTGTGTTTTAGAGCAGTCGAATCTCGACGCCAGACGCCTTGGGATTCCGCACGGCCCCAGCGGATGCAACGGTCATGGCAATGGCTTATCCCTTGCCCCGTTCACGCCTTTTTTCAAACGACCCACCTGCTGCATCAGCGCTAGGGCCACGAACTTCGGATGACTGTGCAAGTACCGGCGCCACAAGCGCCTTGGATCTTGCGCCAGCCGATGCAGCCAGTTTAGGCCAAGAAACTTCATCCAGTAAGGGCAATCTTGGATCCGCCCCGAGTGGATATCGAAGGCGGCGCCTACGCCCAGCATCAACTTCGCATTCAGGCGGCCCCAGTATTCGTCCATGAACTTTTCCTGCTTCGGCGTGCTCAATCCGACCCAAAAGAAATCTGGCTTCGCTTCTTCGACCTGCCGGGCCAGACTGGCTTGTTCCTGCTCGCACAAGGGACCGTATGGTGGCGTGTATGTCCCAACGACTTTCAATCCCGGGTAACGTGCTTGCAAAGACCGGGCCAGGTCTTCGGCCACGCCTCGATTGCCGCCGTACAGAAAGTGCGTGTATCCCTTGGCTGGGGAGATCTGGCAAATCTGCAGCATTAAATCCGGTCCGGTGACCTGCCGCATTCCGGAAAACCCCTGTCCCCAACCCACCCAGACCATCGACCGCCCGTCGGGAATAGTGAGCAGAGAATGATTAATAATGCGCTCTAAGTCTTTGTCGGTCTGTGCCTCCATCACGCCGTGCGTTCCCGTGACCGTGACGTAGCCGCGTTCGCCGTTTGCCAGGGCGCGCTCCAGTCGCGCGACGGCGGAAACCATATCAACCGGATGCACACCGACGCCCAAAACATCGACGCGCTCGTCACGCCAACCTTGTCGGGAAGATGCCGCCGTGGCTTGATCACTTAGGGCGATATTGGGTCTCCGATGCTTTCGGTCCCTCGTTCTCTCAGCAAATTCAATCAAATGCCGTGGGCCATTGCGGATTGCGGTAGTGGTCGAACATCAGCTTGATTTGTGCCGGCATCACCCGTCCCAACGATAACTGCAACTGGGGAATCTCGTCCTCGCCGAAAAAATCAACCCCGTTGGTTTCGTTACTCGATTGCGCACTGCCTCCTTGGAGTGTGCCGATAAAGAAGATCTTGTAAGAGTGGAAGGGGATAGGCGGATGCCCGTGCACGTCGCGATCGAACACAGCTGCCAGTTTGGTGATTGCAGCCTCGTACCCTGATTCTTCGCGCACTTCACGGAGAGCCGACACGGAGGGAGAGTTGCCGACGTCGGCCCATCCGCCGGGGAACATCCAACCGTTGTCTTCCCGCTCCCGAACCATCAGCACGCGATCCTTGTCAAAAACTGCCGTCCGCACATCGACCTTAGGAGTGGCATAGCCGCGGTCGCGCGAAAACAGTTCGATTACATGCTTGGCATTAACAGTGCCGCCGGAAATCATCTCGGCCGCGATTTTTCGTATTTCGGAGTAACGCTCGAAATCAAAGGGATCTTTACAATAAGCAAGGCCGGTCTGCGCAATCGCTTGCAAATCGCGCGCCCAGTGCAGCCACTGCGGATTAGGCAGAGAAACTGGATCTTCAGACATCAGCTACACCTGCTCCCACCGTTTTTGCGCGTAGGTCGCGGTGCCCCACAAGCAGACTTCTTCGCCGGTGCTGCACATATGAATGAAATTCGAGTCGAATTTGGGAAATCCTTTGAACGACGATTGATCCATCATAGTCTCCTGAAGCAATTGGATATAAACGGGACCTAGACTTTGAGCGAACCCACCCATGATAGCGATCTGGTCAAGGCCAAGGGCGGCGGTTACGAGTGCCAGGCACTTGCCGAGTGGCTGAGTATTGCGGCGAATCACCTCCAGGGCCCACCGGTCTCCAGCCAGCGCAGCAGGAACAAGATGCGTCTCATTGCGCAGTGTGGTCGCGGTTGCGCCCAGTTTTGACGCGGCGAACGAATCTGCGAAGCGGGCAGGGTCTAGTTCCGCGTGATGGCGCGCGGCCCGTTCGATTCCTCGACCGGATGCGATCGCCCCGAGGTGTCCCCGGCCGCCACAGTCGCACTTGGGAGCATCCGGAGAACTGTCAACCACCACATGCCCGATCTCTCCTGCGTAGGGCACATCGTCAATGACCCCTAATTCCGAGCCACGGTCGAAGACCTTGCTACCAATTCCACTGCTGATCGTGACAATGATGAAGCGCTTTGCGGCCGAGGTGGAACTGAATAGCCATGCCGCCGCAGACATGTCGTTGAGGACCGAAGTGCGCCGGCCGGTAACGCGACTGACCTCCGAACCGAGATTGGTCACAGCGGGGCGTTCTCCACTAATGGTGGGCGCCGCCAGGATGCGGCCTTGAGCATCGACCGGGCCGGGGAAGGCGAGAACGATTGGGAACTCCGCGCCGGCAATGTCCGCAACCGAATCGACGTAGTCAGTGATCATCTGCAAAACCCCGGTCCAGATGTCTTTGGCAGAGCCGCTGTTTAGAAAGTTCGGGATCGCGCGCTTCTCGATGCGAGTCAAGGTGAGTTTGCTGTGAGGGGGGCACTCCGGCGCAACTGCACACCGCATGTGCGTGCCGCCAAGATCAAAGAGGATTGCTGCCACTCGTCTACCCCCAGCCTGGAATCGAATGTAGAAGCATCATCGCAGAAGCGAGGCTGCGAAGAAAGCATCATGCCTGAAGTTCGCGGGGCAGCGGTGGTATAGTTCTCAAAGTTCTTGCATAGGGGGCGAGCCATGGCAACCGCGACTACGCACCACTTGGGTGCAGGGCGGCATTTTCAATTTGAAGGCCTCGACCTGGAGCGCGTTATCGCGCATTCAGGAAGCGATTACATCTTCACCAAGCGGGTCCGCGACACCATGGGAACCGGCATTAATTTCGTCGACCTGACCATCGTGCCGGCCGGATCCGACATTGGGGTCCACACGCACCAAGCCGATAACGAGGAGATCTACATCGTCATCTCAGGGCACGGCGTAATGGCCGTGGACGGCGAGGAGTTTCCGGTCGGTCCGGGACATGTAATTATCAACCGCCCGGGCGGGACCCATGCTCTGCGCAATACTGGCGATACCGAATTACGGATGGTCGTAGTCGAGGTGCCGGTGCCAACCCGCTAGACGGCGGGCGGACCCGGGGTCATTCGTCCAGCGTACTCCCTCTCGGCCGCCGCCAGTGCTTCCGGAGTGTTGACATCCGCCCAATAGGCTCCGTGGAGCCAGTGTTCGACGTGCATTGAGCGGTCAAGGGCGAGTTGGATCAAGTCGGAGAGGCCAGCAGAGCGAGCAGGGTTGAGCAGACTGATGAGTGCGGGTTCGAAAATAGCGACGCCGCTGCAAATCAAATACTGCTTCAGAGGTTTCTCCTTATAGTCCACAACCCGCGTACCTTCAACAGTAATTTCCCCAAGCGTAAGCCGATGAGCTTCGTAATGGCTGGCCAGCGTGGCGGTGGCGCCACTGGCGCGATGGAGGTTAAGCAGCCGGCTGAAATCGAGGTCGGTAATCAGGTCGCCGAAAGCAAAGAGCAAAAGGGCCGAATCGCGTGGAAGCAGCGACATCGCCCCGATATTGCCCATGGGGTGGGGCTCGCGCAAGAAGTCTAGCCGCAGATCAGAGGGCAAGTCACGTAGCGAGCCCAGGTACGCCTCCACTTGCTCCCCTAACCACCCCGTAATCACGGTCACCGAGCGGATGCCGTGTCCTGCAAATTGGCGTAGTAAACGCTCCACCATGGGCACACCGCCCACCGGAACCAGCGGCTTCGGGATGGCTGAGGAGGCGGGCAGCAGGCGCGTCCCTTTGCCGCCCGCTTGCAGCACCGCCCTTACGCCGGACCATTCTGTAGGCACTAACAGGCTCCTTGAGCGCTGCGATTCAGGTTTCCCACTGTCAAATCTCCGAACCAGAGGCCGCCGCCGCAAGATAGCTTCCCGATATTGCCCGAGTCGCGGGCACTACGCTTTCGGGACTGACGACAGGATCCGAGCGCAAAGCTTCTTCCAGGGTTTCCAGGCTCGGAGAGTGGACACATGCCAGCGCGGCTTTTTCCTGTTTACGATAGAGCTCAAGCCATGCCCGGACTACCGGATTGGGCTTCGGAGGCGGAACAAGCTCCACGCCTGAGTGCGACACCCAAGCACGGTTCTCGGTGATCACACCGTCGCTCGCCATTAAGTTCACCGTCTGCAGGGAGGGTCTTTCGGAAAGTAATGCCGCAAGCATCGGCACAACCGCCTGAGGATACCACGCTAGATTGCGCTCGGCTAGCGCCGTCGGAGTGCGGCTCGGGTGAGACTCCAGTTCTTCTGCGATCTTGTTTCTGAGATGGGACAAGAAGACCGCGCGGTGGGGTGGAGTTATGTTGCCGGAAATGATGTGGAAATATTTTGTGGGTAGGGCGCCAAGCTGGGAGATTTGAAGTGGGGTCACGCCACCTAGGCTTTCAGTTCCCAGTCTGCCGGGCAACTCTGCGAGTCGATCGCTGCCATCCGCAACCAAGCTGGTGATGAACCCACGATGGTTCAAGCCTATGTATTGCCATTCCATCCGATTCGGGTCAACGCCGAGAATTTCTGCAGCCTGAATCGCCGTCACTTGCGGCAATTCGCAGAGGCCGATGGTTTTCGCGAGCCCGGCTTCGGTCATTAGCGCGGTGGTCAAGCTAAGCGGGTTGGTGAGGTTCAAGACCCACGCGTCGCTGGCATGTTCCAAGAGAGCGGTGGTGACTCGCTGCAATCCAGCGAGGGACAGCAAGGCGCGGTGCAGCGCTGCCGGCCCGAGGGTTTCATCGGCTGGCGCGCCCAAGCAACTGGCGAGTTCTTCGTCCTGTTGACGCCCGGCCATTCCACCATAACGAATTTGATGCACGACTGCAAAACTGCCCGCAAGCGCTTCGCCCAACTCCGTAACGCCTGCGACGCTCCATCCCAAAGGCGCCAAACGACGGCGGGCGTACTCCGTCACCGATCGCAACCGAAGTTCATCTCGCCCATGTAGAACCATCTCAAGAGCAGGCAAAGAAGGAGCGACATCCCATAGCGAATCCACCAGGGCGGCGGTGAAAGGAGAGCTTCCGCCGAGAACGGCGAGGCGGACTTTCATGAGCTCATTCTCAAAATTGTTAGTCCGGTCACATCCACCTCAATCTGCCGAAGGCCGCCACCGGATTCGAAGGACCTGGAGAGCAGTCATAACGAAAAGCTTGGTCGCGTACTGAGGAGACCATTTCTCGAGGTCATCTACGTCATAGCGAATCATCTCCGCGATGCTGACCTTACCATCCTGAAGTGCCCTGTTGCCAATCCCGGTGCCGAGGGATCGCGAATTCAGAAAACCGGTCTTGGTGTGAGAGAGAACGGTGTGGATGTATTCGGCGTTGAGGTGAGCCCGTAAAAAGGGCCGGGGACCAAACCACTGCATTTCGCCTTTGGCGATCAGAAAGATCTGGAGGATTTCATCGAGACCCACGGGGCGGATAAGGCGCCCGAACCAGGTTTCGTGTAAAGTGCCATCGCGGTCTGCATTCATAGTGCTGAACTTGGGAACCCACAGGTCTTTGCCCTTGTACCCAACGCGCTTCTGCTTCCAGATGGGAGTTTCGTTGGACGAAATCAGGATGAAAGGCAGGTAGAGCGCGGTCAGCAAGAGCACGAACGGCGAAACCAGAACCGCCACCACGCGTCCCATAACGCTGCCGAAACCGGTCAAGCTCTTGCGCGAGCGCACAGCCAGGGGCGCCTCGAGTGATATAACTGACGCCGCAGCGGTCGGGTGTGTGCTTCCTTCGTCGCTCATGAATGCTCCTAGGGTCTCCGAACGTGTGCTTCGTTTTGTTGTCATTAGACCTCGGCCCATCATTGTTACCCGGTCTGGAAAATTCCGGTCGTCCGATGCTGGTAAACACGGCAAGGGGAGAGCCCTATACTCTATCAGATGTCTAGGCTTATGCCATTTGAACAAGAACAGTTCTGCCGAGTCCAGATGCCAGGAGTAGCTAGCGCTTAACATAGGCAAAACTTGTTGTTTTGAATACAGTGGACTTGCCGCATCCTCAGGAAAGCAGGTGTAGTCGATGACTAGGGACGTACTCGCGATTCCAATGGAGGAACTCCGGGAACAGTTACAAACCAATCGACGACAGGATGTGAAGATCATCGTTCCGCAACGGCTCTCGGACGCGCAGTGCGACCAACTTCGTGCGAGAGGCGGCAGCGTAAAATACGAGCGCGCCGCGTCGGGACCGGTGTGGAAACATGCGTCAGAGGGCGATCCAAACTGGGTGTGCGAGTCGTCAGAATTCGCGGGAACATCGAAGTCACCGCCGGTGAATCAGGCGGATGGGGTTCAAGCTGCGTCCCGGGAGCACGGACCGTTTGCCCTGTCTGCCGCCAACGACCGCCGTCCACAAGATTGGCACCTCCATCCTAAGCACGGAGAGATTTACGTTTCGGTGGAGCCTATGGGTGCGGATTACCAGTCGAGTGAAGACGGAAAAATTTACTCTGTGAAGCTAGAGCACGGTGGCGTAATGATTTTTGCTCCGGGCGTACCCCATCACGTTTCGTTGGGAGGGCTGACGATCATCGTCGAAACGCCAAGCCTGGAGAATGACAAGGAACGCTTTGATCCAGACAAGCTGGCAGGCGCATGATCCAGCGCACCCATTAACCTGTCACGCGTGGCGGGTGTGCCTGACATCCGGAATCCCGAGAAATTACGAGGCGGGGTGCGCATACTGAATCACTCCGCAGAAAAGATGATGCCAGCACATCCGAACGCTCGCGCCCATTTGATGTGGCCGTTCGCCTGTGATCATCAATTTCCGGTGCCCGTCAGAGGAACGGTTTGCGTTCCTGAACCGGCGTTATCGGTAATAGTGACGTTTCCGGTGCGGGAGCCGATGGCCGTGGGAGTGAAAGTGACGCGGATGCTGCATGTCGCGCCGGCTTTCCCTCCCGTCCCGCAAGTATTGGTCTGCGCGAAGTCTCCGCTCGCGGCGATATTACTAATGGTGAGCGTGCTGCCACCGGTATTAGTAAGTTTTACCACTTGCGTGGCGCTGGTGGTACCCACTTTTTGCGCGGCGAAAGTCAGGCTCGTGGGTAGTAGGGTAACAGCCGCGCCGTTGGCCGACCCCGTCCCTGTGAGCGATACGGTTTGCGTGCCTGTGCCTGCATTATCGGAGATGGTGATAGCCCCCGTGCGGGTGCCCGCGGCGGTGGGCGTGAAGGATACATAGATGCTGCACCCCGTTCCCCCCTTGCCGCCCGTTCCGCAACTGTTGGTCTGCGAATAATCTCCACTCGCGACAATGCTGGTGATGTTGAGTCTGGCATTTCCCGTGTTGGTCAAGGAAACGAGCTGCGCCTTGCTGGTGGTGCCGATCGTCTGGGATGCAAAGGTAAGACTGGTCGGCACGAGAGTTACCGCGGCGCCGCTGGTGGTTCCGTTACCGGTCAGGCTCACAGTTTGAGGATTTCCGATCGGTGCGTTGTCGGAGAGGGTGATGGTCCCCGCTCGCGTTCCGGTCTGCTGAGGCGTGAAAGTCACCGACACGGTGCAACTTGCGCCGGCAGCAAGTGAACTACCGCAGGTATTGGTCTGCCCGAAGTCTCCCGATGTGCTGATGCTGGTGATGGAGAGTGCCGTTGCCAGATTGTTCGTCACCGTGACCGATTGCGTTGGGCTCGTCGTGCCCACCACCTGATCCCCAAAGGCGAGGCTGGTTGGCGCTGTATTTACGTCCACCATCCCTGTCCCGGTAAGGTCATACTCCTGAGGGCTGTCCGTCGCGTTATCGTAGATGTAAACATTGCCGGTGAACGCCCCGGTAGTGGTCGGAGAAAACGTCAGGGTGAAGGTACATTTCTGACCGACTGTCAGGGAACTTCCGCAGGTATTGGATTGTCCGAAATTCGCGCTCGCCGTCACGCTGGTGATATTCAAGGTTGCGGTTCCGGTGTTTTGGGCGGTGCGAGTCGCGACTCCGGTTGTCCCGGCTGCCACATTGCCGAAAGCGACGTTTTGCCCTCCGACGCTAAGTTGCGGACCGGAAGCCGGACAAGAACGCGTGGACAATATCAACGGCGGTAAGGGCGTCTGATTGAAGTTGAGACTGTCGAGCATATCGTTCGCGCTCGCGTCTCGCGAAGACAGGGACGCGAGGCCATATCGTTCTTCGATCGTCTTCAGGACCGACGAGAACTCGTACTGGATGTGTGAGATGTACCCCGGCTTGGAAAATGGCGAAATAATCAGCAACGGAACACGTGGACCGAGTCCGTAAATATCTGGCGCCGGCGGAGCCACATGATCATAGAAGCCGCCAAAATCATCCCAGGTCAAGAAAATCACGGTAGACCCCCAGTCAGGGCCTTGCATGACGGCGTTGATCTGCTGGATCGTCCAGTTCTCGCCCGCGCATACACTGGCACTTGGGTGCTCGCTGTCGGGCCCGTCCGGAACCAGCCAGGAGACCGAAGGCAGGGTCCCCGCCAGTGCGTCGGTGGTGAACTGCGCGTACGGCGCGACGTTCGTTCCCCAGAGTGAACCGTTGCGGATGTGACTGATGGCATCCAGGGCGGACCACACGTAACCGCTCTGCCCCTTGCTGGGCGCGTAGTACTTCCATGTAACGCCTGCCGTCTGCAGGGAATCGGCCAGGGTTTGGAAGTCAAAACACGGAAAGACTTCGCTCTTTTTGCCCGACGTGTCCATCACCGTCACGGTACTGGTGGCGCCGGCGTCACAACCCCAGATGGGCGAAGTTTGGTTGTTTGGGTCATTCGGATTGCCGATGGCCCCACCACTCTGCGCGGCGACGGTGTAGAGATGGTTGGGAAAGCTGGGTCCTTCCAGCGACGAGAACATGTTGTCGGCCAGAGTAAAGGTCTGAGCATAGGTCCAGTAATTGGGAAGATCAGACTGCTGGTATTGCGACATGCACTGGTAGTCGCCATTGACGTTGCAGAGCGTCACTCCAACGTCAAACTTGTCCATCTTTCCGCTGTCAATCGAGACCACGGCATCGTTGTAGGTGTGACCCAAGTCGCGTGACTGGTCGGGAGTGTGGCCAAGAAAAAGCACCTGACCGGTGGATATTTTTCCGGTGGTTGCGCCATTTGCGCCGGGAAAGGTCCCAAAATAATTATCGAAACTGTGATTTTCCTTGATGATGAAGACGATGTGCTGGATTTGGTTGATTCCCTGTGCCATCGTCGGCGTCACTAATGAAAACAATGAGACGAAAAGAGTAGCAAACTTCATAACTTCCTCTCTGAAGAACGAGATCAAGGAATTGAGACCCAGTTACCCGGCACGACGAGCGCGATCCCTCGCACTCTAGGTTGCGGTTCGGCTAGTATTCGGTGAAGCTACGATGATGGGATCCATAGTGATACCGCTAGGAACAGCAGCGATAATACCTGCCAAACAACCCAAATGTGCCTGCTTGACGCCTTGAGAAGACTTCTCAGTCGAGTTTCAAGTTTAGCCAGGGGCTTGCGTACCGAAGAAACTACATCCCGTCATTTTTTCCGAAGAATACCGCCCGCCTAACGCCTTGTCAATGACAAATATTTTCTGTAGACCCTCCAGAAAACGATTCATTTCGTTCCCGACCATCGTCCCATGCAACGTCAATTCTAGGAGCGGCAGCGCAAGTAAAGTTGCTGTCGCCAGCCTCAGTGAACGGAAAAACTCCCCAAACACCGCGAGCCGGAGCTTCACCGGAGTTTTTGTCCGGTTATCGGTTGACGATAATCGCTAGGACGAGCCTGCTCTCACGCCATGGAGTCGGCAGCCAAAGGCAGGTTTTGCGGCCCATCGGGCATAATTTCGTTGACGCCTTGCCCGATTCTTCGTAATAGCGCAAGCGCATTGTCGAGTACGGGCAGCAGCGTGTCAATCTGCTCGATGAAGATGGCCTGACCAATGGAGGTAGGAACCACAAGATTGGGAGTGCCGCCGCGATGCAAGGCGCTCTCTTGCAAACCGCGGAGACAAAGATCAAAGGTCAGCAAGGGCGACCACACGGGCAACTGCAGGTCGAGTAAGAGCTTGATGGTGCGGGTGCAATCCTCAGACGGCATCAGCCCGAGCTGGTCGCCTACAACCATCGTGAGTGCCATATCGATGGCGACGGCTTCGCCGTGCGAGATTTCAAAATTCGACGCCGCTTCCAACGCAGGACTGAACGTGTGGCCGAAGTCCACTAACCGCCGATAAGTCTGGTCTTCAAAAAGGTTGGGCTCAAGTTCATCCATCATGCCGGTAGCGGCCAGCCAAAGAACTTCTTTCCCGGCGGCGTCGAGCGGCGTAAAGCGCATGTTTAAGAGTGCCACAGCTGATTTCTCCAGCAACTCGAAGAGATGCCGGTCGCGAACAATGGCAATCTTAATCATCTCTGCAAAGCCTTCGCGCAAACTCTTGGGCGAAAGAGAACGCAGAAACCAAGGCGTGATGACCACCGCCTTGGGGGGATAGAAACATCCCAGGTAGCTCTTCTTGCCGCAGAAATTTACACCCCCCTTGATGCCCACACCGGCATCTACTTGGCCCAGAAGGGTGGTGGGGACGCGGATGTAGCCGACGCCGCGCCGGATCCACGAGGCGGCAAAGGTAGCGATGTCGGTGCACACACCTCCGCCGATGCCCACGATCAATCCCGTGCGATCAAGCAAGATGTCGGTTGCTTTCTCGCACACCCGTTCGACCTGCGAGATGGACTTAGTGGCTTCCGAACAGTCGAGTACCGAGAGCGAGATGCGGTCGCTATGTTTCCGCAAATGGTCATAGATCTGGCTGGCATAGAGGCGCGCTACCGTCGGCGTGCTGATGAGCAATGCGGCGCGCGTCGCAACCATCTCTTCCAGTACCTCGCAGCAGGATTCGATGTTGCCCGCGGTCATGTAAACGTCGTAGTGCACTTGCCGGGTCGTATTGGTACGGTGGGAATTGACGGTCTGGGACTCGAGCGAAGGAGAGTGCGAGGGACTGTCTTTCCGAGATTTAAAATCCCGCATAGAACTACCTGACGGCGTCGGAAGTGCTCTGAATTGTATAGAATCGGTCATACGCGGCGCAATTCTAAAATGCGCAACACTGTAGATGCTCCCAAAATAGGTCACCTCTAACTGCAACTCAGAGAGCGCCAGGTGCAGCGCCTCAAAGCCGTCATCAGCCCGTTTCGGCTGACTAAGTGCACCGCAGCAATCGCGCACGATCCGCCGCTTCGGAGAGCTTGCTACGCCGGCAGAACCGTGCTCCGGTCTTTCGCGCCTGGCGGCCTTGAAAATTGAAACCCGATCAAACCTCGCAGGTGGTCCTCTTCGCGCGCCAAGAGCCCATTCATTAGCCATCGAATATTAAAGAAGCGGGAATTATTGCGGGGGTCTGGGCCGAAATCTCCGCGATCCAAAGCATCCCAAATCGAAAGCACCGCGTTGGCGACGTCGCGGCGAGCGCGAAAGCCCAGCATTTGCTCGATCTTGCCGGCATTCACTGAGTAGCTGCGCGAACCGTTGTCCACCTCGTCGTCGCGCACCACATCCACCTGGACGCCGCGGTGGATGCGCAAGGTTTCGGCTACGTGTGCCGCCAACGCGGAGATGCGTAGATTTTCGCAAACCACATTGAAGGTCTGGCCGCGCACCAGGTGTGACGGTTGAGACAGTAGGTGTAGGTAGGCGTCAATGGCGTCGTCCAGGTGCAGCACGGGCCGCCAAACCTCGGCCGAGCCATGAAGGGTCATTTTGCGGTCGCACCAACTGCTCAGGGTGAACGTGTTAACCACCAGATCGAAGCGCATGCGCGGCGATATGCCAAAGATCGTCCCCATGCGCAGAAGCACAGGAACAAAGCGCGGATGATGCAGCGAGGCAGCGAGCAACGAGACTTCGGCTTCGCGCTTAGAGCGGCTATAGGTTGCCATCGGGGAGATGATGGACTCTTCGTCCATCTCCACAACCGTCGTGTCAGAGGCGTGCTGCACGGAGTAGTACACGGAACAGGTGGAGGCAAACAAACAGCGGATCTCGCGCTGGCCAACATCAGAGACGGCGGCCGCAGTCCGGGCCAACGCCTCACTCGCCAGTGCATTACTGCGCCAACTCTGTTCAGGCGCAAAATCCGCGGTCACATCATTCGACAGTCCGGCGAGGTGAATGATGGTATCAACGTCACGAAACCATGTTGAATCACAATTGAGTAGGTCCGCCTGAATCACTTCGAGGTTGGGATGATCGGCTAACGAACGACCAAACCAGAGCGTATCGACCAAGCGCACAGCATGGCCGGCCTGTAGCAAAATCGGCACCATTCGGCTGCCAATGTACCCCGCGCCACCGGTCACCAGGATCATGAGAACATTGCCCTCTTCGTCCACGGATCGGCATGCCAAGCGATGGACGTCTCGGTGCTTTTGCCTTTTTTCTAAGTTGCCAATGCGGTATGCTACTTTGCCGGGGAGGTAGCAAGCAGGAACGCTGCTTAGCTTACTTTCAGCATGGGATGGCTGTCAAGAGATAAAAAGCATTCCGGGTCGAGAAAGACCATTCCACGTTGGACCGTCCCCTATCCGCAGGTCGGTGAATCTGATGGACCAGAACACAGGTGTCGTGCCCGGACAACGCGTCGCGCGGCTCACCCACCCCGTGCTGGGCGGCGTCGGACTGGTTGCGCTGTTTGGGGTCATCGGATTCTCCTTTGCGGGTGCCGCACGTTTGCTCACCGCCACGCCAGAATGGGGACTGTTGTGGCTGCTGGTCGCGACGCTTCTGATTCCTGCCAGCACGGTGTGGGTCTTCAAGGCATCGCGCATCGCGGCTCGCAAAGCTAGGGTCTTGGTCCGTTCGTGGACATGGTGGCACCCGTTGTGGGCTCTGGTGTTCTTCAGCATGCTGGTGTTTCGCATCCGCGAAGCTAGTGCCGCGGGGAACAACCCCGTTGATGCTTATGGCTTGCTGCGGGTGGTGCCCGAGATCCTCGTGGGGGCGATTCTGTTGGTTCGCCTCTCGATGAAGCGGCCTTTCTGGTTGCGCGACTTTCTGCGGGGCGCCGTCGGTGGGCTGGGAATTTATTGCCTGGTTTGTGTTGCTTCTATCACCTGGTCCGTGAAGCCAGATTGGACCGCGTACAAGGCGCTGGAGTTTTCGGTGGATGTTTCCATGATGGCTGCGATTGTGGCCAGTGCGAACACCTGGGTCGACTTCAAAAAACTGACCGATTGGACACTTTGTTTTTTCGGACTTGCTTTGGCGGCCGTATGGGTCAACATGCCTTTTTTCCCTTCATCTGAGACCTGGGACGGCGGGCGGCTAACCGGAGTGTTTCCGGTGGAAAGCTCGAACGGCATTGCGACCGAAGGGGCCATTCTCGGTCTAATCGCGCTGTGCCGTCTGCTGCCCCTCTCGGGTCGCACCAAAGATCGCCCCTGGTACTCATTCGTGCTTGTGGTGAGCGTGGTGTCCATGATCCTGACCCAAACGCGTGTGGCGAATATTGCGTTTTTGTTCTCGGTGGGACTGATCTGCTTGTTCCATTCACAGTTACGGCGCATGGTTCTGCGATGCGTTAGCGTGGTAACCCCGGTTGTCCTGGTCAGCATTTGGATCTTCCCATTCGCATGGCATACGCTCCGGGAGCAGTTCATTACCTACATGGAGCGCAATCAGCCTACGGGCGCTCTACTCACTCTCAGCGGGCGCACCGACTGGTGGGCGTATGGCTTCAAGCAGTGGATGCAACACCCATTCACCGGCATCGGCGCCTATGCCGCGCGGTTTGCGGTGCTCGACAAACTGGGGGTGGGCAGCGCTGCCATGATGCATAATGACTGGGTGGAAGTATTCATCGGGACCAGCCTGTGGGGTCTGATCCCATTTGCGGCTGCCCTGATTCTATCCTGGTGGTACTTGATACGCTGTATCCGGTCGAGGGGTTTGTTCGTCTCGGAGCAACGGCAACTTGCCTTAGAAATGCTGGCTTGCTTGGGATTCTTGAGCCTTCATTCGCTGGTAAATGATGAATTGAGCTGGCATGCGCCCATCATGTACCTCGCCGTCGTGGCTTATGCAGAAGGCGTGCGGCGCAGGTTCCGGCAGATTCGTCAGGAAGACCAGGATCTTGCAGACTTGCGCTTGAAACCGATCGGCTATCTCGTGGAAAGTCCGGAGCCGAATCATATGACGCAGTAATGAATGACGGAGCGGTCGCGGAGACGTTTGATATCCGTTCGGGGCATTCAAGATGGGGCTGAATTGGGCTTCATCCGCTATGGGAAGACCCCAAGCGGCTGTGGAACGATATTTGCATACGCAGTTTGTTTTCTAGCCGTTGCTGGTTGCACGAGCCGTCGTTATCCGAAAGTCCGCAACGGAATAGACGTGGACCCGGGCGGAGAATATGGGTCAAAGTCGATGACCGACTGCTATACTTTGTATATTGGAGCGGTTTTCCGTTTCATTCCGATCTTGCTTCCTTGAACTCATTGGTATGAACCATCAAATCCAAGGCCGAACCTCCGCCGATGGCGTAGCCCTTAGGGGGCTACGGAACGGCACGTTCTGGATGATCTCTCTGTTTGTCCTGATCGGACTGTCGCTGGGACTGGGATTGCTGTTTGCTTCAGAATCCACCGGCTTCGGCTACGAAACCGTATCGGTAATCCTGGTGCTGTTTCCCTTAGTGGTGTTTCTGGTCATTAAAGCGATCCCACAAGCCTGGGACAAAGTGCGGCAGTTGCGGCAAGCGTGGACCTGGTGGCACTGGCTCTGGTTCTTGATGTTCTTCAGCATGCTTGTGTTCCGCGTTCGCGGGGTTAAGGACCTTAGTGCCAATCCGCTGGATCCGGCAGGTCTGCTGCGCGTATTGGCGGAAGGCAGTGTCGTGCTCGCCCTGCTGGTACGCCTGGTGCTGAAGAAGCCGTTTTGGCTGAAGGATATGTACCGCGGAGTGGTGGGCGCCATGGGCGTTTACGCTTTGGTCTGCATCATCTCAACGCTTTGGGCCTATACCGCATGGTGGACCGCTTACCGGTCCGTGGAGTTCTTCTTCGATGTGGCGCTAATCTCCGCCATTGTTGCCGCTGCCCGGTCCTGGGACACCTACGAAAAGCTGCTTAACTGGACGCTGTCCTTCTATGGCATCGGTCTCGTGACGGTATGGATCGGCGTCGCGTTCTGGCCGGCCGACGCGTTCGACGGCGGACGTCTGCAAGGCGTGTTCCCAGTGGAGGCCTCCAACAGCGTAGGTTCAGCGGGCGCTACTCTGGCCATTATTGCCTTGTGTCGACTGTTCCCGCTCTCGGGCAGAATCAAAGACGGCGCCTGGTACATTGTGTTGGGTCTGTTCGGGGTGGTATCGCTGGTGCTGTCGCAAACCCGCAACGTCGAGGCCTCGCTAGTCGTGGCTGTGCTCGTGGTCACCATGCTGATTCCGCGCCTGCGGAAGTTTACGCTAACGGCGGGAGCGCTGTTGGCTCCTCTGGCCGCCATATTGTTCTTTATGTACAGCGACAACTGGCGCTCGCTCGGAGAAAAGTTCGTCACCTACATCAACCGCGATCAGGCTGCTGGCGCCATCGCCACCATGAGCGGACGCACCGAGTGGTGGGCTTACGGATTTAAGCTATTGCGGGCCCACCCGCTCACTGGCATTGGGGCTTACGGTGGACGCTTCGCCGTTCTCGACAAACTGGGGGTCGGCTCTGCCGCTATGATGCACAGCGACTGGGTCGAAATCTCCATTGGAACTAGTTTCTGGGGACTCATCCCATTTATCGTCGCGCTCGGGTTGGTGTGGTACTACCTCTTGAAGTCCTTATTCGATCAGCATGTCGACATTGCCCAACGACAGCTGTCGCTGGAAATGATTGGCATCCTGGCAATGCTCACCCTGCATTCATTCTTCAACAACGAATTAGGATGGCACATCCCGGTGCTGTATTTCACAATGCTTGGTTTTGCGGAATGCATCCGGCGTATGTACCGGAGCCAGTCACATCACCGCTGGGTTGACGTTACAACTCCCCTGGATTGAGGCGGTGGAAGTTCCTTTCTTCGCGGATGTAGGCACAGCACCAAAAATCAGAGGATGGTGAGAATGGCGAGTCGAACGTGCATGGCTGCCGGAGAGCGGCGAGTTCCATACTTCAAGCCATCCATCGGTCCCGAAGAAATCTCAGCGGTCGTTGCAACTCTGCATACTGATTGGCTCACGGCGGGGCCACAGGTCGCTCAGTTCGAGAAGGACTTTGCGGCGTTCACCGGGGCCAGGTTCGCCATCGCCGTGGACTCGGCGACGAGAGCTTTGCATTTGTCCTTGGAAGCGCTCGGCGTAAGACCGGGCGATGACGTCTTGGTGCCAACCATGACGTTCGCTTCGGCTGTCGCCGTGGTAATCCACTTGGGCGCGTGCCCGGTGTTCGTCGATTGCGACCCCGAAACTTTAACGATGGACCCGGACGACCTGGAGCGTCGTATCACCCCGGGCTCGAAAGTCGTCATGCCCATGCACTACGCCGGTCATCCTTGCGAGATGGATCGCATCCACGCCATCGCGCAGCAACACAAACTGCGCGTGCTGGAGGATGCTGCCCATGCCTTGCCCGCCCAGTATGCGGGCAAGATGGTCGGCTCCATCAGCGACGTCACCTGCTTCTCGTTTTACGCCACCAAAACCATGACCACAGGCGAGGGCGGGATGATTACGACCAGCGACGAAAAACTCGCCAAACGCATGCGTCTGATGGCGTATCACGGCATCGATCGGGACATCCCGACCCAAACCGGAAACCGGCGCTGGTGGCGGTATGACGTAATTCAGCCGGGTTACAAGGCGAACATGTCAGACATCGCTGCTGCAATCGGCATCCACCAACTCAAGCGGCTGCCGGAATTCTGGAAGCAGCGCGAAGAATGTGCGGCCGTTTACGAAGCCGGGCTGCATGCCGGAGGGGCGGTGCGGGCCATGCCACACGAGACCGGCATCCGGCCAGCCTGGCACATGTATGTAGTGCAGCTTGATCCCGAGCGCCTTACCGTGCACCGCGATGCATTCTGCGATGAGCTCGACCGTGTGGGCGTGGGTAACAGCGTGCATTACATGCCGCTGCACATGCACTCCTATTATCGCGACAAGTTGGGGCACAAACCGGAAGACTTTCCTCAAGCCGCTGCAGCCTACGAGCGAATTATTTCGCTGCCCCTCTACCCCGGGCTGGAGCAGGAACACCAGGAATATGTGTTGCAAATGGTAGCGAAGATTGCTAAACAGCATGCTCGGTAGGCGCGTTTCCACAGCGACTGCAACCTACGGTTCACCAAACCCGTCCGCGGTTTTGGGCCGCTCAAACGCATGCATTTCATTTTGTTGGAGAATAAAAATTTGTGTCGAGCCAGGGCGATTCACGATCTAGGGGGCCAAGATAATGCGGGTGATGATGCTGCACAACCGTTACCGTCAACGCGGGGGCGAAGACGCCGTCGCCGCAGCGGAGGCCCACCTGTTGCGCGAATACGGCCACGAGGTGATTGAGGTCGGATTCGACAACGAACCAGAGCGGAACGGGCTGGTCCCTGCTTCCTTGAAAATGGCAATGAACTCCGCTTGGTCGCAGGAAACCTACGACCGGGTGGCGCAGCTTTGCCGCGAGCACAGGCCTGACGTTGCGCACGTCCATAATTTCTGGCTGAGGATGACGCCCTCCGCACATTCCGCGTGCCGGGCCAACGGCGTCGCCACGGTGCAGACCATTCATAATTTCCGGCTACTGTGTCCGAACGCCCAGTTCTTGCGCGATGGCAAGATCTGCGAAGACTGTCTGGGAAAGAACCCATGGCGCGGTGTCGTGCATCGCTGCTACAACAAATCGTTACCGCAGTCGATCGCGGTGGCGCGCATGCTAATGGTCAATCGCGAACGCGGCACTTGGAAAAAGGATGTCAACGCGTTCGTCGCCTTGACCGGACACTTGCGCCAAAAGCTGATTGAGGGCGACATTCCGGCTGAAACAATTTTGATCAAAGCGAATTTCGTGGAAGACACAAACCCACCGTCGAACCGGCCGTCGGAGTCCAACACTATCGCCTTCATCAGCCGCCTGTCGCAGGAGAAGGGAGTGCACAATCTGATCGCAGCATGGGCCCAAGCAGGGCTGCAAAATGCCGGCAAATTGTTGATCGTCGGAGACGGTCCCGAGCGCGAAGCTCTCCAGCGGCAAGCGCAGGGGTTGGGACTGGCTGCGTCTCAGGTCACTTTCGTCGGACTTAAGCCGGCTGCAGAGGCGCGCGCGATCCTTGCCTCGGTTCGCGCCATGGTGTTGCCATCAATCTGGTACGAAGGGTGCCCGATGATCGTGATCGAGTCCCTGGCGGCGGGACGTCCTGCGGTGGTGTCGGACCTGGGCGGACTAGGAGAATTTGTGGAAAACGATCGGAATGGATTTCGCGTTCCCGCCGGCGATGTGAACGCGTTGGGCACAGCCCTTCGCAAAATACTCGAGGATGGCGCCCGCGCCGACCGATATGGCGAGCAAGCACGCGGAATCTATGAAACTAGGCACACCCCTGAACGCAATTACGAAATGCTGATGGATATTTACCGATTCGCCAGGGAAAACGCTGCAAGGGCTCAGCAGGGCTAAAGGGTCGCAAGCTTTAATTGCGGGGTCTGGCAAGTATATTGCTCTGGGCAGCAACTACCGGCTATCCGTTGCTACAAAGCACCCTGAGCCCGGCCGTTTCTGTCTCGGAACGATAGGAAAGCATTTCCGCTTAGGAATGCAAGGATTCCGGATTTTTCTGCAGTAGAGCATCGTCTGTTTCCAGCCGCTGGTGCGGCTTCAACCGCTGTGATAAGGCTGCGCTCGTCCCGACACTGAAAGAACGTGCGTCCTTTCTCGAAACCGCGCATCTTATAAATATCAGCTAAGTTTGATTCCACGCAGTTGACAATCGGTTCGCTAAACAGCGACACCTCTTCTCACCGCCTAAGATTCTTCTCGGCAGAAATTCAAGACAGAAATAGGAAACAACAATGGAACAAGGAACAGTGAAATGGTTTAACGACGCCAAGGGCTTTGGTTTCATCAGCCGTCAGACTGGCGAAGACGTATTTGTGCACTTCTCGGCGATTCAGGCGGGCGGCTTCCGCAGCCTGCAAGAGGGCCAGACGGTGCAGTTCGAAGTGACCAAGGGGCCGAAAGGTTTCCAGGCCGAAAACGTTCAGGCTGTGTAATTCGCTCCAGCCCCGACGCAAGCACCGAAGCCCGCATTCCACAAGGATTGCGGGCTTTTTTTTGCCCGCCCTCTCTGGTGCGGGTTGACATCTCGCCTGCCACCGGATACTTTCAAGATTCATGACCGTAAAGCTCACTCAGCGCTGGTGGTGGTGTCCCGACAGGCACAGCGGGCCCTGCGCGTAATCACGTCAGGAATGATTCCACAGCCCGCCTCGTGCGGGCTTTTCCATTTTTGCAGCACTGTCGAAAGGGAGTCGCATGATTATCGTACTGAAGCCTACAGCCACCGAAGCTGACGCTCAAGAAATTCTCGCCGACATCGAACGCCTGGGTCTGAAGCCGCTCCATATGCCAGGAGTGGAGCGAGTGGTAATCGGCGCTCTCGGCGACGAACGCGTCCTGCGCGAGCTTAACTTGGCCAGCCATCCCGCAGTCGAGTCGCTCAAGCCCATTCTGACTCCTTACAAGCTCGTCGGTCGCGAGCTCCATCCCCACGATTCAGTTGTAAATGTCGGCAACGTCCCGATCGGAGGCCAACGCTTCGCTGTCATTGCGGGGCCTTGCGCAGTGGAGACGCCGGAACAACTCTTGGCTGCGGCCCAGGCGGTCAAGGCCAACGGCGCCCACTTGATGCGCGGTGGCGCCTTCAAGCCACGCAGCAGTCCCTACAGCTTCCAGGGCCACGGCGAAGACGGCCTGAAGATGCTGAAGTCAGTCTCGGAGCGAACCGGCCTGCCCGTCGTCTCAGAGATCGTAGATGGCCACGATGTCGACTTGATGGAGCCCTACGTCGCCGCCTATCAAGTGGGGGCTCGCAACATGCACAATTTCACGTTGCTGAAGGCGCTCGGGCAGACTCGCAAGCCTGTCATCCTTAAGCGCGGTCTGGCGGCCACCATTGAGGAGTTTTTGCTCGCCGCCGAGTATATTGTGGCCGCCGGCAACGAGAATGTAATTCTATGTGAGCGTGGTATTCGCACCTTCGAGACGGCTACGCGTAACACCCTCGATCTCAATGCTGTCGCTTTTATCAAGTGGAAGTCGCATCTGCCTGTGTTGGTGGATCCCAGTCACGGGACCGGGGTGCGAGAACTGGTCACGCCTTTGGCGCGCGCTGCCGCGGCTGTAGGTGCTGACGGTATCATCGTCGAAGTTCATCCCGACCCACGAAAGGCTTTGTCCGACGGTCACCAATCGCTCTATCCCCACGAATTTGCCGCATTGATGGCCTCTATCAAGCCGTTTGTGGAAGCTGCGGGAAAGGTTCTCGCCTGATGGGTCCGCTTGCTGAGGGTGGAGTGAGGTCCCTAGTCAAGCGACTGGCTACCGAGCCCTCTCCGCTCGCCGTGTTTCGCCAGTTGACCGAAGGTGGTCGGCGGCCTTATACCGTCTTGCTGGAATCTGCCGAGCCCAGCAGCCGCCAGACGCAGAAAAGCCTACTGGTGCTGTCCTCTGCGTTGGAG
>JBBQVN010000051.1:0-22669 GCA_038211475.1 Terriglobales bacterium | reverse complement strand
CACAATCGTGCAACCCACCGTTCCCGGAAGTTATCCCATTGTCATTACGGGTACGTCGGGAGCGATTACCCACTCAGTCACAGTTACGCTGAAAGTCCAGTAACACTCGAACGAAGTTCGCGGCTGCGATGAAAATCTTCGTAGCCGCGTTTCTCTTTAGACTCCGACAATTTCCCGCGTCAGTGCGCCTGCTAGGACATTGAATTTTGAGCTTGCTCACAGCGTCGCTTTGTCTCCGAAGCCGTTTCCGGATTCTCCCTCGCCTGCTGCTACTGGCCGGACTGGTGGCCAGTGCGGGCGCGGAGCAACCCTCCAAGATGCCGGTGTTGCGCTGGCAAGAGAACGCCCCGGGCTGCACCCTGATTTTGGAGCAGGATGGACGTTACCACTATGGTCTGACAGCCGAGGGTATGACGGTCACCCTGGCCGCCGACTTACAGGAACTGCAACACGTGCGCCAACGCCTGCACCACGTGATCGGCTTCAACATGATCGTGGAACTGCGCAGAGAAGGCTCACTCGACGTCACTCCTAAAAACATGACTCTCGAGTTCCTCAACCATCACAACGTCATTGAACACAGCCTGGATCCCGATAACTTTGCCGCCGCGTTGCAGGACGAGGCGGCCGAGATGGAGCACCAAACCGAACGCCAGCGCAAAAAACATCCGGAAAAAGTGGAGGCCAAACAGAAATACTTCCTCGACTATCAAAACCTGGTAACCGAGTTTGTGGAATACCTGGGCAGCAACGCGCTGCGGCCCACGCGGTTGCAAGAGAAGAACCGCACGGCGACCGGGTGGGTCTTCTTCAGCACCACCCACCGATGGATTTCGGCAATCAACAAAAAAGAAGACCTGATCGTGCGCTTTCCCATTGGCACCGTAATTGCCGAATTCCCTATCACCCTGCCACCTAAGAAGGGCGAAGTAATTCTGCGCCAGCGCCCCGACTGAGCCGTTGGTAAGAAAGCAGGCAGCAGGAGAAAAGAGAGGCTCTTCCTGCGTTGTGTTACATTTTTTCATCATGGCCAGCCTTCCTCCCTCGACTCCAGACTCCTCGCGGCCGCCCGATTTGCTTTACTGCCCTACCTGCGCAGCTAGCGTCAGCGACCCGCTGACCTGCGGCGACTGTTCTGCCGTCATTTGCCGCCGCTGCGGATCGCCGCTCGAATCCGCGGACGAACTCGGCATGGGCTAGCTGGTTGCCTTTGCACGGGCAAGAAAGTCTCGCCATTAAGCCGCCGTCGTGACTCCAGCTAACCTTCTGCTCTTCGTGCTGTCTAACGAATAGTCATTTCTCGGGAACCGGTTCCCCTGCCTATTCGTATCTACTAGGGAGGATGTACCTCTCTCTATGCGCACTCTGGTCGAAATCATCCGGCAATCCCTCTCCACCCTTTGGGCCCACAAACTGCGGTCGTTTCTGACCATGTTTGGCATTGCCTGGGGCGTGGGTTCGTTGCTGCTATTGGTCGGACTGGGCGAAGGCTTCCGCAGCGGCCAGGTAAAGCAACTCTCCAGCCTGGGACAGGAGATCATGTTTACCTTCACCGGGCGCATCCCCGCGGTCGAAGGCAGCAGCCAATCAGGGCGCCGTTACAACTTCACCTACGACGACTATCTTGATGTTCGGGACCATGCCAAGCTGCTGCGCGCGGTTTCTCCTGTCATTCAACGAGATGATATCCGCGCGGTCAGCGATTTTGGCAGCGCCAACGGCCAGGTGTTTGGAGTGGCTCCGGTTTACAACCAGATCCGGAACGTGCCGATTGAGCCCGGGCGCTGGTTCAACGAACAGGACAACACCGAGCGCCGCCGCGTCTGCGTCATCGGCTGGGAATTGGTCAAAAAAATCTTTCCTGGCCGTCCCGCGCTGGGCGCCAGCATTTTGCTCAACGGCACAAGCTTCGAGATTGTAGGCGTGGTCCAGAAAGTCGGCCGCGACGGCAACAACGGCACCAACGGGCGCATTTTCATTCCTGCGGAAACCATGCGAACCCTGTATCCGGTAAAAGGGGAAAACGCAGATAACGCCATCTCCTTCATCAACTACCGCCCTTTGACCAAGGAATTGCACACCGCCGCCAAAGAGGAAGTGCACAGCATCATCGCCCACCGCCATGGCTTCGACCCCAAGCTCACCGACGCTTTCGAAGATTGGGACACCATTGAAGGCTCCATTCGCGTGGCCAAAATCTTCGACGCGATGGACTATTTCCTGGGCGTGGTCGGCATTGTCACGCTTGGACTGGGCGGCATCGGCATCATCAACATCATGCTGGTTTCAGTGACCGAGCGCACCCGCGAGATCGGTCTGCGCAAGGCATTGGGCGCCACCCATCGCAACATCCTCACTCAATTCTTTGCCGAGGGCGCATTCCTCACCCTCTTCAGCGGCGGCGTTGGCTTGGCCGTTTCGGCTGGCCTGATGACGATGCTGGCCCAACTCCCCTCTCCAGAAGGCTTCGATACCCCTCGCATTGTGCCGGCTTCGGCCGCCATTGCCATTCTGTCCCTCACCATCGCCGGCGTCGTCGCCGGCCTGTACCCCGCGCGCAAGGCCGCCTTGATGGCGCCCATTGACGCGCTGCGCCAGGAGTAACGAACTCATGATCCGCGACATCGGCTCCCAGGCTTACGAGGCGCTTCGCCACAACCGCCGCCGCAGTTTTCTCACCATGCTCGGCATGGCCTGGGGAATCGCCACCGTGGTGCTGCTTTTGGCGTACGGCAACGGCTTCGAGCGAGGGTTGATGATTGCGTTCCGCAGCTTCGGCGGAAATCTTATGGGCGTTTTTCCTGGCCGCACTTCGCTGCAAGCCGGAGGAAGCAATGCTGGCACGGAAGTTCACCTTACCCCCGACGACATTGAGTACTTGAACGCCGAAATCCCTTCGATCAAGCGTATTTCACCCGAGGAGAACAAGCAGAGCCGCATTGCCTATGGCACGCGCAGCGCGACTTTCAACGTTCGCGGAACCTTCGCCAGCTACGAACGCATTCGCAGCGTCGAAATCGCCGAGGGCACTTATTTCGGCGACGCTGAAGATCAAACCCACACCCGGGTGGCAGTGCTCGGCTACGACGTAAAAAAGAAACTGTTCTCAGGCCAGAACGCGATGGGCGAGACTGTTCGCATCGACGGAATCTCTTACCAGGTCATCGGCGTAGGCAAGCACACTATCACTAATGGCGATGACAATATGAACGGGAATGTGTACATCCCGTATAGCGCCATGAGCGACCTGAAGAACACGCGCAATCTTGACGGGATCTTCCTTGACTACGAAGGCGATCACGAAAAAGTGGCCAAGGCAGTGCGTGACTCCATGGCCTTCCACCATAGCTTCAATCCCAAGGACGATCGCGCCGTATTTGTCTTCGACGCCGTCAAAGACCTCGCCGACCTGAACATTATCACCACCGGCATCAAGGTCCTTCTCGGCTTTATTGGCCTGCTTACCCTGGGCATCGGCGGGGTCGGCCTGATGAACATCATGCTGGTCTCGGTGACCCAGCGCACTCGCGAAATTGGGGTCGAGAAGGCATTGGGCGCGCGGAAATGGCACATCATGCTGCAGTTCCTCGCAGAAGCGCTGGCCATTACTTTCATTGGTGGGCTCGCCGGGGTCGTGCTGGCCTACATCATCTCCTGGTCGGTTGGCTCGCTCACTTTGTGGAGCGCCTTCATCGAAGACGCCGGCGAGGGTGACATCCACCTGAAAATTGAAGCAGGAACCTTGATTGCGTCGACCGTGATCCTCAGCGTCGTCGGCATCGTCAGCGGTATGTTCCCCGCCATCAAAGCCGCCAACCTGGACCCCATCGAAGCGCTGAGGTACGAGTAGCGTTGCGACCCAGTTGCCAGTTGCTCGCCGCCTACCAAATTACAAAATTACCCAATTACCAAATTACAAAATTCTCGGCTGCGGTTGTTACAATCGCAACGTGCCCGCTTCACAAGACCGCCTCCAGCGTGTCCTCACTCAACTCCGCCTCTACGAGCACCCCCTCCTCGACTTCGATGCCCGCTCCAAAGGCGAAGCCGTCGAGGTCATCATCAAGTTCAAGAACCCAGACATTCCCGTCCATACTTATTACTTCGACTTGCATCCCCGCGACCTCGACCACTCGCAATTTGAGTGGACCTTTCAACGCCAGCTCTTCGACTGCCTGCACGATTACTTGATCGAGATGTTCACCCGCACTCCGCAGAACCGCGCCGAACGCCAACGGGAAAACCAGTGACCCTGCGCGCGCGCATCCTCGCCGAAATCGCCGCCGACGGTCCGATTCCCTTCTCCCGCTACATGGAACTTTGCTTATACGAGCCCGAACTTGGCTACTACTCGCGCAACGCTCTGCAGTTCGGCAAGGCCGGAGACTTTTACACATCGAGCGACGTTCATGCCGTCTTCGGCCGCCTGCTAGCCCGCCAGTTCGACGAGATGTGGCGCGCCCTCGATTCACCGCCCCGCATCGACATCGTTGAACTTGGTCCTGGTCGCGGATTGTTCGCTCGCGACGTTCTAGACTGGTCGCGCAAGAAGTTCCCTGCCCTATTCGACGCGCTGCACTACCGCCTGATCGAAACCTCGCCCGCTTTGCGACAGCATCTCGCCATAACACTGTCAGACCACTTTGCCGCCGGAAAAGCCTCGCTTGGCGAAGCTGTCGTCGAGGTCTCCGCAGAAAGCGCCACCATAATCCCTACCATTTTTTTCGCCAACGAATTCTTCGACGCACTCCCGGTCGAGATTCTGTCCTCAGAAGGAAAGCTGGTTTTGGATGCAAATGATGGGCGGTTTGTGGAGCAGTGGATTCCCCCCTCAGCCGAAGAATTCCACTTCCTGGATCGTTACGGCGTCCATCCCGAGCCCGGAGAACGCATCGAGGTCCCGCTGGCTGCGCAAACCTGCATGAGCCGCCTGGCTGCCTCGCTTCGTCGCGGATTCTTCCTGGCTATCGACTACGGCTACACCCACGCAGAACAACTTGCGGGACGCCATCGCGGCACGCTGCTCACCTACCGCCGCCATTCAACGAGCGCCGATCCCTATGAGGCTCCCGGCGACCAGGACATTACCGCGCACGTGAACTTCACCGCCATGGCCGCCGCTGCCGAAGCTGCGGGCATGGAGCCGCAGAAACTGGTGACGCAATCACAATTCTTGATGGGAATCGGCGAACCGAACCAGTTTGCCGACGCGTTTGAAGACTGCCGCCTGCCGCAGGAACGTGCCAAAGTCGCACTGCAATTGAAACACTTGGTCACGCCAAGCGGCATGGGTGAAACATTCCAGGTTATGCTGTGCAGTCGCGGAGTGGCCCAAAAAAAGGTAGCCCAGCTAAGCGCCCTAAGCTTCGCGCGCTAACCATAAGCTCCACTCACTAAACGACGCCGAACCAGCCGCGGTTTGGCCTTTCAAATTACTAAATTACAAAATTACCCAATTACAAAATCTCTTTTTATTTCTTTTCCTTCTCATACGCCTTCTGCAAGTACTTACGTGCCTCGTCCATCGCGCCCAGCGTGTTGTCATTGGTCTGAATGGCTTGCTGGTACTCATTGGACGCGCGTTCGCGCTGCCCGGTGATGTCGAAGATTTTTCCCAGTTGTACGTGGGACCACACTTCTGTCCACTTGGGCTCCCCGTCTCCATTCAGCGATTCGCGATAGGCATTGGCCGCGGCCTGATAATTGCGTTGTAGAAAGAACACTTCAGCCACTCGATAATGCGCCAGCGAGCTGTTCTTGTTCACTTCGAGCGCCTGGTTAAACTCGCTCAGCGCCCCCGCCAGATCTCCCAGCTGAATCAGCCCTTGTCCGCGTAAGATCGAAGCCCTCAGTTTGAGGTCCTTCGAGTTCTTAAGCACGTGATTCTCGGGGTCCACGACGATCCGCCGGGGCCGCCCAAACGTCTCCACCGTGAAGGCTGAATTGGTTCCCACCACATCGATGCGTTTCGATTCCGTTTTGCCGTCGGTATCAATCTTCAACTGCACCGGCATGCGAAACAGATCTAGATCCTGGCTGATCTCGCCTACCACCCTGAACCCTCGGTTGCTGCCTAACCGGTAAATAGTGAACTTCGTCTTGAACTCCGGCGCTCCGGTGGAATCAATCCATTGTGAGAAGAACCACGTCAGGCTCTTCCCATATTCCCTTTCCGCAATCTTGCTGAGGTCCTCTACCGTCGCCGATTTGCCGGCATATTCCGTCGCGAAGGCGCGCATCGTAGTGCTGAACTTCGCATCCCCCAGCACCCAACGCAGCATGTGCAGGATCATCGCGCCTTTGTCGGTCACTAGCGCTTGGAACTCCGGCGAAAAGGGATCGAGTTTCGCGATGCCCGAGAGCGGGACGCTATCATACGCCAGCGCTCCGACCGACATATCCTTCACCATCTCTTCCAGACCCGCCGACCCCGCCGCACTCTCAACGTAGCGCGCCTCGCTGTACCGGGCGAAGCCGTCGCCCAGCCACCAGTCGTCCAGCGACGCCGGACTCACGCTCGCCCCCCACCACTGGTGAGAAATCGTATTCGCCAGTAGCCGGTAATTCACCCGGGGGGTGATCGCCCGGCTGGCGATAGCCGCGATTTCCGGCGCCCAGGCTGAGGGCACGGTGTCATCCGGCAGTTCCACCAATTTCAGCGTGGTCGAAGGCGCATTGCCATATTGCGTGATGAAAAACGTAAACGCTTTCAGCGCCGTGGAGTCATACTCCGCTCCCAGATCGCGGTGGTTCGGCTTGAAGAACACATGCAGATTCACACCCGCTTCATCGCTGTTGAACTCCTGAAACTGCCCCGCGATGATCGTGCCCGGAAAGCTGGGCTTGTCCCACACGTAGTTGAACGTCTTGTTCGGGACCCCGCCGGTCTGTCCCTTCTTAGCGGCGGCAGTGCCCACTGTCTCTTTGCCGCTGCCAATTACAATCATGTGGGCCGGAACGCTCACGTTAATGTTTGATGTGAACCGGTTGATGCCGTAAGCATTCACCGGAAACCATCGCCCGGCATACAACAAGTAGCTGGTGTCGTCGCCCACATAGGCCAGCTTCAGCCCGGGCACCGGACTGTCGTCCGCGCTCTCCAGCGTGCCCTCGTAATCGAAAGTCAGGAATGAACTCTGACCTTTCTTCAATCCGCTGGGCAGCGATACGCGCACCGTCGAATCCTGGGTCAGCCGTTCCACGGAAAGCGGCTTGTTGCCGCCATCCGACACTTTGGTGACGCGTAAACCGTTGTGCAATTCAA
This sequence comes from Terriglobales bacterium, assembly GCA_038211475.1. Classification (GTDB taxonomy): domain Bacteria; phylum Acidobacteriota; class Terriglobia; order Terriglobales; family Acidobacteriaceae; genus JANYBT01. Next base: position 15,405 of record JBBQVN010000051.1, on the reverse strand, counting down.
AGATCGCAACATTCAGATCCTCCAGCGCGGTGAATTCCACGCGCGCGCGGGCCTGGATCCGGTGCGAATGCGGCATCAGCTCCGCGTCGATCTGGTAGTGATCCACCCGCAGGCGCAACTTTTCTACCGCCGCTGCGGGCAGTGACGCAGCCAACACGACTGTGATTGCCACACAAAACGGGAGGGCCCGACGATACCGCCGAGGGTCAAACCACATCAATCTCAATCTCCTGGAGTTCCAAACCTAGTGCGTAAGATGAAGATTTTGCCCGAAAAGATGCTGCGTCCACAAGCTTTACCCCGTTTATCATCGTCGGAATGTCATAGCCGACTGGTATAACCCAATTTTCACAGCCCGATTTTCATCGGCTCGACGCGCCCGCCTACGCTGGCCTCGGCGAGCAACGCCAGCACCGCCTCCGCCGCTTGGTCGGCGGCAGGGCGCGCATCTCTCGACCGCAAGCTGTCCTTCACTCGCGCAAATCCTTCCAGCATCCTCCTCCGCGCGGGGCCATCCGCAAGCAACGGTTGCAACTTCGCCACCACTTTCTCGGCCGTGAAATCCTGTTGCACCAACTCCGGAACAACCTCCTCGCCCGCAATTAGATTGACCATTGCATAGTGGGCCACCTTCACCCGCGGCTTGCCTATAATGTAGGTCAGCGGCGACACCCGATACACCATCACGAAGGGCAACTCCATCATCGCGGCTTCCACAGTCGCCGTCCCGCTCGCGATGATGCCCGCCCGCGCGTGCACTAGCGCAGGCAACGACTCCGCCACCAGGGTGATTCGCCGATTCGCAATCAGTCCCTGCAGGAATTCCCGCTCCAGCGTCGGCGCGACCGGCATCAGGTACTCGTAACCGATGCCCAACTGCTCCGCCGATTGCAGCATCGCCGGAAGGTTCATCCGTACTTCCTTCCTTCGACTGCCCGGCATTAACGCAATCCAAGGCTTGCCGGCATCCAAGCCATAGAGTGCCGCATACTTTTCCCGCGAGATCGCCGGCCTCTCCAAATCAGCCAGTGGATGCCCCACAAACTTCGCATCCACTCCGCGCTCACCGTAAAACTTCTCTTCAAAAGGAAAAATAACCAGTGCTCTCCTTACGTACTTGCGCAACAGCTTCACTCGCCCTTGCCGCCACGCCCAGAATTGCGGGCAGACGTAATACACCACCGGGATGCCCCGCTTGTGCATCTGGCGCGCCACTCGCCAGTTGAATGCCGGCGAGTCAATTACCACCGCGAGGTCAGGCTTGCGCTGGTCGGCTGCAGCGATCAGTTTGCGATAGAGGCCGAGAATTTTCGGCAGACGACTCAGGATTTCCGTGATGCCCACCACCGCCAGATCTTTGGCGTCTACCACGATGTCGCACCCGGTGGCGCGCATGCGCTCTCCACCCGCCCCAAAAAACTTCAGCGCCACATCCTGCCGGTGCATGGCCGCAATCAAGCCCGCCCCGTACAGGTCCCCCGAAGCTTCGCCGGCCGAGATCAGAATGCGCACTGAAGCATTGTAACGGGCCTTGGGAGCGCAGAAATAATCATCGGCCGCCGACCTCAGTCATCCCCGCCCGCGCTCACTCCCGGCACTGCTTCGCCGGAAATCATCAGTTCCTGATCCTTGTACTGCAGTTGATACAGCTTGTAATAAATTCCGCGATGCGCCAGCAATTGCTGATGCGTTCCCATCTCGCGCACTTGGCCTTTGTGCATCACGATGATCTTGTCCGCGCGCTGCACCGTCGACAGCCGGTGTGCAATCACCAGCGACGTCCGGCCTTCCACCATGCGGTTCAAGGCATCGCGCACCCGGAACTCCGTCTCCGTATCCACGCTCGAAGTCGCCTCATCCAGAATGAGTATCTTCGGATTGTGGGCCAGCGCTCGCGCAAACGAAATCAACTGCTTTTGTCCGGTGGAGAGCGTCGATCCCCGCTCCCGCACTTCTTCCTTAAACCCGCCCGGCAGGCTGCGGATGAAGTCCCCCAGGTTCACTTCCTCCGCCGCGTTCTCCACTTCGGCGTCGGTGATCCAGTGGCTGCCCAGCCGAATGTTCCCTTCCACCGTCCCCGAAAAAAGAAATGGATCCTGCAGCACCACCCCGAACCGTCGTCGCAGATCGCCAAGGTCCATCTCTTTCACGTCGACGCCATCAATCGTGATTGCGCCGTGCTGCACATCGTAGAACCGCAGCAGCAATGAGATCAGCGTGGTCTTCCCCGCGCCGGTATGCCCCACAATCGCCACCGTCTCGCCGGGTTCAATGCTGAAATTCACATCGCGCAGCACCCAATCGGGCTCGCTCTCCGCTGGCCCCGTGCCCTCACTCTCGCTATCCGTACCCGCCCCGCGGTAACAGAACCAGACCCCCTGAAATGCCAGCCGTCCCGGCCCGTCCGGCGACCGTGTGATAGCCGGCGACACAATCTCCGCTTTGCTGTCCAGCAGCTTGAATACCCGCTCGGCGGCCGCCATCGCCGATTGCAGAATGTTGTACTTCTCACTCAAGTCCATGATGGGGCGGAAAAATCTCTGCGCGTATTGCATGAACGCTACCAGCACGCCCAGCGTCGTCAGCCCCGCCATCACGCTGCCCCCGCCGTACCAAATGATGCTGGCGATCGCCACTGCCGACAGCAGTTCCACAACCGGGTAGTAAACCGAGTACGCCATGATCGCGTCTTTGAAAGCGATCATGTGGGTCGCATTGATGTCAGAAAATTGCCGGTAAGCCTTCTTCTCGCGGTTGAAAAGTTGCAGCACCAGCATCCCTGAGACCGATTCCTGCAGGTAGGAGTTGATGCGTGCCACCGCCACCCGAATGCGCCGGTACGAATCTCGCACTCGGTCGCGAAACACCTGCGTCGAATACACAATCACCGGCAGTACGGCGAAAGTGATCAGCGCCAGCCTCCAGTTCGTACGCAGCATGATGGCCAGAATGCCGCCCAGGACAAACACGTCTTCAAAAATTGATACCACGCCCGAAGTGAACATCTCGTTCAGCGCGTCCACATCCGTCGTGATGCGCGTCACCAGTCGACCCACCGGGTTCTTGTCGAAAAACCCGACGTGCAACTGCTGCATGTGACGAAAAATCTGCTTGCGGAGATCGAACATTACCTTCTGTCCGGTCCACTGCATGAAGTAGGTCTGCAGAAATTCCATGAAGAAGCTGAAGACCAGCAGGCTCAGGTAGAGCAGCGCAATCTGCCCGATCCCGGTGATTGGGTCCTTGCTCAACCGTCCGGCCAACCATGACGGCGCAGTCTTGGAGCGCATCAGGTACAGGTCGATGGCGATTTTGGTCAGGTAGGGGCCCATCACGTCGGCGCCAGCCTTGATGAAGATCGCCACCATCGCCAGCGCCACCTGCCAGGTGTAGGAACGCAGATACTTCAACAGCCGCCGCATCAAACGGCCGTCATACGCTTTGCCTAATACTTCTTCTTCCTGATTAACCGCCATCGCTTAAGGAAACATCCTCTACGAAATCTTTTTCAAAACCAGCGTCGAATTCTTGGAACCAAATCCGATGCAGTTCACCAGCGCGTGTTCGACCTGCGCCCTCCGCCCCACGTCCGGCGTGTAGTCCAGATCGCACTCCGGATCCGACACTTCCAGGTTGATGGTCGGCGGAATCTGCCCCTCTTGCATCGCCACCAAAGTCGCCGCCACTCCCGCAGCGCCGCTGGCTCCCTGAGGATGCCCAATCTGCGACTTCAGCGCCGAAGTCGGAATCTTCATCGCCCGTGCGCCCAGCGCCAGCTTCACTGCCCGTGTCTCCACCGGATCGTTCATCGCAGTCGAGGTGCCGTGCAGGTTGACGTAATCAATGCTGTCAGCGGCCACTCCAGCATCGGCCAGCGCGTCGGTGATCGCCCGCGCCGGCTCTTCGCCCGATTTCTCTAGCCCCACGCGATGAAAGGCTTCGCAATTGGACGCAAACCCCGCCACTTCCGCGTAGATCTTCGCGCCGCGCGCCTTCGCGTGTTCCAACTCTTCCAGAATAAACATCCACGATCCCTCAGCCAGCACAAACCCGCTACGGTCTCGGGAAAAAGGACGCGAGCCCCGCTCCGGCTGGTCGTTCCATGCCGTCGTGAGCGCGCGCAGCAGCGTGTAGCCTTTCACCGTCGCTGGACTCAGCGGAACGTCTACTCCGCCCGTCAGCAACATCGGCAGCCGCCCTTCCTGAATGTGCTGCAACGAGTGGCCCATCGCATCGAGCGATGAGGTGCAATTGGTCGTCACCACATGGCTGAAGCCGCGAAACCCAAACCGCATCGCAATCTCGCTCGAGAGCGTCCCCATGGTGCCCGATGGGATGCAAAATAAGCTGACCTGCTTTTCGTGTCCTGAGTGCCACAGCCGGTACTGCTCTTCGGAAAACTCTTGCGCGCCGCCGCCGGTTCCAAGCACCACGCCAATTTCCCGCTGTTGCTCCAGGCTCATGGTTTCTGTATTTAGGCCCGCATCCCGCACCGCTTCGGTCGAGGCCGCCAACGCCATCGGCACCGCTCGCGACACATGTTTGCGCTCGCGTGCATCCACCCACGCTAGTTCGTCGAATTCCGGAATCTCCCCCGCGATATGTACCGGAAGAAATGAAGGGTCCCAGCGCGTGATCCGCTTCACCCCCGACTTCCCTGCCAGAATGGCTTGCCGGAATGCGGCGTTCCCAATCCCGTTGGGGCTGACCGCGCCCATGCCCGTAATCACTACACGCAGCCTCATCCTCAACCTTGCCGCAGGCCAACCTGCCCGCTGGAGACTACCAATTTACCGGAACTCGCGTTCGCCTGGCCCGGCAAGCGAAATGAGACAATCCAATGAGTGGCGCTCGGAATTTACATCTCTGTTCCATTTTGCCGGACGAAATGCAGTTATTGCAATTTCGCGTCTGACGTCTTTTCCCGCGCCTTGTTCGAACGCTACACCCAGCGCATCTGCGAAGACATCGGCAACGCCCCTGCCCGTGCCGTCGCCCTGGGGTCGAGCCTCCCTTCGCCAGTGGATTCCATCTACCTTGGAGGCGGCTCCCCCACTCTGCTCGACCCCGCTCAGTTGCAGCGCATTTTCGCCGTCGTGCGCGCTGGTTTTCAGGCCGCCGCCGCCGAAATCACTGAGGCTAAAGTTAGTGATGCTGAAACTACTGATATTGAAATTACCGTTGAGTGCGCTCCCGGCACTCTCTCACCCGCCCTTATCGAAACCCTCATCGCCTGCGGGGTTAACCGCGTCAGCCTCGGTGTCCAATCGTTTGTGGACCAGGAAGCCTGCTCGGTCGGACGCTTGCACTCGCGCGCCGTCGTGCTCGAGGAAATCGCCCGCCTTCGCGCCGCCGGCATCGTCAACATCAGCATGGACCTCATTGCCGGGCTTCCCCACCAAACCGCCGCCAGTTGGCAGTACTCGCTCAACCAGCTTGCCGCAACCGGCGTTCCTCACGCCAGCGTGTACATGCTTGAGGTCGATGAAGATTCGCGCCTGGGCCGCGAACTCATCGCCGGCGGCACTCGCTATCATGCCCACTTCGTCCCTGACGACGATGCCATCGCCGATTTCTACTCTGCGGCCTGCGAGTTCTTCAACTCCGCCGGTCTCGCGCAATACGAAATTTCCAACTTCGCCCGCGCGGGGTTCGAGTCGCGTCACAACGTTAAGTACTGGACGCGCCAGCCCTATCTCGGCTTCGGCGTGGATGCGCATTCCATGCTGCCGCTGCCGCCCGCGTCGCCATCCCCTGCAGTCGCACTGCGCTTCGCCACACCGGATGCGCTTGAGCCATACAGCGCGGGAACGGAGTTGCCGGCCAATCCCGTCTCGCAACAGCAAGCGTTGGAGGAGGCGTTTTTTCTGGGACTGCGTATGAACCGGGGAGTGGACTTACAAGCGCTGGCTCAAGAATTTGGAGAGGAAGCCGTGGCCAGTTACGCGCCCACTCTCAAAACCTGCGTCAGCGATGCCCTGCTGCAGCAATCCGGCAACACGGTCTCGCTCACCCCGCGTGGGCGGTTGCTCTCCAACGAAGTGTTTGCGCGCTTCCTGCCCGACCCTTAACTGATCGCCGCGCGCTTTCAACTAAAGATACCCGCCCAAGTCTCGCTTGGACGGGGGTTTCGCGGTGCAACCAATCACACCTGACTTACAGCTTGACCATGCATACCGCCAGCATAAACGCGTACATCGCGGAGAGACCGCCACCCAGTACGAAGGCCTGGGTCCGCCACGACCTTTGCCTCAAGTAGGCGGTTTGCTCATAAATCAAGCTCAGCGCGGGCGCGGACCAATAGACCAATGCCATAACTGCAGGCGCCCCGCGGAAGGCTTTGGCGAGCCCAATCTCGAGCGCTGCGATTGCCAGCGCGCTCCAGATGGTGACCCAGCGAGCGATCTTCTTATCTTGCGGCGAAAGTTTTGGTCCGCCGGCTGCACATCGTAGCAACATTGCGAGTGTCATGGTGTCTCCTTTGGTTGGTTGCGATTCGGAAAGCTGAATTTGCGGATGGAGGTGCGCGTCGATCGCTCCAGCGAGCACGTCCAGCACCAGGCCGGGCGAGGCGCGCCGGCCTGCCAGCACCGTGCCGAACTCCTCGCCGTAACGCTGACGCCACCGCGCCGGATAAAGCCGCAGCATCCAGGTCATGCGTGCGCCAGTCTACGCTGCCCGGTGCGCGCCACCGCCATCATGGAATCGAGGCGGGCCCGCAATGCGCGTTCGCCCAGATCCGTTAGCCGATAGGGATTGCGGCGGTCTTCGCTTTTCAAGGGCTCAATCAGCCCGCGCGCCTCCAGTCGCGCCAGCGCGCCGTACAGGGTTCCTGGCCCCAGCCGCACCCCGGCCAGCGTGGCTATGTCTTCGGTCATGGAATAGCCGTGTTTGGGCCCATCTGCCAGGCTCACCAGGATCAGCAAGGCCGGCTCGGAGAACCGACCGAAATCGTCCAGTTCCGCATCGTCTTTAGTTTTCCGCATCATGAATATCGCCCCGCGTAATACGTGCCGCGTATTACGTCTAGCGATATAGTACGTGTGACGTACTATGATGTCAAGGAAAAAATGTACCCACCGTGAAGCTCGCGCAGCGGACCGCTTGCTTCAGCCATTTCAGCGCGTCACTGCTCACAACTCACAAGCGCCCCCTACTTCCCGTACTTCTCCAGCCACTTTAACTCTTCCCTCACCTTGATCTTCCCGTGCCAGGGGTTCTTGGTCAGCGAGTGCCCCTCCCCAGGAAAAATCAGCAACTCGCTGGGGATACTCAATGCGTGCAGCGCGTGGTCCAGCAAATAATCCTCCATCACCGCTACTCGAATGTCGTCCGCGCCCGCCACCATGTGCGTCGGAGTGCGCGCTTTGTTGATCTGGAAAATTGCCGCCTCGTCGCGATACCGCTCCTGCTGTTCCCACGGCAACCCGCCCAGGAAATAAGCGTCGTCAAACGTCGTATCGTCGTTGCCCCAGTTGCCCACGTGTTCCACCGCACCCGCGCCCGTCACCGCCGCCTTGAACCGCGTGGTCTGCGTGATCAGCCAGTTCGTCATGTAGCCGCCGTAGCTATATCCGCCAATCGCCAGATGCTCAGGATTCGCCGTCCCATCTTTCACCAGCGCGTCCACTCCCGCCAGAATGTCCTTTCCCGGCCGCGAAACAATCTCCGGCACAATCTGTTCCAGAAACTTGTCGCCATACCCGCTCGATCCGCGATAGTTCGGCTCCAGCACCAGCCAGCCCTGCTCCGCGGCCAACCGATCCCACTGATACCAATCCGCCTTGAAGCTGTTTCCGTCCGCGTCCGCCGGTCCTCCGTGGATCAGCACAAACATGGGCAGGTTTTTCTGCCCAAACTTTCCTGGCGGATAAATCAGCATCCCCTCCACCGTAGTCCCATCCTCCGCCTTCCACTGATACGGCTTCCCCTGCGGCAGTTCGCGATCGGTGAACACCCGGTTGAACCGAGTAATCGGCTTCGCCTCGCCCAGTTCGTCCGCGCTCTCCGCAAGGTAAACTTCCGCCGGCCGCTCAACGCTCGATTGCACAAACGCCACTCGTCCCGCACCCGGCGCCGTCGCGACGAACTCATGCGTTCCCGCCCACGATGAAAGCTTGCGAAACTCCGCCGCAGGTCCAGCCGCCGCATACACTTGCACCTCGGTTCCTAATCGCCCCGTGACCAGCACTCCGCCGTTCTTCATCGCGCTGTATCCCGTGATCGCGCCTCCAAACTGGGCGCCCCAGCGCTGCACTTCGCTGCTGTCGCTGTCCACCGAGTACAGCCGCGTCTGCGTGTCTTTGTACTTCCCTTCCACCGAACCTACATCCACCAGAAAATAGATGTGCCTGCCGTCCGGCGCCCATTTCAATGTCTGCTCCACCGCTTCATTGTGAGTAAGTTGTTTCGCCGGCACCTCCGCCCCGCCCAACTCAACCGCGAAAATCTCGAACTCGCCGACTTTTTCCTGCCTCTCTGATAGCGACGCGGTTACGAACGCCAGCCTCTTCCCATCCGGCGAAAGTTCCACTTGCTCCATCCGCAGCGCACTGCGCGTCACCACTTTCGCCCCCGGAGTCTGTCCCGCATCCTTCTCTGACTCGGGCACCTCCACCGTTCCCGCCGCTGCATGACGCCGCAGCACCTCCGCCAGGTCAAGCTTGAAAATCACATCGCCGCGTTCGCTCGCCCGGTATTGGATGGTGTCTTTCCATTGCTTCTTGTAGTCTTCGTTCTGCTGCTTGGTCCAGGGCGTACGCGTCGCAAAGTACAGTGCCTGCGAATCCGGCGACCACGCGAACGTATGGACTCCTTCCTCCCCCTCGGTCACCGCAAACGCTTCGCCTCCCGCTGGCGATATCAAGTACAGCTGCACCTCTTTGTCCTTTTGACGCGCGTCGCCATTTTCGTCTTTGGCTACTCCGGCCTTGCGTTCTGACAGGAATGCAATCCACCTCCCATCCGGCGACCACCGCGGCCTGGAGTCGTGAGCCGACTGCGTCAATTGCACCAATCCCGCGCCCTGCCGGTACAACCACAAATCGCGGCGGTAGATTTCCTGTTCCCAATCCGCCCGCTCCGTCGCAATCGCCACCGCGCTTCCGTCCGGCGATACCTGCACCGAGTTGAATCCCACCGAGTTGAAGAACTCGTCAAATCCAATCTTCGGTTTCGCTTGCTGTCCCCCGGCCGCAATCACCAGGCACACCAATACTCCCAACCACTTGGCCCATTTGATGTTCATTGGTCTCCCGTTGCTATAGACGTGCCCGCCGCCACTACCCTACTTCAGCCTGTCTGCCTTCGCCACTTGATCCCGCATGCCCAGATACTCCCACCGTTGCAGCGCAATGGGTACATTCCCGTTTACCCAAACGAAGTCATGAAACTCCCGCAACCGGAAGCTCTCACCCTTCTGGCGCCGCGCCTCCGCCAAAAAATCCAGGATCTGCGTCTTGCCAATTTGATATGAGATCGCCTGCCCCGGCGACGTCGCAAACAACGCTACTTCCGCCCGCGCCGTTTGCAAATCCATCGGCACCGTGCGATGCATATATTCCGCAGCTTGCTCCATGCTGAACTCGCCCAGCGCCAGCTTCACATCGACTTCCACTCGCAGTGCCCGCAGCCGCATAAAGCTGTCAATGATCTCCCGGGTCCGCGGGCTGTCGTCAAACAACCCCGCCTCCTGCAACATCTCTTCCGCGTAGAACCCGATCCCTTCGTTCGCGCCCGAATCGTAGTAGTGCTGCCGAATCACGTCTGGCTGCCGCCATCCCAACGCCAACTGGAAGTAGTGCCCCGGCACGCCCTCGTGCACAATCAACGGCCGCGGGTCTTCCTGCATTGTCTTGTTAAAGAATCCCGCATCCGGCGTCGGCGGGTTAATGTAGCGGATCCTATCCTCTTTGAGCCGGTTCACCGAAGTCAGATCGTCGGCCTCTCCGAAACCCTCCAGCGGTTTCAGATATTCCGGCATAGCCCGATAGGTGTAATGCTTCGTCCACGGCGGCACCGTCAGAATATTTTTCTCTTCCAGGGTGCGTCGAATGTATGCCTCATCTTTCACTTCCAGCGCCATCCACGCTTCTTCGCTCGGCACCGTCGGCATTTCCGGCTTGCCTGCGTTGGCATGCTCGGCATACGTCTGAAATGCCACCGACCTCGCCCACTCCTGATGTCCAATCTGCAACAGTTCCTCCGGCGTGTAGGGCAATAGCGCCACGTTTTTCAGAAAGAAGACATAGCCTTCGCGCCCCACGCTGCTTTGCGCCGTCATTGCCGGCAGCTTCTGCGTCACCCACTCTCGATACGATTCCAGCGCCGCACTCGCCTTCTCCGCCGCCGCATCCAGGCTCTTCGCTTCCGCCGCGTCCAGGTGCGGCTTCAACGCGTTCACCGACTTCATTAGCTGCGGCCGTATGTCCCCCAACTGTCCCACTGCGAGTTTGCCGAACGGCGCCGCCGGCTCCGTCAAATTCTTGCGGGCGCTCTCCAGCGTCGCCGGAATGCCCTCGAGCGTCGCCACAGTCTGCTTCGACCGCGCCGCCCCGAACGGCCCGGGCGGCAACAACAAATTCATGTATGCTCCGACCGTCTGGTCCACATAAAATGCCGGATTACGCTGCCATCCCCGGTTAGTCTCCAACTCCCAACGCACCCTCGCGATCGCCGAGCCCATCAACCGATAATCCACTTGCCGCTCCACCGGCCATCCCGAGGCATCCATCCCGCGCCACTGCACCTCGAACCCCACGAGTCGCTTGCGATATCCGGCCACCACCTCCGGCGACCACTGCGGCGTCCACTCTGTTCCCCGCTCAATCCGCGGGATATCATCCGTTGACACCGGCTGCTCCTGCGCTCGCCAGGCCCAAAAGTCGCGGGCCAGGTCGTCCAGAGAATCCGCCCGCGCGACCGTCGCCGCCATCAACACACACACCCAGCACACCAAGAAATTCTTCATAGGAGTTTCCATGTTCGGAGAGGACTCGACTACCGCTCGCAGCTCGCCGTTAAGGCTAAAGAATTGTAAACGACCCCGGCGCTCGCTGCGGTCGCGACGCCCGTTGCACGCACTCCGCGTCCCATCGCCCCGGGATTGCCATCCCGCATTTCGGACACTTCCCGTCGCGCGTCAGCCGGTATTCCTGCACCCGGTACTGAAACCGCCGGACCACCCTCTCCCCGCATCCGTGGCACCGCGTATCTTCGCCATCCTTAACCCGCCCCGGCAAGTTCCCCGCGTACACATAGCGCAGCCCCTCCTCGTGCCCGATCTCCACTGCCTTCGACAAGTCCTCAGCGCTGGTGTCCTCCGGCGACGTCATCTTGTAGTCCTGATGAAACGCCGTCACGTGCCATGGGATCATCGGCGATACTCCCGCTACAAACTCCGTCAGCCGCTGCAACTCTTCCCGCGAGTCATTGAATCCCGGAATCAGCAAGGTCACAATCTCCAACCAGATACCCATTCCAAATAGCGTGCGAATCGTTTCCAGAATCGGTTGCAGCCGTCCGCCCAACTGCCGGTAGTGCCGGTCATCGAAACTCTTCAGATCCACTTTGTACAAGTCCACCCACGGACGCAAATACTCCAGCACTTGAGGCGTGCCGTTGCCATTGGACACAAATGCCGTCTGCAAGCCCTCCGCTTTGGCCTGCCTGAAAATCTCCACTGCCCATTCGCTGGTGATCAGCGGCTCGTTGTAAGTGCTCACCAGGACTTTCGCGCCCGCTCGCAGTGCACCCCGCACCAACGCTTCCGGGGTTGCCCGCAACGGCGCCGACACCGCTTTTTCATCGCGCAGCGCTTGCGACGTTACCCAGTTCTGGCAATACGCGCAGTGCAGATCGCACCCCAACATCCCGAAGCTGTAAGTGAGCGCGCCCGGATAGGCATGGAAGAACGGCTTCTTCTCGATAGGATCGCATTGCACGCCCCCCACGTATCCCCATGGAACGTACAGCTTCCCACCTTCGTTGTAACGGACTTTGCAAACCCCAAGCTGTCCCTCGGCGATGGGACAACAATGCCCGCAAGCAAAGCATCGGATGCGATGCTCATCGATCCTCTCGTAGAGCTCTCCCTCGCGCACCGACGAATGCAACACTTCGCGCAAAGACTCCACGACAGACCTCTCGCCTAAATTTTACGCCGGTTCGTTCGACCCCGCGCCTTGCAATCGAAGATTTGGGTTTACCCTGCGTTGCCCGGTGTCCGCTGTGGTAAAAGTTTAGGTTTACCCCGTGTTCCTCTATGTCCCCTGTGGTCAAGGTTTTTGCTTTACCTGTGTTCCTTGTTGTCTCTGTGGTGAAAGACTCGTCACCCAATCACCATCGAACCCGCGACTCACACTCACAACCCCACTTCCATCCGCCCCCGCGGATCCAGTGCATCCCGCAGCGCATCCCCAATGAAGTTGAACGACAGCACCGCCAGCATCACCGCTACCGCCGGAAACAGCACCAGATGCGGCGCATCCAGCAGGTGCGAACGCCCGTCATTCAGCATCGACCCCCAGCTCGCGGTCGGCGGCGGCACTCCCAATCCCAGAAAACTCATGGTCGCCTCCGCCAGAATCGCTCCTGCCATGCCGATCGCCGCCTGCACAATCACCGGCTGGATAATGTTCGGCGTGATGTGCCGTAACACCACCCGCCACCCGCTCGCCCCCATCCCCCGCGCCGCCTCCACAAATTCTTTCTCCCGCGTAGCCAACACCTGCCCACGTACCAGCCGCGCATAGCCTACCCATCCCCCAAGTACCAACGCCGCGATCAGATTTCCGATGCCCGGTCCCCGAAATGCCACAAACGCAATCGCAATCAGTATCCCCGGAAACGACAGGAACGCATTCATCACGATGATGTTCACCACCCGGTCCACACGGCCTCCGGAATATCCCGCGAAACTGCCCACCACCATCCCCAGCAGCAGCGACACGACGACCACGCTGCCGCCCACCAGCATGGAAATCCGCGCCCCGTAAATCAGCCGCGATAAAATGTCTCGGCCCAATTCATCCGTCCCGCACCAGTGCGGCCACGACGGAGACTGCAACCGGGCGGGCAAATCAATGTGTGCCGGATCCTGCGGCGCAAGCCACGGCGCAAACACGGCGCACGCCACGAACCCGCCGACTAGCGCTAGTCCCACCGCCGCCAGCCAGTTGTCGCGAACCATCCGAGTCAACGAAAGGATCCGCCTCGACATGCCCACTATTCTCTCCCAGCCCAGCCATCATGTCATCCAAGCGCAGCGAAGGGACCTGCACCCTCCATCTCCACTGCCATCCCCCAATCCCGGAGATGCAGGCCACCAGAGACGGCTTCCCTGAGCTTGGGTACGAATCGGGCCTCCACAGTAAGGCCAAGTTCGTTGCCATTGAAATCCCTAGTGCTGTGAAGCCTATCCAGTAGATGAACTGCTGGAAGCCGAAGCCAAATCTGGCCGATGGGAATACGAGCGGGGAGTTCTGCGGCATCCACTCCCGGCTTAACTTCCTGAGCAGGCCGCTCTCTTCCGAGGCGGCCTTGTTTGCTTCAGAGAATCAACCAGAGAGCGTGCCGCATTCATTGAAAAACGATGCTGCTATGCATCGGGTTAGGCGTGACACGTCCTCCCAGAACCGTGCTCTTGCGTAACCGGAAGTTACGAATGGGGAACTCGTTGAAAAAAACCGGCTAACAGAAAAAACAGGGCTCGAAGGTCGCCCGGGAGACGAGAGCACTTTTTCGTACGACGGGGTCACATCTCGCGCTGAGCATGAATTCGAGTCGTAACCACTAAGAGTGCTCCACCCTGCCCGTTCGCTGGGAAGAAGTTGGCCTCAATGCCATCGCGGGCCGCCGGCCCCCGCCCGAGTTCCGTCGACTGCCCCGATTTAGCCCTAATTACACGGACACAGCCCGTACACATACACCTGTCCTTCTGTTCCTGTCCCGGAAAATCCCTGCCCGCCGACAAACACCTTGCCATTCGCCACCGTCGGAACCTGGAACTTCACCACTCCGGGTCCCGCCGTACTCTGGTACAGCTGCGTCAGCGTCCCTGCATTCGGCACCGCCGCAAAAGCCCGTAAAATCGCGTTCGAAGGCGGAATTGACTTCCACCCATTCGTCTGCAGCGTCCACACCACTCCGGTTCCCGGATCGCTTCCGTTCCACGAAACCACTGCCGTGCTTCCCGGATAAGCAAAGGATGTGGGACTGGTGGCGACCGCGCCGCTGGGATTGAAGGTTCCCACCGTTGTGCTGCTCAATGGGAAGGACCGCAGCGCATCCCCCGCGCCCGCCGTATACAGTGTGTTGTTCCAAAACGCGGGTGTCGCGCGGCTGCCGGCCGCTCCTGACAGTGGCGCCACAATTCCCCCAAAACACTGCGCAATGTCATTCGGCCACAGGCTCGGATTGAATGGACCGGCCGTACAGTTCGCCGGCGGCGCAAAGTTTAGCGGCGGCGCCAGCGGATCCAAGTGTCCCAGGTTGGCTTGGTACGTCACATAAATTTCTCCGTCCTTGCCCGCCGCGACCGCTTCCGGCACCCCTCCCGGAACGTTCAGCAACACCACTCCCCCCGATCCCAGGTCTTTATCAGCGGGACAATTAGAGTTCCCGTTGATCCCGTCCCTGCAGTTCCAATCGTTCGGCGTGTACCAGTCCACGACCGCCAGGTTGCTGTTCAGTTTCAGCAGCGATTGCGCGAAGTTGGTCACTCCGTCATAGCTTCCGTTCCCTGTGGCCACGAACAGGTTGCCATTGCTGGAACTGTCCGCCGCTGCAGCGCCCCCTCCCATCCAGATTCCACCCTCGCCGCCCGTGGCTTGCGTGGTCAGCAAATAATTGCTCGCCAAGCCATTAAGCAGCCCTGCGCTCACCGTGTATTTCATCATCCAACCGTGGAACGCTCCACTGTCGCAGTGCGATGCCCAGGCAATGTAGATTTGCGGATTTCCGCTTCCGTCATAGGTCAGGACCAGCCCCGACCGTTGATTGTGAATTAGCGGATCAAACCCCAGCGGGCTCCCCACCGGGGTGGTAATTTCCACTGGGCCTCCAAACACTTCCGCTCCTGTCACCGTGTCCACCGCATGCAGTCTCTGGTGATAGATCTTCGCCCCATCCACCGATTTAGTCACGAAATATATCACCGGATTCGGATAGGCATTGGGCGTCGGATCGATCACCGGAGTTCCCGTAATGCCCACGCTCGGTGTGATATTCCCGCACGTCAAGTCAAACCCGCTTCCCGCCGGGACCGCCGCCTCCCCCGCTGGCAAGTACGGCCCGCCCCAGATCTGCTGGTAAGTATCCGCGTCAAACGCGTACACGTAATCAGCCTCGGTGGCCACCAGCAAGACGTTGCCTTTCGAACTGGCGCTGTACATCCCGCTCAGGTAC
>JBBQVN010000050.1:0-22751 GCA_038211475.1 Terriglobales bacterium | reverse complement strand
CGCCATCCGCCCATAGCTGATGGCTGTGAACAGCATCGCGACCATCGCGACCAGAATGGTGGTAACCACATGCCCGCGTCCCCGCTGGCTGAGCACTCCGTACACCGACATGGGCGCGGTGGGCTGAATCACGATCACGCCATACAGAATCAAGTCCCACAGCGTAAGCGACCGGCGAAGTCTTGGCGCCGAAGACGGACTCGTGGATGGGCTCGACATTCGCGCTGGATTGTCTTACGTGGCGCCCTGCCGTGTCAATCCCAATCCGGCTATTAAATCGTTTCTTCATTGGCAATTACGGGAACTGAGGCTGGAAACTACGTCTAGGAATTACGGCGCGAAATTACGGCACGAAATTACGGTCGCGATTCGGTAGTGAAGGGTGGCACTCGTAAGTATCGCTGCAAAGCAGGGTTTGCAAGATCCCCAGTTGGAGCGAGGTCCCGGCGGTCCGACGCGCGCCGGTCTGTCCACACAATGTTATTCTTGAATCGGATGTCTGACCCCCGCCAGAGTCTCATCGTCGCTCTTGACGTCTCTTCCGCCGCTGCGGCGCAGCGCATTGTTGGCGCCGTCGGAGACTCCGCCCTGCTCTACAAGGTCGGCCTTCAGCTTTATACGGCCGAAGGGCCCGGCATCGTGCATGACTTGGTGACTTCGGGGCGCAAAGTGTTCCTCGACCTCAAGTATCACGACATTCCCAACACCGTGGCCGCCGCCGTGCGCGAAGCCGCGCTGCTCGGCGTCACTATGTTGACGGTGCACGGTTCCGGTGGTGGAAAGATGCTGCGCGCCGCGGTTGATGGGGCACGCAACCATCCCGATCTCTCCATTCTCGCGGTCACGGTTCTTACCAGTCTCGACGAATCCGACCTGGCCAAAATGGGCGTGCGGGGCGAAGTTGTGGACCAGGTGCTGCGCCTGTCGGCCCTAGCCGCGGCCAGCGGTTGCCACGGTGTCGTCGCTTCGGCCCGCGAAGCCCGCGCGATTCGCCACGAACTGGGTCCAGGGTTGCTCATCGTGACCCCCGGCGTGCGCCCGGCGGGCAGGGAAGCGGGCGACCAGATTCGCGTCGTGACCCCCGCCGAAGCCATCGCCGCCGGCGCCACCCATATCGTGGTCGGCCGCCCCATCACCGAAGCGGCCGATCCCGCCGCTGAATCCCGCGCCATTCTGGCGCAAATGAGCGCCTAGACTCCACCGCCAACTATCCGAAGCGATAGTTCGCTATCGGCTGCGCACGTGTTTCGCCGCATCAGGCGTTCTATTCGCGTTGAGCCCAAAGTGCTTAGCTCCTTCGTTGTGTTGGCCCACTACTTGCTTTGTAGAGAAGTGAAGTTTGGAACCCACATTCTCACCTCTTACAAAGGGCGAGGCGCAACTCAGCGGCGTCACGATTGCGTTCTTGCCCTTCCCGCCACCCATTCCTTGCTCTCAAGCCCGCGCTCTCATATTATCTAGGGTGGCCTGAGGGGTGAGCATGCCGGAAAACAAGTCCAAGAATTCGACTGTCCTGAATGCGGTCGCCGATAGTCCCATCGCTGACGTTTTTACCGATCGCCATCCGTCGGAAGGTGAGACCGCCTGGGCCGAAAACACCCTCGCTCCCACTCTGGCGAAGTCCCCGGAACGGCCCATCGGCGCTTCCACTGGCGCTAATCTCGACGAGCACGGCAATGCCCGTTTCTCCACCATTTCCGATGTCCCCATTCGCCGCCTGTACACCCAGGCCGACCTGCCGGAAGACTTCAACTACGATTCGTACCTGGGTTATCCCGGGCAGGCGCCGTTCACCCGCGGCATTCATGCCACCGGCTATCGTGGCAAGCTCTACACCATGCGCCAGTTCTCCGGCTTTGCTTCACCGGAGGAAACCAATCAGCGCTATAAATATCTGCTCGAACACGGCGGAAGCGGACTCTCCGTGGCCTTCGATCTGCCCACCCTGATGGGCTACGATTCCGACCACCCCGCGAGTGAAGGCGAAGTTGGCAAGTGCGGCGTTGCCATCGACTCCCTCGAAGATATGGAAATCCTTTTTGGCGGCATTGATCTGGAGAAGACCACCGTCTCCATGACCATCAACTCGCCGGCGTCGGTGCTCTGGGCCATGTACCTGGTCGTTGCCGAAAAACAAGGGGCAGACTGGAAGAAAATCTCCGGAACGATTCAGAATGACATTCTGAAGGAGTACATTGCGCAAAAGGAATACATTTACCCGCCCGCGCCGTCCATGCGCCTGGTGATTGACACGTTCGAGTTCGGCTCGCTGTACACTCCCAAGTTCAACACCATTTCCATCAGCGGATACCACATCCGCGAGGCCGGCTCGACCGCGCTGCAGGAACTCGCTTTCACCATTTACGATGGCGTCGAGTATGTGGAGTGGGCGCGCCGCCGCGGCCTGGATGTGGATGAGTTCGGACCTCGCCTCAGCTTTTTCTTCAATGCCCACAACGACTTTTTTGAAGAGATCGCCAAGTATCGCGCCGCTCGCAAGATCTGGTACCGCTTGATGACGGACCGCTTCAACGCCAAGAACCAGCGCACTTGGCTACTGCGCTTCCACACCCAAACCGCCGGCGTTTCGCTACCCGCGCAGCAACCCAGGAACAACATTGCACGGGTCGCCATTCAGGCGCTGGCCGCGGTGCTGGGGGGAACCCAGTCGCTGCATACGGACTCCTACGACGAAGCACTCGCCCTGCCTACCGAGGAGGCGGCGCGCATAGCGCTGCGGACGCAGCAGATCATCGCCTACGAATCAGGAGTCACGCAGACCGTGGATCCGCTGGGGGGCTCCTACTTCGTGGAGCGTTCCACTCTCGACATGGAGAAGGGCGCTTTTGACTATTTCAACAAGCTGGATGCGATGGGCGGAATGGTCAAGGCTATTGAGCGCGGCTATCCCCAGAAAGAAATCGCTGAAGCGTCTTACCAGTTTCAGCGCGCCGCCGAAGCCAAGGAGAAAGTCATTGTAGGGGTCAACGAATTCGTCATCGAAGAGGAGTCTCCGCATATCCTCTACATTGATGAGAGCGTGGCGGTCTCGCAGACTGCGAAACTCAAGAGTTTGCGCACTCGCCGCTCCAATCAGGAGGTGCAGCGCTGTCTCGAAGCCCTGAAGCGCGCCGCCGCTCAGGAGCCAACTGCCGGAACCGGCGGCAAAATCTCTCCAGCCAACACCATGCCCTACATCGTGGACGCAGTCCGCGCCTACGCTACCGTAGGCGAAATTTGCGAAGCCCTGCGGCAAGTGTTCGGCACCTACACCGAAGTCAGCATCACTTAGGTCCGTGCTCCCGCAAAAGGCTTTTTCCCGCCGATCGCGTTATCTATAGCGAGGCGCATTCGGCGCTTCCTGAAATCCTAGATCAGTGCGAGGGAGCCGATGACAACCAAAGATCTGCGCGACCAACTGTTGGAGCGGGCGGCCCAACCGGGCCTTTCCATCGACGACCAAAGCCGGTTGGTGGAAATCGCAAAGTCCCTATCAGAAGAAGACAAGAACCGGGTCGAATCCGGGAAACTGGCCAGTGAAGCCGAGAATCTGCGCTCCACCAAGTGGGCGGAAGAGCGGCGATTCTACATCTCCATTCTCGCTCCCACCGTCAGCACCATCGTCCTGGCGCTGACCCTGGTGCTGCAAGTTTGGCAGACCCACCAGAAAAATCGGCAAGACCAAATGGAACGCGAGTCCAAGGACTTTCACCAGGCGCTTACTGATGCCAGCCAGCACGATGCTATCAAGGCAAGGATCGGCTCCGCAGTGTTCGCCCGATTCCTCGATTCCCCGGACTACGCCCAAGATGCACGCAACGCGGCGTTGTCTATGCTCCAGATCATCGAGGAGCCCGCGGGATTCGAAACCCTGCTGCAAGGGGTCGCGCGCCACACCACACCTTCGCAGTATCCGGATCTGGCGACGCTCGACCGCGTCCTCAAGAGCCATTACTACCCGATTCAGGACTACGTGGCCAGGGCCGAAGATGCCCGCGCTGCCGGCCAACCGCTGCCTACGCTTCCTCTCGAAGTCAGAGCAGCCTTCGGAACTGGACGCCTGCCTTCGCCCGAAGACCTTCAACCTTTCTTGAATGCCAGTGAAAGCAATATGGCGCTGGTAGGTGAGGCTATTGCACCCCTGCTGCGAGGCCCGGACGTTCCCAAGCCCCTCAAGCTGAAGGAAACGATGTGGTGGCACAACGCTTTCAGCGGAGACTTTTCCCAGGCCGATTTGACCGGTGCTGAGTTGACTGTAAGATGACGGGCACCGACGTGGCGGGGGCCAAACTTGTGCGGTCCAACGTCTCGCAAAGCGACTGGAACGGAGTGACTTCGTTTGCCGGTTCCGATTGGACCGGTACTGAGTGGTGGCGGGCTCGTCGGCTATCAACCGGATTGTTGGCTTATTTGAAGGAAAAGTATCCCTACACGGGGAACACCGAAGGATACGCGCTGCAAGAAACGCCCACCCCCGAAAGTTACGCTGCCGACGTGAAGCGGTTGGAGGAGGCCGTGAAATGAACGGCGTGCTGCATGCTCTACGCTAGTTAAAGGGCGCCGATCGCAAATCAGATTCGCTCGGCGCCCTAAGTGTGAGTCGGTTTAGCCTACTGGCTTTTCACGTCGCGGCGTACCAACGCTGAGTCGAGGAAGAACCCCAACCCCAGCGCCAGCGGAATTGCGCCAAACGCCATCGCGGTTCTGGCATCCGGCTCCACTCGCGCGATCATCGCAAATGCAATCATGTATCCCAGCGCACCCGCGCTGAGCAAAATGCCCGAGCGCCGCGAACTCGCCGCCTGCGATAGCTCCGGCTCCATCGGAACGCTCACTCCGCGTTCAATCGCCGCCAGGCGCTCTTCGCTGCGCAACTTGCGCACCCGGTAATAGGTGTACATGCCCGCCATCGGGATTCCAAATAACATCACTACTGCCACCAGCCCCGTCATCTCTCCCATACTCTCGCCTCGCTTGTGGCGCCATCGCGCCAATGTGCGGCCCTCAAAACCTCCGCCACTCAACCATACGTTGCTCCCACACGGAAAGTTCCGAGCGGAGCAGTGGGGTGCTGAGCTTTGAAGATTTCCACATGGCGCCGACAAGCCACTGGAAACAAGCCAAATCGAGTCCTTGACATAAATCGCAATATGCAATATAAATATAACGATTAGTGATTCACGTGGAAAGGCTGCGATTGACGCTGGGCGAAAAAATCCGCTACTTGCGTGAGGTTGAAGGCTCTTTGCGCGGCCTCGACCGCCCCTTAACTCAACAGGAACTCATGAAGGCGATCAAGCGGGAAACCAAGCATGCCATCAGCCAGTCCTATCTATCCCAGATCGAAAGCGGCAAGCGCCGCCACATGACCCAGTCTTCGCGTACTCTGCTGGCGAAGTTTTTCAAGGTTCATCCCGGCTTTCTGGTGGACGACCCCGAGGGCTACCACACTGAGCTGGTGTCTGACCTCCGCATCACCGAAGGCAAGCTCGATGTGTGGCTGCTGCAAGGCTCCGAGCGTTTTGCGGGCGATGCCCAAGTGAGCGAAGTGCTGATCAAAGTGGCGCGTGACAAAGATACCCGGGGCTGTCTCTTGCTCTTGGGAGAGATTTTGAATACGCCCGGCCTGGCAGACCGGTTGTTTGAGGCGTTGCGGCCCCAGGCCCCGCAGTCGAGCTCTCCGGAAGGGAGAAGAACCCTGTGACCTGGCCAACTTTCTATCTGATCTGTTTCGCCGTTGGCTTCTGTTTTAGCGTCTTCTCGTTCCTGGCGGGCGCATTGAGTTGGCATTTCCATTGGCCACATTTGCCGCACAGCCTGGGACATGCGCCGACGCCCGGACATCCTCCGGTCCATGGCTCATCCCATGCCGCACAAGGGCCGGAGATCTCGCCGTTTAACTTCATCACTTTCACTGCCTTTCTGGCTTGGTTTGGCGGAACCGGCTACTTGATCACTCGCTATGCGAGCATTTGGTTCGCCTTGGGACTATTGATTGCTTCGGCGAGCGGAATCGTGGGCGCGGGCATTGTCTTCCTGTTCATGACCAAGGTCTTGATCTCGCACGAGGAGAATTTGGACCCTGCGGATTTCAACATGGTGGGGGTGCTCGGTCGCATATCCAGTTCGATCCGCGAAGCTGGCACCGGCGAAATCATCTATTCGCAAGCGGGCACGCGCCGCGCCTGTGGGGCACGCAGCGAAGGCGGACGTGCTCTCAACAAGGGCGCTGAAGTTGTAGTCACCCGCTATGAGAAAGGGATTGCCTACGTAAGGCGCTGGGAAGATATGACGGGCGAGTCGGACGACGCGCCTTAGGAGCCGGAATCGGCGAAGTAGGACTTTCGGCTTGCGGCCAGTCTTCCGCAATTATTTACGAGAACGAGGACGTTCTCGAAACAGCCTGGCAGTCCGCCGGCGAAACGAGTTACGAGGAGACGATATGTTGGGATTTGCAGTACAAATCTGGGTGATTGTAGGACTGTCGGTATTGGCCATCATGCTGTTGATGAGCATGTTGGCAAAACTGTATCGCAAAGCCGGCCCGCATGAGGCGCTGGTGGTCTACGGCTTTCGCGGGACGCGCGTGGTCAAGGGGCACGGCACCATCATCTTCCCCATGATTGAGAACTGCCGCGGCCTGTCCCTGGAACTGATGTCGTTCGACGTCGCTCCGCAACAGGATCTCTACACCAAGCAGGGCGTGGCAGTCACAGTGGAAGCGGTGGCGCAGATTAAAGTGAAATCCGACGCAGAATCCATCTTGACCGCGTCCGAGCAATTTCTCACCAAGACGCCCGAATTGCGCGAAGGATTGATCCGTCTGGTGATGGAAGGTCACTTGCGCGGCATCATTGGGCAATTGACGGTGGAAGAAATCGTCAAAGAGCCGGAAATGGTGGCCGACCGGATGCGCTCCACTTGCGCCGACGACATGACAAAGATGGGTCTGGAAGTTATCTCCTTCACCATCAAGGAAGTCCGCGACAAGAACGAATACATCAGCAACATGGGCAAACCAGACGTCGCGCGCATCCGCCGCGATGCCGATGTCGCCACTGCGGAAGCCGAACGCGATACCGCCATTCGTCGCGCGAACGCCACCCGCGAAGCTGCGGTTGCCAGAGCGCAGGCCGACCAGGAACGCGTGCTGGCCGAGACCTTGTCCCTGGCCAAACAGGCCGAAGCCCAGCGCGACCTCGAGGTCAAGAAAGCGCAGTACCTGGAAGTCAGCAAGAAGCAACAAGCGCAAGCCGACAAGGCCTACGACATCCAGACCAACATCATGCAGCAGCAAGTCGTGGCTGAGAGCGTCAAGGTGTTGCAGATTGAGAAAGAGCAGCAAGTGAAAGTGCAGGAAGCGGAAATCAACCGTCGCGAGAAAGAGTTGATTGCGACCGTGCTGAAGCCGGCTGAGATCGAGCGCCAGCGAATCGAAACGTTGGCGGCGGCTGAGCGGCAGCGCTTGATGGCTGAAGCGGAAGGCAAGGCCTCGTCCATCCGCCAGCAGGGTGAAGCGGAAGCCGAGATCATCTTCAAGAAGGGTGATGCGGAAGCGCGGGCGATGAATGTGAAGGCGGCGGCGTTCCGGGAGTACAACCAGGCGGCGGTCATCGACAAGCTGCTTACTGGATTGCCGGAAATTGTGCGAGCGCTGGCCAGTCCCCTGGCTAACGTGGACAAGATCACCGTGGTCTCAACCGGCAACGGAGATGCGGCGGGGCTAAACAAAATCACCGGCGATTTGACACAAATGGTGGCCCAAGTCCCCGCTCTGTTTGAAACTCTGACCGGCATGGGTTTGAAAGACATGTTCGGCAAGGTGCGGCAAATCGGAGATAGGGCGCCGAAGCCGGATCAAGAACAAAGTAAGTAACCGCGGCGGGAGCGGGCGCGCCCGTTCCCAAGCGCATAACAACGGAAGGAGTTTTCTTATGGCATTGCTGGAGCGAATCGCAACCTTGGTGCGGGCCAACCTTAACGACCTTATCGATCAGGCCGAAGACCCCGAGAAAATGATCAAGCAGGTGATCCTTGACATGCAAAACCAGCTCCTGCAGGTGAAGACGCAGGTGGCCATCGCCATCGCCGATCAGCACCTGTTGGAGAAGAAGAAGCAAGAGAACTCCGACCGCGTGGGGGAGTGGACCCGCAAGGCGGAGCTCGCCGTGGACAAGAAGCAGGATGACTTGGCGCGCGCGGCCTTGCAACGCGGCGAGAGTTATCGCGAACTCACCGAGAGCTACGCGCAGCAGGTGGATGACCAAAAAGTCCAGGTCGAGAACCTAAAGGCGGCACTGCGCCAGTTGGAGCAAAAGTTGGCGGAAGCCACGGCCAAGGCGGACCTGCTGGCGGCCCGGCAGCGGCGGGCACGGGCGGTCAGCCGGGCGACGGACGCGCAATTCAAGGTGGGCTCCATGTCAAGCTTGTCCACCTTCGACCGCATGAAGCGCAAAGTGGCGCACAGCGAAGCCGAGAGCCAGGCGAAGTCTGAGATCGTCGCCAGTGATATGGAAACGCGTCTGGCGGCCCTGGAGAAAGACGATCGCATCGAGCAGTTGCTGGCACAATTGAAAACGCGACGGGAGGCCTGACATGCAACCAACCAAAATCGTTTCGCAAAGGTGGGCGGCCCTGGGATGGCTGGCTGGGTCTGCTATGCTGCTAGTATTTCTCAGCGTCCCCGCACCGGCGCAACAAAGGGTGGAACGAGTCGCGCAGCAGTCGGCTGAAGCGTGGCTGGCCCTGACCGATTCCGGAACCTATGGCGAGAGCTGGCAGCAGTCCGCGTCCCTGTTCAAAGCCGTGGTCACCCAGTCGCAGTGGGACACCGCCATGCGGGCCAGTCGTGAACCTCTCGGCAAAGTAGTTTCGCGGAAGCTCCTGAGCGCCGCTTACACCCATTCGCTGCCAGGCGCGCCGGATGGCGAATACGTCGTCATCCAATACGAGACTCGTTTCGAGCACAAGCAGTCGGCGGTGGAAATCATCACTCCCGTGCTCGACAAAGACGGTAAATGGCGGGTGAGCGGCTACTTCATCAAATAGTGAATCGCCCCCGGACCGCAAAGAACGACTTGGTAGTTCGCAACCTGGACGTGCACAATTTTCGAGGATGACCAGCATGCAGAAAGTCTTTCATTTTGATACCGCTGTTGAGCCATACGTTAGCGATGCCGCGGTGGTGCAGTGTTTCGACCATCGCTTCGGGGTCGCTACCCAAAAGTTCATTAAGCGCATGGGGGTGAAACGCCCGGATGTCATCACGATTGCCGGTAGCATCCGGGCCCTTACTTCTTCTACCGAGGAATACGAGCGAGCATTCGTGCTGGATCAACTTCGGACCTCGATCGCCATCCATCAGACGCGGCGGGTCTTGCTCTTTAGTCATTCCGATTGCGGACGTTACGGCGGACTGGCGGCGTTCGGGCACGACCGCCAAGCCGAAAAAGCCTTTCATCAAACAGAATTAGAGCAGGCCGCCAAGGTCATTCGCCAGGAGTTCCCGGACCTGGAGGTATCGTGTTACCACGCTGCGGAAGACGGGGTGTGGGAAGTGAAGTAAGCCCGGGGGTGAGCGCGGCCGGTCAAGCGCCGCTGGTTTTGCGTTCTGTCGATTCTTGTGCGCTGCGCTCCCGCACCGCGTTGCGGAAGTAATCGAGAGATAACTTCAACCCGGTTTCCAAGTCGATCTTGGGTTCCCACCCGAGCAGTGCCTTCGCCTTGGTAATGTCCGGACAGCGTTGTTTCGGATCATCCTGGGGCAGCGGTTCAAAGCGGATTCTGCTCTTGGATCCCGTTATCTGCAACACTTTTTTCGCGCATTCGATAATAGTAAACTCGCCGGGGTTGCCGATATTTACGGGGTCATGCTCGGTAGCTTGGGCCAGGCGCATCAGGCCTTCGATTTCGTCGCTGACATAACAGAAGCTGCGGGTCTGGCTGCCATTTCCATAGACGGTCAAGTCTTGGCCGCGCAATGCCTGGTCCATGAAGTTGGGAATCACGCGGCCATCTTTCACTTGCATACGCGGACCGTAAGTGTTGAAGATGCGCGGGAGTCGCGTATCCAGCTTGTGATAGCGGTGGTAGGCCATGGTAGCGGCTTCGGAAAAGCGTTTGGCTTCGTCATACACGGAGCGCGGGCCGATCGGGTTGACGTTGCCCCAATAGGTTTCGGTCTGAGGGTGCTCCAGCGGATCGCCATAGCACTCCGAAGTCGACGCCTCCATGAAGCGGGCGCCATACTTGCGGGCCACTTCCAGAGCATACAGCGTCCCCGCCGAGCCCACGCGCAACGTCTCAACTCCGTGCTCCATGTAATCTACCGGGCTGGCTGGACAAGCGAAGTTGAAAACGTAGTCCACCTTCCCGACGTCGAAGGCTTCGCAGATGTCGCGTTGCTGAAACTCGAAATCGCCTTCCGCAAGCAGATGGGCCAGATTGTCGAGGCTTCCGGTCAGCAGGTTGTCCACTGCGATGACCGAATGTCCCTTGGCCAACAAGGCATCGCAAAGGTGGGAGCCTAGAAATCCGGCGCCGCCGGTCACCAGAGCGCGCAATTTCGTCATCGGGGTGTTTTGCCCTCGCTGCGGCCCGCCACGTGGTCCTCCGCAATCACTGTCGGCCGTCCCACGCTGTAATAGGTAAAGCCCTGAGCCGCCATCACCGCCGGATCATACAGATTGCGCCCGTCGAGCACGGTGGCCTCCTTCATTTGCTGGCGCAGGCGAGGCAAGTCGAGGGAGGCGAATTCTTCCCACTCGGTCAAGATAAGCAAGGCATCGGCATCGCGCGCGGCGTCATAGGCGGATGCCGCAAATTCTACCCCAGCCGGCAGCACCTCTTTGGCGCGGTCCATCGCCGCCGGGTCGTACGCGGTGACATGACATCCTTCGTGAAGCAATTCCGGAATCAACAAGATCGCCGGAGACTCACGAATGTCGTCGGTCCCGCCTTTGAAGGCCAGGCCCAACACCGCCAGACGCTTGTCGCGTAGTGTCCACAGTGCTTCGCGCACTTTGCGCAGAAAACGGCCTCGCTGCTGTTCGTTGATGCGCATCACCTCATCCAGCAGTCCAAACTCATAACCGCATTCGCGGGCCACCGAACGGAATGCCATCAAGTCTTTGGGGAAGCAGGAGCCGCCGTAGCCGATGCCCGGGCTCAAGAAACGCGGCCCGATTCGGCGGTCCGTGCCCACTCCCAGGCATACCTGTTGCACGTCGGCGCCCACCGACTCGCAGATCGAAGCCACCGCGTTGATGAAAGAAATCTTCATCGCCAGGAACGCATTGGAAGCGTGCTTGATAAGTTCCGCGCTCTTGGTGCTGGTCACGATCAGGCGGGGAGGAATCTGGGCTCCGTCCGGTGCGGGAATTGCGCCGGCGGTCTTATAGTAATGGCCCTCGGTGAGTGGAGCATAAATCTCCTGCATCACGGCGGCACAGCGTTCCGTTTCCACGCCGACCACAATCCGATCGGGATACATGAAGTCGCTTACAGCGGAGCCTTCGCGCAAAAACTCCGGATTCGACGCGACGTCGAAGTGCTCCGATTTGGTGCCGTTGCGGGCAACGATCTTGCGGATCCAGTCGCTGGTATACACCGGCACGGTACTTTTCTCCACGATTACTTTGTAGTCGCCGATGGCCCCGGAAATTGCTCGCGCTACCGACTCCACATGAGATAAATCGGCCTCACCACGATCGGTGGGCGGCGTGCCTACTGCAATAAAGACTGCCGCACAGTCTTTTACCGCCTTCTGTAAATTGCCGGAAAACTGCAAACACGAGCCCCGATGTCGCGTCAGCAACTCAGGTAGGAAGCGTTCGTGAATGGGCACTTCGCCTCGCTGCAGTGCAGCGAGTTTCGGCTTGTCAATATCCACCAGCACGACTTCGTGCCCGAGCTCCGCAAAGCAGGCGCCTGTGACTAGCCCGACATAACCTGATCCAATCACTGCAATCCGCATAGGTCACTCCAGAGAGGCATTGATGGCGCAGCCCGATCACAGCTCTGCCAATCTCTAATTTAGCAGTTTCAACTTAGCCAGAACGAGAATCCTTTGGCGGGTCGCAGCTCGTCTCCCCCAAAGGGGGGGCATCGTGGCCCGTCCGCACCGATGACCGTGACCGCCGTCACAGCCTTTCCCGTTGCCTGCTTCCAAACTATCCCCAGGAGGCGCCTATGCCAATCCTCTTTATGGCTTTGTTTGCGTTGGCAGTATTCGGCTTAATCGGATTGCTTCTCGCCACCGCGGCAATGAAAGAATCGAAAACCAAACACGCGGAAGGCTGGGAGCACAAACACTAGGATGGCAACGTCTGTGAGTTGGCTGAGAACTCCGGCCCCGACTAAGGCAACAGCCCGTACACATCCAGCTCAGTCTGGGTGCCCAGGTACACCTTGCCATTGGCCACCGTGGGTACCGCGAATTTGACCGCCACACCGGCGGTGTCGTTAGGCGACTTGCTGCTGTAGTAAATCTGTCGAGAGATATTCGCCGCGTCCATCGCTCGCAAAACCGCTGGTGTATTGGTGGCAAACCCATTGGTTTGCACGGTCCACAGGACGCCGTTGGTGTTTCCGTTAGCTGAAACCACCGGCGAAGCCCCTGGATAACCATAGTTATGCGGCGTCCATTGCTGAATCGGAGTCGCGGAAAGCAAGCCGTTGTACAACCCAAACTGTTTCGGAAGATCGTTGGCCCCGACGTAGTACACCATTCCATTCCAGTACCCTGGCCCCCCACGGCTGCCTCCGCTTTCGGTGACCGGGCCAGCAGCTGCTGGCAGTGTCACCAGGATTTGATTGGACGTGGAGTTGAACCGGCCCAAATTGTCGCGGTTGGCTAGGTATACGGTTCCGCCCTTGCCGCCAGCTAGCAACAGATGCGGATAGGGGCCAGGCTGGTCGGGCAGCAGTAGGGTGCCACCCGCACCGACGTCCCAATTGACTGAGGCGAGAGCCGCCTGGTTATATGGCGAGAAATAGTCAGCTACCGCAAGAGCGCCGCTGGTTGAGGTCAACCTCACGACGGAATCTCCGTAGTCGGCCCCTCCCGTGTTGGCGTCGAACGTGCCGTCGGCTGTGGTGAAGAAGATGCCCCCTCTGCCGTCCGCGGCCAAGCCATCCCCGCCTTGCCACACTCCGCCATGTTGGCCGTTGGGTGTCGTGCAGAAGACCCTCACTTGCTGCAAGGTGTTTTCGTCGTAGCCTAGAATCCAACCGTGGAAGGGATCGATGTCCTCCAGCGACGAGAATCCCGCATACACGATTCCGTTGAGCAACAGCAATCCGGCGCGATTGTTTTGCCGCAGCGGCTCGAAAGGAAGTTGTCCGCCCACGCTGCCTGAGCCTGTGCCAGCCACCGTGGCCTGGATCACTACCGGACTGTTGGCTCTTTCCGCACCAGTAGTGATGTCGAGCGCGTGCAAGCGCTGCACGTAGTTTACCGCGGTCCCAACGACTTCCTTGGTCCGCGCCACCACGAACAGCGTGTTGGAGGCAGGATCTATTACGGGCGTGGCCGTGATGCCCACCCAAGGTACCAAGTCGTTCCCGATCTCCACTTCGTTGGAAGGGATGGGGGTGACTCCCCCATCCGGGTTCACAAAGCTAGTGTGCCACAGGGAGGTTCCCTGATTCACGTCCGCGTCGAATGCATACACGCTGTCATATTCGGTCGCCACATAGACCACGTTGTGGTTGCCCTGCCCCGGAATGCTCACATTGGCCACGTAAAGTGGCTGCGCGTAAACGTATCCGTCCACCGGAACCGAAAACAGCTTGCCAAACTGGTTCTGGTTAACATTGCCGGTATTCAGCACGGTTTCGCTCACGTTCTGCGACGTTCGCAGATTGTCATAGCGGGTGGTGAACACGCCAGCTAGATTCGTCACTACCAGCGGCGCGTTCGCACTCTGAGTAATATTGGCTATGTTGGTCGCAGTAATCGTGTGGTTGCCCGCCGTTGCCGGCGGAACGTACAGGCCTATGGTGGAAATCGTTCCCACCGTAGTATTGCCACCAACAATCGAGTCCACCGACCAAGTCACATTGGCCGAAGGCAATCCGTTGATGGTTGCGGAGAATAGCTGTGTCTGGGTAAAGGTCACCGAAGCGGTTTTCGGAGTGACTGCCACCGGGGAACCCGTACTCTTGCCCGTTCCGGTCAGCGTGTACGACTGCAGAATCGAAGGCGTCGTGTCGTTGAAGGTGAGGTATCCGGTGCGGAAGCTCGCGTAAGTCGGCGCAAAGGTAGCGGTTACCGTGCAACTTGCGCCTGCATTCAACGATGTTCCGCAGGTGTTAGTTTGTGAGTAATCACCGCTGGCGATAATGCTATTGAAAGTCACCGCCTGGCTCCCCGTATTGGTCACGGTTACGGTGAGTGGCACGCTGACAGTCCCCACAGTTTGGTTCCCGAAGCTGAGAGAGTTGGGGGAAAAGCTGAGCTGCCCGTTTCCGGTTCCCATGCCCGCCACGCAGACCACTTGCGTCGGATTCAGGTTGGCATTGTCCACTAGCAGCACCGTGCCGGAACGCGTCCAGATAGCGGTCGGAGAAAACGTCACATTGATCACGCAAACCGCGCCTGCAGCCAGTTGCGTTCCGCAAGTATTGGTTTGCGCGAAGTCTCCCGATGCGGTAATGCTGGTGACGGTCAGGGTCGCCGTACCAGTATTGGTCACAGAAATCGCCTGGGCGGCGCTTATCGAGCCCACCGCTTGACCGGGGAAACTGAGATAGGTGGAGGAAAGCGAGATCGAGGGCGCTGCACCTAAGCCGGTCAAGCTGATGGACTGGGGACTGCCGGCCACGTTGTCCGTGACACTCAAGGTTGCGGACCGGGTCCCCGCCAATGCCGGCGTGAAGGTCACAGTGATGGTGCAGGTGCCGCCCGGGGCGACAGTTTTCTTGCAGTTGTTGGTCTGCTTGAAGTCCAGGCGGTTGGTCCCACCGACACCAACCGCGGTAATGCTCAAGTTTGCGCTGCCGGTGTTGGTCACCGTGATCAGCTGGGTACTGGATGTCCCCAGGTTGACGTTGCCGAAATCTACGCTGCTGGGCGAGAAGCTGATCCCCGGCGTTTGCGCCCACAGGGTTACGCAGTTCAACGCCAGAATCAAAATATACACACCCATGGTCCATCGCCAAACGGTCTTTAGCATTCTGCCCCTTGGCCACTTAACTGCTTGGGTGATATCCGCGGCCCCACCGCGGTGCGCGAATCAAAGCGCAAATTCGGGTGAACTGCCCGCTTTCGTACTGTAACGGCTTTTCGAACGACTTGTAAAGAACTTCACAGCCTTAGGCGTCGTCATCAGTCTGCAACCGGACGGCCTCCAAATCGCAAATGCACATTTTCCGCTGCATAATTACTGCTGCCCTCTGGAACTTTACCCATCGACTTGTCGTATCCTGTGAGTGAGGGACAACTCTATGTACTGCAATTTCTGTGGCAAACTGATTCAAGATGACGCTCTGGTTTGCGCCTATTGTGGCCGGCGGGTAGGGATCCCTGTCGCGAAACGCCGCTTGGTTCGGCCTCGCGAGGGGCGCAAGATGGCTGGGGTCTGTATGGGTTTCGCAGAGTACTTGGATCTGGATGTCACCCTGGTTCGAGTCCTCTGGCTGATTGTGGCATTCATGACGGGCATCGGTTTCATCGCCTACCCTGTCGCTTGGATTGTGATGCCCGAGGAGCCTCTGGCCCTGCCTGCTGCCGCCGGTCAGACGGTTCAACAGAACTAGCTCTCGAGTGGTGGCCCCGGAGGGCGTCAAGCACCGCCGTGGGCCTTGCGCTCGCGCCTCGCACCCAACCGCAGATACACCATGTAGGCCACGATCACCAGATTGATTACCAGGATCAGCACTCGTGGCCACGTCACTTTTCGCGCCAGTTCATAGACTTCGAACGGCACATACGCGGATCCGGAAATGATGGCAAACCATTCCGCCCAGGTACGTTCCTTCCACAGGCCATACGATTCGACAAATCGTCCAGTGGCATACATAGCGGCGATAGTCGCGACCTTCCACAATTTCCAATCGCTAGCGCGGTGAGTCAGAGCGATGAATATGGCAAACGAGTGGTGGTGAGGGTTGATGCGCAAAAGTTCCAGCAGGCTTTCGGCCACGCCCCAGATGTCCCGGTGCCGCATTGACAGCAGGCCCAGACCCGCCAGTACGACTACCGCTCCTTTGGAGAATTCCAGCAACGCCACCATCTGCAATCCCTTGTGGTGGTCAGGGGTGTGATGGTCGTGGGGCGGCGGCGCGGGTTGAAGAGCAGAAGTTGGGGTCTCAGGCGGCATCGAGCGCGAATGATTCGCTGACCATTAGGGTAACAGACCGAATCCCGCTGTTCCCGCGCCGCGGAGTGCGCTGCCGAGCGCTCCGCCAAGTCGCCGCGGCCAGGCCTTCCGCAAGGCTATGATCCACGCGCATCTTGCCTAAGGCTATCGACGATTTGACGCGAGCTTTGACTGACCGCCGCCACTTCGTTAAGGCGGATTTCCTCGCCGTGCGCTTTGGACCGTGTGCTTAAATCCGGGTTTTGGTGGAAGAGTGGCGCTTTAGCGCCACGTAACGTCGCCAAAATTCTTGGGCCTTTTAGGCCCCGGCTGTGCCGAGCGCATGCCAAATGCTGCTTCCCGATACGCTTTACGCCGCGAATCGCCCATCGCCTTGGTTCTGTCTTCGCGCGGACATTCTTAACTACCGCGTTCCGTACAGGAACGTCATAGCTTCTGGGAACCGCGCCGCCCAAGCCGATTCATTGTGTCCCGCGATGTCGTCCACCTTCACCCGCAGGCGTTCTTCCCCCATCCCGGCGCGTTGCAGCACGTTGCCCAACTCCAGCAGATCATTTGCCAACATCTCATCCTTTTCGGGCATCCCCGTCTCACGCCCGCCCATAGCCAAAAACATTCGCTCCGGCCAATGGCGGAACAAGCGGCTCTCTTTGATGATGCGCCGGCTGCCCAGAGAGAGCGACGGACTCTCCACCAGCAGCCGCCCGAACACTCCCGGCCTCACCATCGCGGTGTACAGCGCAATCAGCCCGCCCAATGATGAGCCTCCGAGGCCCGTATGTTGCGGGCCACGGGCCACCCGGTACTCGTGCTCAATGAACGGCATTACTTCCTCGGTCAAGAAAGTTGGGTACTTTCTTCCCAGCGGCCTCGTCAATTGCGGCTGCCGAATGCGATATGGGATGTACTCACGGGCGCGATCCCCCTGCGAATGGTCCATCCCAACAATAATCATGGGAGGAATCGCTTGCTCGCGGATCAGCCGCTCCGCGGTTTCGTCCACCTGCCACTCCACTCCCCCAAAAGCCGTTGCCCGGTCGAACAGATTTTGGCCGTCGTTCAGGTAGAGGATGGAATAGTGCATCGCGCTACCCTCGTCATATCCCTGCGGCAGCCACACCCGCAACATTCGCATGTTGCTAAACACCCGGCTGTGGAACTCATGCAGCCGCAGATCTCCCGTGACGCTGGAGTGCGCGCTCGGGACGAGATGCGGCCCCAGCGTCTCGGTCGCTTCCCGAGTCAGTTCGCGCATGCAACCATCAGATGGTGATTCCACAGCAAAGGTCAGTGCCTCCGGGCAAATTGCTGCCACAACGCCAGCATTGTGATGCTCAAGATCAAGATCAAGGAAGTGAGGCAAAGAATACACCACGTCGCCAAAACAAACTTTTCCACATAGGTGAGGTAAAGCGCAAATGCTAGTCCAATCGCGCTCAGCGCAGTCAGAACCCGCGGGGTCTCGGCATGGGCCCGGCGCGCCGTCACCAGGAACAGAATCACCCCATACCCCGCCATGCCAATCAACGCGACCGGAATTCCCAGCAAGGTCGAGTAGGTGCTGCGGTTCACCACGTCGCAATTGAAGTTGTCGCCGAAATCGCAGTAGGAAGTCGCAGAGGTCCCAAAGTGGTGGTATAGCGAGACCCCCGAAACGCATATGCCGGCGGCAGCCAGTAACGCGATGATGGCGAACCTGCGGCGCGAGGTCACGGTAGCGTACATCCGGATTTATCCGCGATCGCTTGCAGCGGCATCGTGCCTTCGTTGCGAGAGTCGTCGCTGAATTGCCAGGTCGGAAAGCGCTTCACGCCCGCTGCCTGGCACTCCGGTTTTAGCTGGCGCGCCCCTGGGATCAGGCACTCGGTGTAGTTCACATACTGGAACGACGCTCCAAAAAGCTCTTTCTGTTCCAGACAGTGCGGACACGTCTCCAGCCCGTACATCCGTACGTTCTTCTGCATGAGGCACTTGGCGAAGGCGTCATACTTGTTACTCTGACGATGCTGCCTCCACCAAAACGCGACCGCCGCAACCGCCACAAAAAGCACGATCGCAGCCACGACGAACCTTCGGTTGCTCTTCGGTTGATTCTTTTGTTGTTTCTCGCGGCGTTGTTGCGACATTGATTTCTTATACCACGACGCGAAGAGCCGAGGGCAGAACGTCAATGCTCTCGCAGTGCACGGTCTGCACTTCTCCGTCCACCATGATGTCCACCGGCCCGCCGAGGTCGAACTCCACCCGCGGCGTCGCCTGATGTTCCGCCAGCCGATGTTGAAGGTGCGTGCCGTCGTAGAGCGTGCGCAAATTTGCGATTAAACCCAGCCGTCCGATTGGTCCCCAGCGGACGTATTCGACCAGCCCGTTGCTGGTATCAGCCTTCGGCGCGATCATCATGGTTCCACCAGTGAACTTGCTGTTGTTGAAGGTAAGGAACAAGCATCGCCGCCGGTCGAATTCCTTCTGGCCTTCCACCCGCACAGGAAATGGCCGGCGCTCCAGTCGCGCCAGGCTCAAGAAAAGCGACGCCAGGTAACCCGCCTGTCCCCATGCCGAAAATTGCCGATGCCGCAGCGTAGCCACATTCGCGGCAAATCCTACGCTCAGCAGATTGATGAAGTACAGCGTTCCCACGCGATGCGTCAGCCGCAGCACATCGCAGGGCTGGCTTCGTCCGGCCAGCAGCGCCTCTGTCGCATGCTCCACGCCCGCATGGCTGAAGTCGCGCAGAAAAGAATTGCCCGTCCCCTGGGGCAAAAAGCCAAGGGTCGGAATCTCGCCGCGACTCGCTTCCGGGAACAGCCCGTTGACAATCTCATACGATGTTCCATCCCCGCCCACCGCGATAAAGCGCCGGTAGCCATTTGCATAAGCTTCGCGGGCCAACTGTGTGGCCTGGCCCGGCGCCGTAGTCTCGACGGTTTCGAGCTTCACGCCGCCCGACCGCAGACGCGCTATGGCGGCGGCCACTGGCTTACGACCGCGTCCCGCTCCCGCCTTCGGATTGATGATTGCCAGAAAAGTGTCGTTCACAAGGGAATGATGGCCGTGCGCTCTAGTCCCCGGCCGATTTCTGCCGCCAGAATCTCGCGCTTGATCTTCATCGACGCGGTGCGCGGAAAGTCCTTCTCCCACAGGACGTACCCGCCCACCCGTTTGAAGTCCGGAAGCTTGCGGTTGCAGGCAATCAATTCTTCACGCAGCGGGGGCGTGAATTCCTGGTTGTTCTCCAGCCGCAGCACGATCGTCAATATTTCTTTACCCAATGCTTTCGCCGGCCAAATATAATTCGCGGCAAACACGCAGTATTCCTTCACGGGCAACTTGTCGAACACCATCTCCACATCTTCTGGATAGATGTTCTTGCCGCCTTCGGTCACAATCATGTTCTTCTTGCGGCCAAACAGTTGGAGATGCCCGCTAGTTTCCAGTCGTCCCAGGTCGCCCGTATGCAACCATCCATCCACAACGGTTTGGGCGGTCAGGCCGGGATCATCCAGATAATGCGACATCACATTCTTGCCGCGGCACGCAACCTCGCCAATCCCATCGCTGCCTGCATCCAAAATCTTCACCTCGACGCCGGGCAGCGGCTTGCCCACCGTATTGGCACGAAATGGTTTCAGGTCATTCACCGTGATCGCCGTGCACGCTTCGGTGAGCCCGTATCCGTTCGCCACGGGGATCCCCAGGTCATAGAAAAACTGCAAGGTCGCGGGATCAGTAAACGCGCCGCCAACAATGATGGTGCGCAACTCGCCGCCGAATGCGGAATGCACTTGAGGTATCAGCTTGCGGCTCAATTCCACGTTAGCGGCCTTGCGGGTGCGCAATTTGTTCCAATCAATCATCCGGTTCAGCACAAAGCGCTTGGCGGCGGGCAACTCCGCAAACTTCGCTTTGAGCCCGCGCTCCAGGTTTTTCAGCACCATCGGCACCAGGCTCACGTAGGTGATGTGGTAGCGGGTAAAGGCGTCGCGAACATACTCCGGCCGCAACGTTCGCAGATGCACTACGCACGCCCCGCACACGAACGGCCCAATGAATCCGACCATGAAATCAATGGCGTGGTTCGTCGGCAGGATGCTCAGGTAGGTCACTCCCGGCCAGAAGGGGTACCACGCGGTCAGCGAAATGCATTGCTCCAGATAGTTCTCGTGAGTCAGGACGCACCCCTTGGGACGCCCCGCCGTTCCCGACGAATACACAATGCACGCCACATCCTGCCGCTGCCGTCGTACGAAAAGTGGATCGGCGTCGCGACGGAATTCTTCCCATCGCAGCCCGCCCGCCAGTTCGGCATTCGGTGGCGCTTCGGTCACCACCACCGTCGCCACTCGCAGGCTCTTGAATCCTGCATCCTGCATGATCTGTCGCCACAAATAATATTCGACGATCAGCACCTGCGCTCCGCAGTGCGCCAGCAGTTGCAGGTGCTCTGCCGCCGTCAGTTTGTAGTCGAGCGGCACCAGCACTCCGCCGCAATGCATCACGGCATAGGCCGAAATCAGCCACTTCGACTGGTTGGTCATGATGATGGCTGCGCGGTCGTTGTGCAGGTACCCGCCATCTTGCAGGGCCCGCGCCAGCGGCAGCGCCGCCGCTTTAAACTGCGCGTAGGTCAGGCGCGACTTCTCGCGTTCGCGGTCTGCTTCGATCAGGCAGGTTTCGTTGGGCCAGCGCTCCAGCGCATCCCGCAGCGCCGCTCCCAGCGATGAGTATTGGCTCAGGTCTAGCATCGGTGGGTTACAGTCGTGCCTGAATTCGCGCCGCCAAGGTGCGGAAGTCTGACACTCCCTGCAACTCGTAATCCGGCAGCTCGATGTGGAAATGATGTTCCAGCCGGGTCAGCAAATCCAGCGCCTGCAAGCTGTCAATTCCCAGGGTCTTGAAGAAGTCATCGTCGGGCGTCAGCTTCTCGCGCGGCACCTTGAAATGCAACGCCGCCAATGCCAGAACTTCGTCGAGTGTGTGATCAATAGTAGGCATAGGGTTCAAATCACAAATCGCAGACTATCAATTTCAAAAATTACGGCAGGTAGGGCTGCGCGTCTTCGCTCTCCACAAATTTCTTCAGTGCCGCTTCCACCACGGGCTGCGAATACAGCTCGCAAAAAATTTCAATTTCCTGGCGCAATTCCTCGTACGGCACCGGTTTGATGAAACGCTTGGCGGCGATAGCTGTCGCGCGATCGAACTTGCCCATCTGGCCCGCCGTGGCCCGCGCCGCGTTCAAGGCTTCGCCCTCGCCAGCCAGTTGACTCGCCAGTCCGATTTGTTGCGCCTTGGTCGCGTTAAAGCTGCGTCCGGTCAGCAGCAAGTCCCGCACCACAGCGTTGCCCACGTCGCGCTTCAGGCGCGGAATCCCGCCAAATCCCGGAATCAATCCCAGCCGCAGTTCCGGAAAACAAAAGCGCGCCATGCGGTCGGCGATGATCAAGTCGCAAGTCAACGCCAGCTCCAACCCGCCGCCGAAACAAACGCCGTGCACCGCCGCGATCGTGGTAAGCGGCGATTCGTCCAGCCGGTTCATTACGCGATGAATGCGCTCCAGAAAATCCCGTACCGCTTTGGTGGCTTCGTTCTTGTCGAGGGCTTGCGAACGCTGGTACAGTTCGCGCAAATCGGCGCCCGCACAGAAGCCCGCCTTTACCGAGCTGTAGATGATCAGCGCGTGCGCGTTATACTCCAGCGCCGGCAGCATGCCCGCAAAGTTTTCGAGCTCGTGCAAAGTCAACCAGCCAATTTCGTTGCAGGGTTGACGATGTAGTTCCAGTTCGACGACCGCGCCGATGAGCTTCCACGATATGGCCTGGCCTCGATAACTGTTCATGCTCTGTCTCTCAGCGCTCCGTCTCTCAGCGGCGCGTCCCACTCGCGGCGTACACCTGCTCAATCTCGTCCTTCAATCGCACCGCAATCGCCTCGCGCTTCAACTTCCCGTTGGCGGTCAACATGCCATTTTCAATCGAGAAGGCCCCGCCGTGAATGCCGAACCCCCGCACTTGCTTGTAATGCGGCAGCGTAGGGTTCACCGCGTCCAGCGCAGCTTGCGCTTGTTCCGCCGTCACTCCTCCAGTGATAATCGCCGCCAGATATCCTCGCCCGTTCCCGGTTAATACAACCTGCTGCGCGCCAGGCAACTGCTCAAGAAGTCTATCTTCAATCGGCTCCGGCGCAACGTTGTGCCCCGATCCCAGGATGATCAGGTTTTTAATCCGCCCAATGATCCGCCAGTTTCCCGCCCCATCCACTTCGCCTTGATCGCCAGTATGGAACCATCCATCGCGCAACACCCGCGCCGTTTCTTCTGGACGCTCCCAGTAGCCGGGAAAGATATTCGGACCGCGCACCAGGATCTCCTCGTTCTCGCCAAGCTTCATTTCCACGTCGTCAATCGCGGATCCCACGCGCCCCGGCTGCGCA
>JBBQVN010000049.1:0-22784 GCA_038211475.1 Terriglobales bacterium | reverse complement strand
TTCTTGATGAGCGGGCCGCCGAGGGTGAAACCGTACTGGTTCTGTCGCAGCTTGTTAAGTTTTTTGCAGCCGCCGGAGGTCAGGTCGCCGGGAACGGTGCAGGACGCGGGGTCGGAGGAAGCCAGCAGGCTGCCGGCGTCGAGCTTGTCGTTGCGGAAATATTCATAGGCGGAGCCGTGAAGCGTATTGGTGCCGCTTTTAGTGATGATGTTGACGATGCCGCCAACCGCGCGCCCGAACTCAGTGCTGTAACTGCTGTTGATGACGCGGAATTCGCGGACCGCTTCCTGCGATGGGGTGTACTTCTGCACGCCTGAGGCAGTGGAAATGTTGTCAGCGCCATCGACGGCGATGAAGTTGTAGTGGATGTTTTGTCCGGCGAAGGAGAGCTTGGTAACCGGCTCGATGATGACGTCGGTGCCACCCGAGGTGGTGTCGCCGATCTTGACGCCGGGAGCAAGCAGGGCGAAGTCAATGAACTGACGGCCGTTCACGGGCAAGTCCTGGATTTTCTGTTGGTCAATCACGGAACTGACCATGGTGCGGGTGGGCTCGGCGACCGCGCCGATGTCCTGCACTTCGACTTCCTGGGTGACCTGGCCGACGGGGAGGCTGAAATCGAGATGGCCGGCAGCGCCAACCTCAAGCTCGATCTTCTTGACGCTTTTCTTGAAGCCGCTGTGCTCGGCGCTCACCGTGTATTCGCCGGGAGGCAAAGCGGAGAGTTGGTACTCGCCGTTACCGCTGGCGGTCGCAGTGTGACTCGCGCCGGTGGCGGTATTCAGCGCTGTGACCGTGGCCTGGGAGAGGACGGCGCCGGTGGAATCGAACACGCGGCCCTCGATCGAAGTGTTGACCTGCGCCGCCAACGGGCTGAGCAGGAGCGCGACGAGAGCGAGGGAGAGAGCGGAGCGAAACGTCCGAGACGTGCTTGCATGCGTCGATGCGGAAATCATGAGAATCCTCCGTTGCAACTGCTCACTTTGAATTAACCAGCCCGGGATTTCTTCCGGCCAAACTCATTGCCTTCCTCGGAAGCAGCCGCGGTCATGACTTGTGTGAGGCGCGCCTCCGAGTCTTGCAGGTGCTGCGCCAGCAGGGCGGCGCACTCTTTCAACTTGCCAGAATCCAGATACTGATAGATCTTGCGGTGAATGGGGATGAGGGTGATGGGGTCGTCGTGACGGCGATCCACTAGGATCATGCCCAGGCGCAGTTCGCCGATGACGTTCTGATAGAACGTCTCGAGGCGCTGGTTGCCGTAGAAGCGAATGAGGGCACTGTGGAAAGCGAGGTCAGCCTCGACTGCGCCGACAAAGTCTTTAGCGCGGAGGGTGGCTTCATAACTTTCGAGAGCGGCGCGAAGATGCAGCTTGATCTCCGGCGGAGCTTGCCTGGCCATCATGACGGCGGGCAACTCGAGCACGCGACGGATGTTGTAGATCTCTTTGACATCGCGCAGAGAAAGTTGGGAGACGGAAACGCCGCGATGCACGCTGCGTACCAGCAGGCCTTCGAGGATGAGGATGCGCATGGCCTCACGCATGGTGTTGCGAGAGACGCCGAGAGAAGCCGCCAGAGGGGCTTCGGTGAGCTGCGCGCCAGGGCGGAGTTCGCCGTCGAGGATGCTTTTGCGAACCGCCGAGGCGACCTGATCCGCCACGGAGACGCGATGAATACGAGAGGTTGTCACGGATGGGAAGCAATGTTGCACCCGATCGTTCACTTTGTCAAGTGTTGAATTGTTGAACAATCGCGCAAAAATGCGAGACACTGCTGGGAAGCTTATTTAGAAGCCGCCGTTACTGGTAGGCTAGCTCGAAGACGGAAGCGGTTCGGTCGAAGGAGCATCGGGGAGAACTAGGGTTGGCCATTTCCGAGTACAAAACGCAAGTGCGAGAGAGTGCGGGCTTCGACCGGCACACTGCGCAGCACTGGATCGGGTGCGCTGATGCCGAGCTTCCGGAATTGCTGGCGGCGGCGCGCGCGGCGCGGGGCCGGTTCAAGCCGGGGGTCATTACCTATTCGCGCAAAGTGTTTCTTCCGCTAACCAACCTGTGCCGGGACTATTGCGGGTATTGCACGTTCCGGCGCGATCCGGGGCAGCCCGGCGCGCGCACCATGACGCCCGACGAAATCATGGCGGTGGTGCGGAAGGGCGAGACGCTGGGCTGTACCGAGGCGCTGTTCAGCCTGGGAGACAAGCCGGAGCTGATGTTTCCGGAGATGCGCGAGACGTTGCGGAAGCTGGGTTACAACTCGACGCTGCATTATCTGGAAGCGATGTGCAAGATGGTGTTGCGCGAGTCAACGCTGTTGCCGCATCCGAACCCGGGGTTGATGAGCGCAGAGTGGGTGAAGCGGCTGGGGGCGGTCTCGCCCAGCATGGGACTGATGCTGGAGACGGTGAGCGAGCGACTGCTGGCGGTGGGGGCCGCGCATGACAACGCTCCCGATAAGGTTCCCGCCAAGCGGCTGAAGACCATCGAAGACGCGGGCAAGCTGGGGATCCCGTTTACTACCGGCATTTTGATAGGGATTGGCGAGACGGTCGAGGAGCGAGTGGACACGCTGCTGGCGATTCGCGAATTGCATGAAAAGTACGGACACATCCAGGAAGTGATTGTGCAGAATTTCAGGGCCAAGCGCGAGATTCCGATGCGAGACTGGCCGGAGCCGGACCGGGGGACGATGATGCGAACAGTCGCGGTGGCGCGGCTAATGATGCCAGATGTTAACTTGCAGGCGCCGCCGAATTTGTCCGATGCCTACTACGACGAACTGCTGGATGCGGGCATCAACGACTGGGGCGGGGTGTCGCCGCTGACGCCAGACTTCATCAATCCTGAAAAGCCGTGGCCGCATCTGGAGCAACTGCGGCAGCGGACCGAGGCCAAGGGGTTCGAGCTGCGGCAACGACTGCCAGTGTATGCAGAGTACGCGGCGGGAGTGGTGGCGCGAGGCGGGTTGTTGGGCGAGAAGGTAGCCGCGGCATTGCAGCGCCAGAATCAACGGTGAAGAGTTGACCACCGGGTAGGGCAACGGCCTTTTACCACAGGGGGCACAGAGGTACACGGGATAAGGCGACGGCCAACTTGACCACAGGGGCGGAGGAATTCGGGTGATCGCGGTACTTACGGGGGGGACGGGCGGGGCGAAATTTGTGGAGGGGCTGGCGCAGGTCGTCGCGCAGGAAGAGTTGGTGGCGATTGTAAACACCGGCGACGATCATG
Organism: Terriglobales bacterium; assembly: GCA_038211475.1. Classification (GTDB taxonomy): domain Bacteria; phylum Acidobacteriota; class Terriglobia; order Terriglobales; family Acidobacteriaceae; genus JANYBT01. The sequence continues at coordinate 19,551 of JBBQVN010000049.1, read as the reverse complement.
GCTGGTGGGGGCTTCAGGTTTCGCCTGACGTCGATTCGATTGTCTATGCCCTCGCCGGGTGGTTGTCAGCCGAAAGGGGATGGGGCGTCGCAGGCGAGACGTTTCACTGTCTGCAGACGATGCGGAAGCTGGGCGAGCCGGCATGGTTCAGCGTGGGAGACCGCGACCTTGCGGTGCACCTGCTGCGGTCGCGGTTGATGGCGGAAGGGCGGACGTTGACACAAGCGACGGCGGAAATTGCGGCGCGGATGGGAGTACGGGCGGTGGTGTTGCCGATGAGCGATGCGCGGGTCGAGACGCGAGTGACGACGCCGAGCGGCGAAATCAGTTTTGAAGAATATTTTGTGCAGCGGCGTTTTCAGGATGAAGTGAAGGCGGTGCGCTTTGACGGGGCAGGCGCGAGCGTGGCTGCGCCAGGAGTGGTGGAGGCGATTCGAACGGCAGAGATGGTGCTAGTGGCGCCGAGTAATCCGGTGACGAGCATCGGACCGATTCTCGCGGTGCCCGGAGTGCGCGAAGCGTTGCGGGAGAGGCGGGAGCGGGCGGCGGCGGTGAGTCCAATTGTGGGTGGGGCGGCAGTGTCGGGGCCGGCGGGCGCGCTGATGACGGCCTGCGGGCTGGAAGTATCGGTGGCGGGCGTGGCTGCTGCATATGCGGACTTTCTCGGCGCGCTGGTGATCGACGTGCGAGATGCCGAGGCAGGAGAAAGATTGCGGCGAACGGGATTGCGGGTGGAGTGTGTGAATACCCTGATGCGGAGCACGGAAAACAAGATGGAGTTGGCGCGTGCGGCCATCCGGGCAGCGGACGGGAGAAGGCCAGCGTGATTCTAGTACCGGTAAAGAATTCGGCGAATGCGAAGCAGCGGTTATCGCCGGCGTTGGATGCGGGTCAACGGCAGGAACTGGCGCGGGCGATGATCACCGATGTGCTGACGGCGCTGGGAAATTGGGAAGGGCGTCCGGCGGTGGGAGTGGTGACGTCGGATGAGTTCGCGAGTGCGTTGGCAGAGAAGTTTGGATTTGAAGTGATTGCGGACGAGGCGAATCCGGGGGAGACGGGCGCGATTGAGACGGCGACGGCGGTGTGCGAGGCGCGCGGAGTGGAATGGACGCTGGTGATTCCGGGGGACATTCCGACGGTGGAGGCGTGGGAGTTGGAGCGCGTGCTAGCAAGTGCGCCAAGGCTGGGAACTCTGCTGGTGCCTGCGGGAGATGGGCGCGGAACGAATGCGGCATTTCGCCGTCCGGGAGGCTTGTTTGCGCTGCGCTTTGGGAACGATAGTTTTAAGCCTCATCTGGCGGCAGCGCGCGCGACTGGCGAAGAGTGTACGGTGCTGGAACCGACGCCAGGACTGGCGCTGGATGTGGATAATCCCGAGGACCTGTGGGCATTGGCGAATGCGCCTGGAGACAGGCTGTCGCAGAGGTTGGTGCGCGGGTTGGGAGAAATTCGGAGTTAACGGGGTGAAGAGGACGCGAGCTTGAGCGGAACGAAAACTGAATTTCGAGCGATGGCGGTGCGAGTGCGCGGCGAGGTTAGGGCCGGAGATAATCTGGCAAGACTTCTGCTGCTCGGAATGGAAGAATCGGAAGTGACGTTGCAAGCGGGGGACGTATTGGTGGTGAAGCATAAAGTGGTATCGAAGGCGGAAGGGCGGTGGGTGAAGCTGGAAACTGTGCGGCCGTCAGCGTCGTCGCTGAGGTGGGCAAAGCGGTACGATTTGGATGCGCGGGTGACGGAGCTGGCACTGCGCGAGAGCAAGAGAGTGGTGCGGCGGAAACGGGGAGTGCTGATCACCGAGACGCGGCACGGTTGGGTTTGCGCGAATAGCGGCGTGGATGTTTCGAACGTGGATGGTGGAACTCATGCGCTGCTGTTGCCGGAGGATGCGGACCGGTCCGCGGCAAAGTTGCGGCGCGACATCAAGCGGCTAACAGGGGTCGCGGTGGCGGTGATTATCAGCGACAGTTTTGGGAGGGCGTGGCGCGAGGGGCTGACGGAAGCGGCGATCGGAGTGGCGGGCATGAAGCCGCTCGACGATTTACGCGGCCAGCGAGACCCGCATGGATACAGGCTGCGAGTGAGTTTGGAGGCGGTCGCGGATGAGCTGGCTGGTGTAGCGGGATTGCTGTGCGGCAAGCTGAAGCAGACGCCGGCATGCGTGGTGCGGGGATTTGCGTACCCGGCAGGCCAGGGGCGCGCGACGGAGTTGGTGCGTGCGGCAGCCTTTGATTTATTCCGGTAGGGTTGGTTAGATTCGAGTGCGATGGAGAGACTATGACGCGAGTCTGCACGAATGCTGAGTTAGAGAATTTTCCGGCGCTGGAGTGGGAACAGATTGCGGGGCGGGTAAGCTCGCCGGTGCGGGCTGCGCTGGAACGGGTGATGGAGACAGGAGACGGCGCCGACTTGTCGCGGCATGAGTGTGGTGAGTTGGCACGGGCGGAGGGCGAAGATTTGCTGGGCCTGCTGGTGGCGTCGGATGCGGTGCGGCGGGACGTGGCCGGAAACATCGTCACCTACGTGGTGAACCGCAATATCAATTTCACCAACGTGTGTTTTGTGGGATGCAAATTTTGCGCGTTCAGCCGGGGGCCGCGTGAGGCGGACTCGTATTTTCTGACGCTGGAGGAAATGGCGCGGAAAGCGAAGGAGGCTTGGGAGCTGGGCGCGACAGAAGTGTGCATTCAGGGTGGGCTACCCCACGGGCTGTCGCCATTTTACTATCGCGACATTCTGCGGGCGGTGAAGTCGGCGACGCCGAAAATGCATATCCACGCATTTTCTCCGATGGAGATTGTGTATGGAGTGGAGCTGACCGGAATGCCGCTGCGAGACTATCTTTGCATGCTGCGGGACAATGGCCTGGACACATTGCCGGGAACGGCAGCGGAAATTCTGGATGATGAAGTGCGGTTTGTGTTGTCGCGCAACAAACTGACATCGGCGCAATGGGAGGAAGTGATTCGAACCGCGCATGGATGCGGCATCCGGACGACTTCGACGCTGATGTATGGGCACACGGAGACGCCGGAGCATTGGGCGGCGCAGTTGGCGAAGTTCCGCGCGATCCAGGAAGAGACGGGCGGGTTCACCGAGTTTGTGCCGCTGGGATTTGTTCACCAGAACACGCTGCTGTTTCAGCAAGGGTTGGCGCGGTCGGGACCGACCCTGGCGGAGCATTTGAAAATTCACGCGCTGGCGCGAGTGATGCTGGCGGGGGCGATCAACAACATTCAAGTGAGTTGGGTGAAGCTGAACCGGCGGCTATCGCAACTGTGTCTGCACGCGGGCGCGAATGACTATGGCGGGACGCTGATGGAAGAAAACATTTCGCGCGAGGCGGGGGCAACGGCGGGACAGTACACGAGTCCCGAGGAATTTCAGGCGCTGATTATGGAGATCGGAAGAATTCCGGCGGAGCGAAGCACGACTTACACGCGGCTGCATCTGAAGGTGCCGGCGAGCGCGACGACGACGGAGCGGGCGTTGGTTGAGGAGTTTGCATGAGCCGGGCGATTGCGGTGCTGGGCGGAACCGGGCCGCAGGGGATGGGACTGGCGTTGCGCTGGTCGCGGGCGGGAGAGACGGTGATCATCGGGTCGCGAGATGCGGCGCGGGCGCAACAGGCGGCGGAGAAGATCAAGCAGCGTGTTACGGGAGCGAAGATTTCTGGGATGGAGAATGCGGCGGCGTGCGCGGCGACCGACTTGCTGATGCTGACTGTGCCGTTTGAGGGACAAGCCGAACTGCTGAAGCAACTGAAGCCGGCGATCCAAGCCGGGAGCATCTTGATTGATGCGACGGTGCCACTGGCGGCTGGAGTGGGGGGACGAGCCAGCCGGACGCTGGGAGTGTGGCAGGGTTCGGCGGCGCAACAGACGGCGGAACTGGCACCCAAGGGGGTAGCGGTGGTGGCGGCGTTTCAGAACACCGGGGCAGAAGCGCTCAACGGTGACGCGGCGATGGACTGCGATGTGATTGTGTGCAGCGACGATGCGAATGCGACGGCGCTGGTGTGCGAGTTGGCGGCGAAGATTCCCGGGGTACGAGCGATTGATGGCGGCAAGCTGGAAAATGCCAGGATCGTAGAGCAGATCACGGCGCTAATCATCGGGTTGAACATCCGGCACAAGGGCCACGGGGGAATTCGGATCACGGGGTTGCCGGAAAGCGCGTATAAAACGAATCACCCGTAGTCGTGATTGGGATCACGACGAATAGGTTGCGGCCGAAGCAAGTCACTGCCAGTCGTGAGCGCGGTCACCGGGTAAGGTTTGGGACAAAGCAATACAACACACCATGACCGACAACGCCTATAACGGCCCGGCCATTGAGTTCCGCGATGTTTCCTTCCAATATGCAAACGGGTTAGCGCTGCTCAAGGGGCTGAATCTATCCGTCGCCCGGGGTGAGACGCTGGTGCTTCTGGGACGCAGCGGATCAGGCAAGACCACCGCACTGAAACTCATTAATCATCTGCTGTCACCGACTGGGGGTCAGGTGCGAGTTGAGGGGGTGGCGACGTCACAGTGGGATGTGATTCGGTTGCGGCGAAGCATCGGATACGTGATTCAAGAGGCGGGGCTGTTTCCGCACTTCACGGTGGCAAAGAATATTGCGCTGGTGCCGAGCCTGGAGAAGTGGGATGAAGCGCGGACAACAACGCGAGTGGCGGAGATGTTGAGGCTGGTGGGATTGGACCAAGAATTGGCGGGGCGGTATCCGCGAGAGCTTTCGGGAGGACAGAGGCAACGGGTAGGAGTGGCGCGGGCGCTGGCGGCGGACCCGCCGATTCTATTGATGGATGAACCGTTTGGGGCGCTTGATCCGCTGACCCGGGCCCAGTTGCAGCGAGAGTTTGCGGAGTTGCAGCGGCGGCTGCGCAAGACGGTGGTATTTGTAACGCACGACCTGCACGAGGCGCTGGCGTTGGCCGATCGAGTGGCGCTCATGGAGGCGGGAAACTTGGAAGCGGCGCTGACGCCGGAAGAGTTTCAAGCGTCGCCTCATCCGCTGGTAAGTGCATATCGCGATGCGTTTCTTAGTGAGCGGCCGTAGGAGTGAGGTGAGCATGGGGCTCTGGCAATTTTTGGTGCAGAACCGCAAAGAAGTGCTGGAACTTACCGGCGAGCATTTGTGGCTGGTGGGCGCAGCGATGACGCTGGCGGTGGCGATCGGAGTGCCGCTGGGGATCCTGGTAACGCGAATGCCGCGATTAAATAAAGCGGTGCTGGGCGGGGCCAACATTATTCAGACCATCCCGAGTCTGGCGTTGTTCGGCTTTCTGCTGCCGGCGCCGTGGATTGGCGAACGCGCCGACCGGCTTGCGATTCTGGCGCTTACTCTCTACGCGCTGCTGCCGCTGATTCGAAATACTTCGGTGGGAATTCAAGGTGTGGACCGGACGGTGGTGGAGGCGGGGCGGGGGATGGGAATGACCGACCGGCAATTGTTGTGGCGAGTGGAACTTCCGCTGGCGATGGGAGTGATCATCGCGGGGGTGAGGGTGGCGACGGTGATTTCGGTGGGAGTGGCGACCATCGCGGCGGCGATTGGGGCGGGAGGTTTGGGAGAGTTTATTTTTCGCGGGCTGGCGATGGTGAACAACCAGGTGATTCTGGCGGGAGCGATTCCAGCATCATGTCTGGCGCTGGCCGCGGACATGGGGCTGGGGTGGGTCGAGAAGCGTCTAAGCCGGTGGTGAACCCGGGCGCAGTGCGGTGCGCAATGGCCGCATTGATGTGCCTGTGGCTGGCGGGGTGCGCGCCATCGCATGCCAACCGCGTGGTGGTGGGGTCGAAGAATTTTACCGAGCAACTGGTGTTGGGCGAGATCATCGCACAACAGCTGGAAGCGAAAACCCATCTGGAAGTAGAGCGGCGCTTTTATCTGGCGGGAACATTCATTTGTCATCAGGCTTTGTTGGCGGGGCGCGTCGATGTGTATCCGGAGTACACCGGGACGGCATTGACTGCCGTGCTTAAGGAGAAGCCGGGCGGCGGCAGCGCGGAAGTGTATGAGCGAGTGAAGGTTGGGTACAAAGAGAGGTTCGGGATCGAGGTGGGGCCGGGGTTTGGGTTCAACGACACGTTTGCCATGGAAATGCGTGGCGCGGATGCGCGGCGGCTGGGGGTCAAGACGATTTCGCAGGCGGCGACGCATGCTCCGCAGTGGCGTGCAGGGTTTGGCTTCGAGTTCATGGAACGGCCGGACGGCTACAAGGGATTGGCAGCGACCTACGGGCTGAAGTTTGCGGAAGCGCCGCGCATCATGGATTTGGGATTGCTGGCGCGGGCGTTGCAAGACAAACAGATTGATCTGGCAGCGGGGAACACGACGGACGGATTGATTCCGGCGCTGGATTTGTTTGTGCTGGAGGACGATAAACATTATTTTCCGCCGTACGATGCGGTGCCGCTGGTGCGCAGTGAGACGCTGACGAAGCATCCTGAAGTGGGGGAGGCTTTGCGAGAATTAGCGGGAAAGATTTCCGAGGCGGAGATGCAGCGGTTGAATTACGCGGTGGATGGAGAGCATCGCGACGTGAAGCAGGTGGTGCGCGAATTCTTGCGGGGAAAAGGGTTGGGGCGGTAGGGCGAACCCGGCCTCAGGCAAAGGCATTCGAACACCGAGGACACAGAGGGTGCCAGGTACAGCAACAAGGTTTAACCATAGAGCGCGCGGGTCAGGCAGGAGAAACGCCGAAAAATCTAATCTTCCGACGGCGCCACTCCGCAGCGCCCCGGCCGTGCGGTACCTCACACGCCTTAGTGACGGGCGTCACGTCGTTTTGAGACCCAAGCCATTCATACTTTTATGGTGAGCCTGGGAGCGGGAATCGTTCCCGGCGTGGGGGTGCTGTGCCCAAAGGACGTGTATCGATCGTCGTGGAGCGTTGCAAGGCCTGCGGTTTCTGCGTGGAGTTTTGTCCCACCAAGGTCCTGGCGCTTTCGTCTGCTTTTAACTCGAAGGGATACCATCCGCCGCACGTGGTGGCGCCTGAGAAATGCAGCGGGTGCGATCTGTGCGGCATGTACTGTCCGGACTTCGCGATCTATGGCACCAAGACGCCGGCGGCCGCAAAACAGGAGGCCAAGCATGAAAGCTGATCCCAAGGGCGTGCTGACAGGAACTCATTTTATTGACGGCGACCACGCCTGCTGCGAAGGCGCGCTGGCGGCGGGCGCACGATTTTCGGCGGGTTATCCAATCACTCCGTCCACCGAAATCGTGGAGCGATTTGCGGCGCGAGTGCCGCTGGTCGGCGGAACATTCATTCAAATGGAAGACGAACTGGCGGCGTCCATCACGCTGCAGGGCGCGGTGTGGGGCGGAGCGAAAGCATTTACGGTAACGTCAGGGCCGGGATTTTCGCTGATGATGGAGCACATTGGATACGCGGCGATGACCGAGACGCCATGCGTATTCGTGGATGTGCAGCGAGGCGGACCTTCGACAGGGCTGCCCACGCTGCCGGCGCAAGCCGACATGATGCAAGCGCGATGGGGCTCGCACGGCGACTACGAAGTGATCGCGCTATGCCCGAATTCACCGCAGGAATGCTTTGACTTGACCATCCAGGCGTTTAATTTCGCGGAGGAATTTCGCGTGCCGGTGATGTTCATGATGGACGAGGTGGTGGGGCACATGACGGAGAAAGTGGTCATTCCACCAGCGGACCAGATTGAAGTGACGCCGCGCAAACACACGCGCAAGAGCGCGGAGGAGTATCTGCCGTATGGGACCAACGGCGATCTGGTGCCGGAAATGGCGCACGCCGGAGAAGGCTACAAGTTTCACATGACCGGGCTGACGCACGATGAGCGCGGGTATCCGAACATGACGCCGCAAACCCAGGACAAGCTGGTGCGGCGACTGCAGAACAAGATTCGGGATGCCGCCGACCGAATCATGATGGCCGAAGAAGAAGGCATCGAAGGTGCGGATGTGATCGTAGTTTCGTATGGCATCACATCGCGAGTGGCGCAGAAAGGCATCGACATGGCGCGGGCGCGCGGATTGAAAGTCGGCAAATTCCGCATGATTACTTGTTGGCCGTTTCCGGAGAAACGCATTCGCGAGCTGGCGGAGAAGGCCAAGGCGTTTGTGGTTCCGGAACTCAACCTGGGACAAATGGTGCGGGAAGTGGAACGGGCCGCGGGCGGCAAGGCGCGGACGATTCCGGTGTCGCACGCCGGGGGCAGCGTTCACCGGCCGGAAGAAATCCTGAACGCCATCCTGGAGGCGACACGATGAGTGAGCTAGTCAATCCTGTTGAGAGTTTTCTGCGGACCGACCGCATGCCGCACATCTGGTGTCCGGGATGCGGCATCGGCACAACGGTAAATTGTTTCGCGCGTGCGCTGATCGATTCCGGGATCGACTTGGAGTCCCTGGCGCTGGTGTCGGGCATCGGATGCACCGGGCGAGTGGCGGGATACGTGAAGCTGGACTCGTTCCACACCACGCACGGGCGGGCGATTCCGTTCGCCACCGGCCTGAAGCTGGCGAACCCGAAGTTGAATGTGGTGGTGTACTCGGGCGATGGGGACCTCTCAGCCATCGGCGGCAACCACTTGATTCACGCGGCGCGGCGGAACATCGATCTGAAAGTGATTTGCGTGAACAACCTGATCTACGCCATGACGGGCGGACAAACGGCGCCGACCACGCCGGGACACGCGATCACAGCCACTTCGCCGTATGGGGCCTTCGAGCCGTCGTTTAACCTGCCGCACCTGCTGGAAGCGGCGGGCGCGGTTTACGTGGCGCGGTGGACGACGTTCCACGTGCGGCAACTGGCGCGGTCCATCGGAGAAGCATTCCAGAAGAAGGGCTTCAGTTTTATCGAGGTAATTTCGCCGTGCCCCACGCTCTACCAGCGGCGCAATCAACTGGGCGATGGACTGGACACTATGAAGTACTACAAAGAAGCCAGCAAGGTGCGCAACGGTTCGCCCACCAGCGAAGCGGGGCTGACCATGACCGGCGAAATCGTGGTGGGGAAATTTGTAGACCGGGAGCGGCCCGACTACCAGACCATGATGACCGCGCAAATGACAGAGAGTCTGGGAGAGCGATACATTCGACCAGAAATGGAACATGAGGAAGAGGGGTGCGGCGTATGCGGCTAACCGAAATTCGATTGGCGGGATTTGGCGGACAGGGAGTGATCTTGTCGGCGATTGTGTTGGGCAAAGCCGCGTCCATCTACCAAGGCGCGTTTGCGACCATGACGCAGAGCTTTGGCCCGGAAGCGCGGGGAGGGGCCTGCAGCGCGCAGTTGATCGTGTCAGAATCGCAGACGCTATATCCCTATGTGAGCCAGCCAGACATTCTGGTGGTGATGTCGCAAGAGGCGTACTCGAAGTTCGCGCCCGAACTGAAAGATGGCGGGATGCTGATCGTCGAGCAGGATTTGGTGCACCTGGAAAATATTAGTGCTGAAGTGAAGGTATACAGCGTGCCGGCGACCCGCCTGGCGGAAGACCTGGGCAAACGCATGGTGCTGAACATTGTGATGGTCGGGTTCTTCACCGCAGTGACTGAGTTGCTGCAGCCCGACGCGGTGCGGAACGCGGTGGCGGATTCGGTGCCAGAGCGCTTCCGCGAGCTGAACTTGAAAGCATTCGAAAAGGGATATGAGTACGGGATAGAGGCGCTCTCGGCCGGGCCACTGGCGGGAGAAGCCGAGCCGCAGATGGCGTATTCGGAGGAGTAGGGCCGGGCGGTCTTTAAGCTAGAACTGTTACCTCGGCGGCTAAAGCCGTCGGTTTGTGCAGCTTGCGGCGCAGCGGTGAACCGCTGCGCCGCCCAAAAGCAAGTGCAGGGCACTGGCAGCTTCTAGATTTGGTAGTCCATGTCGTCGATGATGTGTTGGAGGTAGTCCGAAGAAGTCGCCGCCGCGGTATCCGGGTGCTCGATCTTGTCCAGTCGCTGGCTGAGCTTCTTGACTTCGGTAGCCACTGCCGACAGCGCTTCGGAGAGCGGGTCGTTGATCAGCTTCGGGTCGGTGATGACCACGCGTTCCCCATTGCGGAAAATGATGTGTCCGGGAACGCCAACCACGGTGGAATGATCGGGCACGCTGCGTAACACCACCGAACCCGCGCCGATGCGGCAGTCCGTCCCTACCGTGATGTTGCCCAGTACTTTGGCGCCGCCCCCGATCACCACCTTGTCGAGAATCGTGGGATGGCGCTTGCCGTGTTCTTTGCCAGTTCCGCCCAGAGTCACGCCCTGATACATGGTGACGTCGTCGCCCACCACCGCGGTCTCGCCGATAACCACTCCCATGCCGTGGTCGATAAACAAGCGCCTGCCAAGAGTCGCGCCGGGATGGATTTCAATACCCGTCAGCAGCCGCGCCACCTGCGACAACCATCGTGCCAGCAGCAGATAACCATGTTGCCACAGCCAATGGTGGCTGCGGTGGAACCAAAGCGCATGGAGTCCGGGATAGCACAAAAGCACCTCAAGGCGAGACTTGGCGGCGGGATCACGCTCCAGCACCGTCGCCATGTCTTCGCGAATAGATGCAAAGTAACCGCGCATCCCCTAGCTGACCTCCGCTGTAGGCATCTTCAACGCCTCGTCCCGCAGTTCCTGGAATAACACGCTGCTTAGGTAACGTTCGCCAAACGAGGGCAGAACTACAACGATCAACTTACCGGAATTTTCGGAACGGCGGGCGACCTTGAGCGCAGCCACCACTGCGGCACCAGAGGAGATACCCATCAGCAGGCCTTCTTCCTTGGCCAGGCGTCGGGCCATAATGATGGACTCGTCGTTGGTCACCTGGATGACCTCGTCGATGTAGTCGGTCCGCAGGATGCTCGGGATGAAGCCCGCGCCGATACCCTGTATCTTGTGCGGAGACGGTTTACCGCCAGACAAAACCGCGCTGTCGGTGGGCTCGACGGCTACCGCCTTGAACGAAGGCTTCTTGGGTTTGATGTATTCGCAGACGCCAGTGAGGGTTCCGCCCGTCCCCACTCCCGAGATCAGAAAATCAGCCCGGCCATCAGTGTCTTCCCAAATCTCCGGGCCCGTCGTTTCGAAATGGATTTTCGGATTGGCGGCGTTGTCGAATTGCTGAAGTATGAAACCGTTGGGTGTGTTAGCCAGGATTTCATTGGCCTTGGCAATAGCGGCCTTCATGCCCTTGGGGCCCGGAGTGAGCACGAGTTCTGCGCCAAAGGCACGCAACAGGACGCGCCGCTCTGTGCTCATGGTGTCAGGCATGGTGAGAATGAGCCGATAGCCTTTCACCGCAGCCACGAACGCCAAGGCGATGCCGGTGTTTCCAGAGGTGGGCTCAATCAGTACAGTCTTGCCGGGCTGGATCTTGCCGGCACGTTCGGCCTCATTGATCATGCTGACGCCAATGCGGTCTTTCACGCTGGCGCAAGGGTTAAAACTCTCCAGCTTGGCAACCACTTCGGCAACGCAACCCTCGGTGACTTTGTTAAGCCGCACCAGCGGGGTGTGGCCAATCAGTTCGGTGACATCGTTCGCAATCTTCATCGTTTGTCCTTCAAGGCCCTCGCACATCCGAAGGCTCATTTTAGATGATGCTACGCCGTCGTAGGATTGTGGGCGATAGAGGCGGGCGGACAAGTGTCGAGGCAAAAGGCGATGATGGTATCCCCGCGAATACCGGTGCCCTGCTCCAGGTCGTGTACCAGCCTGGCCTCCAGGTCATCTGGGTCTGCGCGAAGTTCACAGGCGGAAATTTGTTCCGCGGTGGCGCCGTGATAGCAGAGTTCGCAGTGGCCCAGGCCTTCTTCCGAGCGCAGCGGCGGCCCGAATACGCGGCACGTCATGGGGCGGGCGTGGTAGAGGTCGCAGCGGCCCGTGTCTGGATCAAGCGCGGGACAAGTTTCTTCGTTGGCAAAATTGGCAAAGCTGCGCTCGGAGCTCACGTCCTCGTCAAGAATGCCGGTCGCGGGGTCGCCGGGAAAATCAGCCGAGAGGCGCAGAACCGAGTCTCGAGCCCGCTGCCGCACTCGGCTGGCGCGCTCCGAGTCGAGGGCCTCCAGTTCGAAGAGTCCGTGCCGCAAGCGCGCAGCATCCAGTTGATTGATGGGAAATGGGCCGATGCAACATTGCGTGCACCCTGCCCGGCACACCAGCCACTCGCCACTGCGGCGAGCGGCGTCGGCGAAAGCCGCATCAACTATCTGGACGAGCTGTCCGTCGTTCATGGCGCGGGCTGGGCCGCTGGAGTCGCCACTGCGGATGGTGCGTTTTGCAGGTCGTCCATGTGCTCGGCTTTGTAGCGCATGGCAGCAGTGATGCGGGTGCGCCCGCTGGGATGGTCGAAGAAAATCATTTCTTCCAGCGGACTGGGGTCGAGTTTCCGATACTCGCCCAGCATCAGATCCACCTTGGCTTCGCCGTCGGGCTGACGCGATGCATTGATGCCGAAGAGGTCGGCCTCATATTCCTGGGCGCGAGTCCACGAGTTGTTGACCGGAGTCATCACGAAACCAAATACCGAAGCAAGCAGCATGACCAGCGGCAATACAGCGGTGTCGCCAATGCCGCGGATTTGCCACTTCGCTCCCCAACGAGCCAGCGCCCACTCCAGAGACCAGCGCAGGAAACCGAAAAACAATAAGGCCTCGAGCGTGAAGAAAAGGATGTCTTTAAAAATGTGGTTGAGAACGTAGTGTCCCATCTCGTGTCCCATGACCGGCGCAATCTCTTCCAGCGAGCAGCGGCGCAGCAGATTATCGTTGAGGGTAATGCGTTCGGTGCCGAGAAAGCCGCTGACGTTGGCGCTGACTCGATTAGATTGGCGCGAGGCGTCCACTTCCCACACGTCCGTAGCAGGAATGCCATTGGCTCGGGCCAGCGCGAGGATGGGCTGGCGGACCCGCTCATCCTTCAGCTTGGTGTATTTGTTGAACAGCGGGGAAATGAACACCGGACTGATCAAGATACCGATGACCAGGAAGACCACGGCAACCGCCGATCCCCAAATCCACCAGGTCCGGGGCAAGCGGCGCACGATGGCAAACAATGCGGTCACCAGCAATCCGCCCAGGATGGCGCCAACCGCTAGCCCAATCATCTGCTGGCCGAACCAATCGCCAAAGCTCTGGTTCATCAGGCCATATTGGCGCTCGCGGAAAAAGCCCTCATAAATCGTCAGGGGCAGCCCGACCAGACTGATCAGGAGCAGGTATTCAATCCAGTAGAAAAAGGTCTGGAGAAAGCGGAAGCGGGTGATGCGTTCCGCGAAATCGCGCATGCGGGCCGAGAGTGTGGTGTTGAGCAGAGCCAGGGCCACGACCGCGCCAAACAGGAAATCCCACAAGATGAGCCAGTACCCGCCCTCGAAATAAGAGTTGGAGCGAGCGCGAGCTTCTGCGGGAACCAGCGCGAGATATGCATCCACCGCAGCCTTCACGTCGAGCGGACGGGTCTGTGCGGCCGGGGGAGTCACAATGTCCGCGGCCGAAGGGAAGGCCTTGGTGGTCTGGCTGAAGGCTGCGAATGACGCAGCCAGTAGAACCATCAGAAGTAGAAATAAGCGGCGCATGGACCCTCCCGAGACGGGCACAAAGGATTTGATTGCATAATGGTTTGAACCGAGAGTAATGCAGCGCCAAAAAAAACGCTAGTCTGGCCAGAATCATGCGGCGTTTTGCGGGCTCGCGGCATCTGAGAAAGGCGGGAAAAGAGCTGGGCCTGGTCTGTGCTAGCATTTCGTAACCTCTGGGGATTGGACGCGATTATGAGTGCAGCATCTGCGGTGCAAATCAACCGGAGCGCGTTGTGGGAGCACTATTGTATGGTGCGCCAGGCCTCCATGAAGCTGACCTCACGTCTGAGTGCAGAAGACCAGATGGTGCAGTCCATGGCAGACGCCAGCCCGACCAAGTGGCATTTGGCGCACACCACGTGGTTCTTCGAAACTTTTATCTTGTTGCCCCACGCCGCAGGCTACCGGGCCTTCGATCCTCGATTCACTTTCCTCTTCAATTCCTATTACAAGTCGCTGGAGGAGGGGCATCCGGTGCGGGCCACGCGAGGGACGTTTTCGCGGCCTAGCCTGGCAGATGTGCATGCGTACCGCTCGCGGGTGGATGACGCGATGGAAAAACTAATGGTGAGCGCGGCCGGAGAAACCGTCGCCGGCTTGCTGGAACTGGGTCTGCATCACGAGCAACAGCACCAGGAACTGATCCTCACGGACATCAAGCACGGATTGTGGACCAACCCGCTGCGGCCCGCATATTGTGAAGCCCCGGAGACGCCGGAAACTGTAATCCCTCCCATGCGATGGACCGACTTTGACGGCGGTCTGTACGAAATCGGGCACGGCGGCGCCGGCTTTGCATTCGACAACGAGGGACCGCGGCACTCCGTTTTTCTGCGGCCATTCCAGTTGGCGTCACGACCGGTGACCAACGCGGAGTTCCTTGAATTTATGGAAGAGGGTGGGTACCGGCGTCCGGAGCTGTGGTTGTCGGAGGGATGGGATACAGTTTGCGCTGCAGGATGGAAGGCGCCATTTTACTGGGAGACACGCGATGGTGAGTTGCATGTCTTCACCACTGCAGGCATGCAACCCGTGCGAGAGGACGAACCGGTGTGCCACATCAGCTACTTTGAGGCCGATGCGTATGCGCGCTGGGCGGGAGCCCGATTGCCTTTAGAAGCGGAGTGGGAAGTCGCCGCGAGCGGTGTGGAAGTAGCGGGAAATTTCGTGGAGGCCGAGCGCTTTCATCCCGCCCCACCAACTGCGAAGCCCGACTTGCAACAGATCTACGGTGACGTTTGGGAGTGGACCGCAAGCCCCTACCTCGCCTATCCCGGATTTCGCGCGCCCGAAGGTGCGCTCGGCGAGTACAACCAGAAGTTCATGTGTAATCAGTTCGTCTTGCGCGGCGGATCGTGCGCCACGCCAAAATCGCACATCCGGGACACTTACCGGAATTTCTTTCCACCAGCGGCGCGGTGGCAATTCATGGGGTTAAGGCTAGCCAATGATCGCGATTGAACAACAGCGGGTTTCCGAAATTGCTGAAGATGTGTTTGCCGGGCTGAGCGGGAAGCCAAAGACTTTGCCTGCGAAGTTGTTCTACGACGCAGCCGGCTCCGAACTGTTCGAGCAAATCACGCAGCTGCCCGAATACTACTTAACCCGCGCAGAAACAGAAATCCTGACTCGGAGTGCGGGAGATATTTGCCACCGTGCCGGACTCGGCCTGACCGTAGTGGAACTGGGAGCAGGCACCGCGCAAAAAACCCGGCTCTTGCTGCAGGCGTTAAGCAAGCGTCAGTTAATTGTGCCCTATGTTCCGGTCGACGTGTGCGAGCCTGCCCTGCGAGAAGCGGCGGATGTGTTGGAACGCGACTATCCGGCGGTGCGGGTCCGTCCGCAGGTGAGCGACTTCAGCGACTTGGGATTTCTGCGACACACGCGAGCCCCACGGCTGGTGCTGTACATCGGCTCCAGCATTGGGAACTTCGATCCCCCCGATGCGCTGGCTCTGTTGCGCCGCTTGCGAGCAGAGTTGAGTGAGGGCGACCATCTTCTGCTGGGGACCGACCTGGTAAAGGACCGCTCCGTGCTAGTGCCGGCTTATGACGACGCGGCTGGCGTGACTGCGCGCTTCAACAAGAATGTGCTGGCGCGCATCAACCGGGAACTGGGCGGCCAGTTTGATCTCGACCAGTTTGAGCACGTGGCGCGATGGAATCCAAAAGCTTCGCGAATGGAAATATTTTTGCGAAGCCGGTGCGAACAGGCGGTGAGAATTGCTCAACTGGAGATGACTGTAACCTTCGCTGCGGGCGAATTACTGCACACGGAAAACAGTCATAAATACACAATTCCGGGAGTACGCAAAATGTTGGCGCAGGCCGGCTATGCATTGACCCACACTTGGACCGATGCGCGCGACTGGTACGGAGTGAGCCTGGCTAAAGTGGTGTAAGCTGTTCCCGGTGGCCGCGGCTCTAAGGGAGCCGCTCGGCGCGGGGAGAGCTTAATGAAACTCTGGGTGTGCGGCCTCATCGTTGCGCTTGTTGGGATGCTGGGATCGGTTGCGCACGGTCGTTCTCACCATTCCAGCGGAGGTTCGCACTACAGTTCGCGCGGTCGCAGTAGCTCCCACCATTCCAGCGGAACGTCACATCGCAGTTCCCCCAGAGCCGCCGGCGCGCCGCGCGACCGGCATGGACGCATTCGAAGGAGCCGGGTCGCGCGCCGTTCCTTCGAGCACTCTCACCCCTGCCCCGCCACGGGGAAGAGTTATGGCCGCTGTCCAGGATATGTGATTGACTATGTCCGTCCGCTGGAGTGTGGTGGGCCAGATTCACCTGCCAACATGCAATGGCAGACTGCGTCCGCGGCTCATGCGAAAGATAAGATCGAAGGCAAGTGCCGTTAGTTCCCTTCCTGGTAGGACTTACGGCGGCAGTAACTCGCGGGTAGTGGAAAGGCATGGCTTCAGCCGTGCCGCTCAACTCCGCATATTTGGGTCTTAGTGGAAGGGCATGGCTTCAGCCGTGCCCTCAACTCCGCAATAGGTGGGCTTTAGCCCTCGTGGGACCTGCGCCGATCCTACTCCCCGCGCTCGCTCACGCGCTTGCCCCACTTATACCCTCCCTAATTCGGCTTCGGCGGCGGAACTGGCTGCGAATCGCCCTTCTTCTCTGGCGACTTCTCCACCTCTCGTCCATCATAAGTGATCTTTACGTTCGATCCGAAGCGCTTGTAGTTCTCGTACTTCACAATCTCACGAATGTGGATGCCTCCGCTCGCGAAATGCAGCGTGTCGTCCGCCCGGGTGTAAGTGGGAAACCAGTACTTATGGTCAATTTGTTCGCGCCAGGTGGTGAAACTCGGGTAGAGATGTTCCTCTTTTCCCTTCTTGCCCGGGTGAATGTCTGGCACCGCCTTGCCGAACGTCTTCACGATCTGGAAATCATGGTCGTCCACCCAGATTCGTCCTTGAAAGTAACGCTTTTTGCCCACAATCTCCTTAGGCGCCACATCGAACACGTAGCAGTGCAACTCATCTTCGGTCTGCTGCCCAATGTAGAGAATGTCGTATTCCGGCAGCTCGTCGCTGGTCAGCACAAAGGGCAGCCGGTGCCGGATGTCCTCGAAATCGCCCGCATCCATCGAGAGCCCGCCATTCTCCAGCGAGGATTGGGGCGCAAACACCACATTCTCGATGCGCTTTCCCTTGTCGTCAAAAATCACGTCGAACACCTGCTGGTACTCGCCTGTTACCGTGTTTCCATCCATCACCTGTAGCTTGACGGACTGCCGATAGGTGTACTGGTCGCGCGCCTCTTTGAATTCCTTTTCCTTGGCCGCAAAACGCTGGATGATTTCCGCCGGCGTGGTTCCCTTGGGTTCCGATTTGTCCAGCGGACCTTCCTGCGCCCCCGCGACAATCGCCATTGCGCAAACCCACGCCGCCACGAATCCCAACCAGCCTACCTTCCGAAATCGTTTCATGGGATTAGTGTAACCAGAAATGTCGCAAACGGACGGATCGAGCGATCACAATCTTGACTTTTGTGGGGGGGAGCGCCTCCAGACGACGCTGGGCGCGGCGATAGCGGCCGTTACGGCGGCCTAATTCGGCTTCTGCGACGGATCCGGTTGCGGGTCTCCGGCCTTGGCTGGGCCCTTTTCTACATTCTTCCCGTCGAAGGTAATCTTCACGTTTGAGCCGAAGCGCTTGTAGTTTTCGTACTTCACAATCTCGCGAATATGCACATCGCCGCTGGAAAAGTGCAGTTCATCATCCGACTTGGTGTATGTGGGGAACCAGTACTTGCCATCAATCTGCTCGCGCCAGGTGGTGAACTTGGGGAACAGGTTCTCTTCCCCCCGCCGCTTGCGAATGTCGGGGACAGTCTTACCGTAGGTCTTGACCACTTGGAAATCGCGGTCGTCCACCCAAATGCGGCCCTGAAAATAGCGCTTCTTGCCCACGATCTCTTTGGGCGCAATGTCGAATACGTACGTGCGCAATTCGTCTTCCCGCTGCTGGCCGACGTAAAGAATCTGGTATTCGGAAATTTCATCGCTGGTCAGCACAAAAGGCAGCCGGTGCCGGATGTCGTCCAAATCCTCTGGCGACATCTGAATGCGCACCAGGCTGTTCTGCGGAGCATAGACCACATTTTCCAGGCGGCGCGCCTTGTCGTCGAAAACTACGTCAAAGACTTCCTGATATTCGCCGTCCACCGTATTGCCGTCCACTGTCTGCACCTTCACCGATTGCCGGTAGGTGTACTGGTCGCGCGCTTCTTTGAATTCTTTTTCCTTGGCGGCAAAGCGCTGAATGATCGCTTCGGGCGTGGTGCCCTTGGGTTCGGTGCTGTCGAGTGGGCCTTCTTGGGCCGCGGCCGCCATCGCCAACAATGCCATCACGATAAGCACTGTTGCCAGCCATCCCGCCGATTGCGTGCGTCGAAGTCGTATCATGAAATCCGTTTTCCCTTGGAAACTCCGGCGGCCCGCTGGTCTGGGATAAACCGCAACCTCCCTGCGTTCCCTTGCGTGCGTTTGGTCGGGGTTCGCAAGAGCGCAGGGAAGCTGCAGTTCTGCCTGTTCCTAGATTGGATGCGGTCGGTCCCCCAAAGTTGGAGGTTGGCCCTGCATTTTACGAACTTTTACGTAGCTCGCCCGACAAAATTCCCCGGGCGGCTAAGTTTTCCTCCAAATAATTGGTGACACTCGCTCTTGAAGAAATGTGCTATCAGTGATAGCATACAGACATGGCCACCATCCTGATCCGCCAACTGCCCGACAGCACAAAGCAGAAATTGCAGCGTCGCGCCGCCCGCAATGGCCACTCCATGGAGCAGGAAGCGCGCGAGATTCTCCAGACCGCCTTAAGCCAACCCGAGCAGCAGCCCAAGGATCTGGCGGAGGCCATCCGGCGCCGTTTTGCCAAGTACGGCGGAGTCGATTTGAAGGTCCCAGCTCGCGAGCCCATGCCTGAACCGCGCATCCGGTAACCGCGTGACCGTACTCGATACCAACGTTTTGTCTGAACTGATGTCGCGCCAGGCATCTCCGAAGGTTCGGGCGTGGGTAGCGGGTCAGCGGACCGCAACCGAACTTTGTATTACAACAATTACCGTCGCCGAAATTCTCTATGGCGTGGAACTGCTTCCAAAGGGCAAACGCCGCGACGGGTTGCTGGTGGACGCAGAGGCTATGTTTCGCGAAGACTTTGCCCACCGCATCCTGGTTTTCGATGAACCCGCCGCGCGCGCCTTCAGCACGATTGCTGCCGCGCGCCGGAGTGAAGGGCGGCCAATCACAACTCTGGACGCGCAGATTGCAGCCATCGCCTATATACACGGCGCGACGCTGGCGACTCGAAACACTTCCGACTTCGAGCGGTGCGGCGTGCGTTTGTTTTCGTCCAGAATGATGGGTGACACTCGCATAGAGTGTCAAAATGCAAATTCGCAAAGGGAAACCGCCCCGCTCGCAGCAGTTGGCTGGCATCGGCGGTGAACTGAGCCGAGCCGCCAAGACTCGTCTGGCTTGGA
>JBBQVN010000048.1:0-23053 GCA_038211475.1 Terriglobales bacterium | reverse complement strand
GAGGAATTCAGCGAAGAAAAATTGGCGGAAGCGGAAGAAAGGCAGACTGGCCGGTTCGGCAAAGTAGTGCAGTTTTACCAATACTGGTTGCGGCTCGCGCTGCACCGCCCACGGGTGGTCGCGATCTTTAGCGTGGTGCTGGTCGCCGCCGCGTACCTGTGCTACAGGGGCTTAGGGAGTGACCTCTTGCCGTCCATGGACGAAGGTGGGTTCATTATTGACTACATCATGCCGGCAGGCAGTTCGCTCGCGGAAACCGATCGAGTGGTCAATCATATCGAGCGAATGTTGCGATCCATGCCGGAAGTGGAGAGCACGTCGCGGCGAACCGGTCTGCAACTCGGTCTGGCAGCGGTGACAGAGGCCAACACAGGAGACATCTCAGTCAAGCTCAAAGCCAAGCGCAATCGCGCCATTGATGACGTCATTTCCGACGCGCGCGGCAAGATCGCGCAGCAGGAACCAGCGGTGAGCGTGGAATTCATTCAATTGCTGCAAGACATGATCGGCGATCTTACCAGCTCTCCGGAGCCGATCCAGATCAAGCTGTTTTCGCCCGATCCCGAAGTGCTACGCGAGGCGGGGCCGCGCGTGGCGGAGGCTATCCACAAGGTTCCGGGCGTGGTGGACGAACTTGACGGCATCGAAAACACGGTTAGCGGACCGGCCACGCAGTTCCAGGTGAATTCCATGGTCGCCGTGCGCGCCGGGTTTACGCCGGAAGAAGTTGCAGTGGATGCGGCGGCGCTGTTGGAAGGCGAACCCGCCCCGCCGCCGGTCATTGTGCACGACCGCGCTTACACCATTCGCGTGAGATTCCCCGAACAAAGCCGTTCCTCGCGGGAGGCCATGAGCAACACTCTGCTGACCAGTGCGACCGGCAAGACGGCGACTCTCGGGTCGCTCGCCACCATCACTCAAATTCCGGGGCAAACAGAGATTCGCCGCGAAAATTTGCAGCGTACCATCGCCGTGACCGCACGGCTGGAGGGACGCGACCTCGGCAGCGGAGTTGCGGCGGTGCAGAAGGCAGTGGCGGATCTGCATCTGCCATCGAGCATCCGCGTGGAATATGGCGGAACCTTCGAGGAGCAGCAGAAGTCGTTTCACGATCTGGTGTTCGTTCTGTTGCTGGCGGTGGTGTGCGTGTTTGTCGTCCTGTTGTTTGAGTTCCGCACGTTCGCAGCCCCCGTAGCAATTTTGGCTTCGGCGCTGCTTTCGACTTCCGGCGTATTCGTCGCCCTGCTGATTACCCGGACCACATTCAATATCGCGTCGTTCATGGGCCTGATCATGGTGATCGGAATTGTGGCGAAAAATGGAATTCTGCTGTTGGACGCCGACCAGAAGTTTCGCGCGGACGGCTTGAGTGCGGAAGAGGCCATTCTGCAAGCGGGTCGCCGCCGTTTACGTCCCATTGTGATGACTGCGCTGGCTGCGATCGCGGGAATGTTGCCGCTGGCACTGGCGCTCGGTGCAGGGTCGCAAATGCTGCAACCGCTGGCCATTGCGGTGATCGGCGGCATTCTTATTTCGATGGTGCTGTCGCTAATTATTACTCCCGCCGTGCACTTCTACATCACGCGGGGAAAGCCGGCAGTGGAAGCATAGGACCGGAATATTGGCGATTCTAGTGGCAGACCCCAACTTTCAACGCCGCTACTAATCACGAATTACTCATCTTCCCGTCCACCATCCGCCAGATGTGAAGTTCATTCTCCTCCCGCAGTTCCGCCGGTAGCGCGCTCTGCGGAAAGTCCTGGTAGCACACTGGACGGGCAAAGCGAAAGATCGCTGCGCTTCCTACCGATGTAGAACGCCCGTCGGAAGTCGCGGGATACGGACCGCCGTGGACCATCGCGTGATTCACTTCCACGCCGGTGGGGAAGCCGTTGAAGACCAGCCTGCCAACTTTGGTCTCCAGTATTGCAATGAGTTCAGCCCACTCGAGTAGGTCCTGCTCAGTTCCGTGAATGGTCGCTGTCAGGTGTCCGTCCAGATGGCGCGCGGCGGCCAGCACTTGCTCGCGGCTGGAGTGTTCCACCAGGAGAGTGTTGGGGCCAAATACTTCATCCGTCAAGTGCGGGTCGGCCAGCAGAGACTCGGCCGTAGAACGGTAGAGCGCCGCGGGTGCGGCGAAGGCTGCACCGGATGGCATGGGCGCGACCGCCACCAACTCCACATCACTGCGACCATTGCGCCGTTCTCGCGCGGCAGCATAGTGGGTTTGTATTCCCTGGGTCAGCATGGTGAAGGGCGCCGCTTCTCTGATCCGCTGCGCCACGGCTGCGGCTAGATTTGTCGCAGCCTCTCCTGCGGAAACAAATACGAGTCCCGGCTTTGTGCAGAATTGACCCGAGCCAATGGTGATGGAGGTATAGAGGCCGCTAGCGATTTGCTCCGACCGTTCGCGCAGAGCTCCGGGCAAAATGAAGACTGGATTGGTGCTGCCCATCTCGGCAAACACGGGAATCGGTTGGGGCCGTGCCGCTGCAATGTCCATCAGCGCACGTCCGGCTGTCAGCGATCCGGTAAAGCCAACTGCTTTCACATCGGGATGAGCAACCAGATCCGCTCCCACAGTGGCGCCCGCGTCTAACAGAAACGAAAACACGCCGTGGTGCAATCCGCAGTCTCGGACCGCTGCCTGGATCGCGCGCGCGACCAGTTCGCCCGTGCCGGGATGAGCGGGGTGAGCCTTCACGATCACCGGATTTCCCGCCGCCAATGCGGAAGCTGTGTCGCCACCCGCCGTCGAAAACGCCAGCGGAAAATTGCTTGCGCCGAATACCACCACGGGACCCAGCGGCCGTAGCATGGAGCGCACGTCCGGAACTGGGGGCTTGCGAGCGGCGTCTGCATGATCAATGCGGGCCTGGACCCAGGAGCCTTCCTCGACCACGCCTGCAAACAGCCGAAGTTGATGGCAAGTGCGCCCGATTTCATTTTTAAATCGAGCCACCGGAAGTCCAGTTTCCAGGTTCGCACGCTCGGTGATTTCAGCTGCGTTCGCTTCGATGCCCTCCGCAATGCGGCGCAGAAAAGAAGCGCGCGACTTTCCATCGAGCACGCTGTAGCTGCCGAAGGCTTCACGCGCTAATGCCACCGCCCGCGCAATTTCGTCGGGATGTGCGGAGAAAAACGCTGGCTCCAAAGGCTGGCCGGTTGAGGGGTTGCTGGCGTGAAACACCTTGCCTCCCGAAATGCCTGGCGAAGCGCCGATCACTGACAGTCCGGTCAATGAAAGTCCGGTCATTGAAAGTCCAGTCACTGAACTTCCGGTCACTGAACTTCCAGTCGATGAGGGTCGAGTCATTGTCACTGGCCTACCTCTTGGCGAAATGCGGCGGTGCGGCTCTGCGAATGTCGAGGCCGCTTCCGCAGCGCCTCGCCGATGATGTGTCTGACGCTTTCCAATTCAGCTCCCTCCAATTCCAAACGCGGCGGACGCACCCGCGCGTTGCCGATGCCCAATTCAGCCTGCACCAGCTTGATGAGCTGAACAAACTTTGGCACCGTGTCCAGGACTAACAGCGGCAGGAACCAACGATAGAGTTCGAGCGCTTTCTCATGCTCCCTGCCGGTGGCAAACTCGAACAGGTCCACCGACTCGAGCGGCAGCGCATCGCACAGTCCGGCGATCCATCCCACGGCGCCCGCCGCAATCCCTTCGACAATGGCATCATCGACGCCGACCAAGACCTCCATCCTGTTGCCGAGCAGGGCGCGAATTGCGGTCACGCGCCGCACATCGGTGCTCGATTCTTTGACTGCGACGAGGTTCGAGTGCTGGGCCGCAAGTTCAGCAACTTGACCGGGCAGGAAGTCCGTTCCGTAGGCAATCGGGTTGTTGTAGAGCATGCAGGGGAGGCTGGTGGCGCGAAACACTGCTGCGACGTGCGCCTTCATCTCTCGCCAATCGCCTTTGTACACATAGGGAGGCAACACCATCAGCCCGTCGCATCCCGCCTCAGCCGCGGTCTTGGCGAAAGCCACGGCTTCGCTGGTGGTCAGGGCGGAAATGGATGCCACAACCGGGGCGCGGCCCTTGAGCGCGGCGACACAGGTATGCAACACGGCGCGCTTCTCCTCGTAGCTCAGCGACCCGCCTTCGCCCAGCGATCCCAATGCGACGACTCCAGTGCAACCGTTGTCCACCAGCCACCGGCAGTGATCGGCAACAAAACCGTGGTCCACTTCGTAGTTCTGATCAAAGCAAGTTGTGATGGCGGGTATGACGCCTCTCCAATTCATGAGCGCTCTCCTGAATTCGTGTTCGCATTCGTCGCTGCATTCATCTCTGAATTCAATGCGGCTGCCAGCAGGCTTTCCACGCGCGCTGGAAAAACCGGGGGGCGCACCGATTCCGCATGCCATCCTAGAATAAACTGCGTGGCTGGGCCGCAGACTCTTCCCTGGCACGGTCCCATGCCACAACGAGTATAGAGCTTGCCCTCGCGCCACGAGGTGCACTCGCGCAAACAGGCTAGAGCCACATCCTCGCAGCGGCAGACCAGCGTTTCCGGCTTAGCCAAGGCTTTCAGTTCCGGCCGCAGGGCAAACGCTTTTGCCAGTCGCGTCACGAACGGGCGCATCGCTTTTTGTTGTGCGACCAACTCGACCACGCCGCTCTGGTCGCCGCCCGCGCACAGCCCGGCGATCTGGCCCTGGAGCAGCGCGAGTTCAACACCGCCGATTCCCGTCGGTTCTCCCGCGCAGAAGACGTCCGCAACCGATGTCTGTTGGCAGGGATCGGTTTTCACAAAACCATCTTCCAATTGGCATCCGAGCAACGCTGCGAGTTCCGTATTCGGAACCAGATGGAAGCCGCACGCCAGATAGTCGCAGGCCCACTCGCGGTGCAATCCCCGGTGCGAGACGACCACGCGTTCGACTTTGTTATTCCCCGCTGCCGATAGCGGCCAGCAATCGGTATACAACGGCACTCCCGCTAGCTCTCGCTTCAATCGCACTGCCTGGCCAAGTTTTCGCCACCCCAGTCGGGCTGCGAAAGTCGCCAGATTGCGCCACGATGCCTGCTCGCACACACATACAATCTCCGCGCCATAGCCGCGCAGCGTTGCTGCCACCGCCAGCAGAAGCGGCCCACTGCCCGCCACCACCACTCGCTTGCCTGCGATCGGCAGTCCTGATTTGACCAGCGCTTGCAGTCCGCCCGCGCCCATCACGTTGGGCAGTGTCCAGCCAGGGAAAGGGAGGAACATTTCTCGCGCCCCAGTGGCCAGCACCAATTTCTGGTAGCGGAGTTCGAGCAGGGTTTCGCCCGCTTCGGCGAGCAGAAGTCCGGGCGCGGGCTGATCGAACACTCTGGTTCCGTACAGTGGCGTGACGCTGCTTCGCCTCAGTAACTCCAACCAAGGTGTTCCACCGTTGGGGTGGGCCACCCCGCCGCGCCAGATTTGTCCCCCTGCGGAGGGATTGTCATCCACCAGGCCCACTGACCGCTGGCACTCGGCAGCCCGCAACGCTGCGGCGACTCCCGCCGGCCCCGCCCCAATGACCAGCACGTCAAAGCTTCGCTTCACGGCGCACCGCTCTTCCCCGTGACTACTTCCATTCCTGGTGCGCACAACACCTGGCAACTGCGGCAGTGGTCGTGTCCGTTGATCATCACACGGCACTCGAAGCAAATGCCCATCCCGCACAGCACGCCGCGCGCTTCGCCACTCACCGACGTGCGGCAGACATCTCCGGCCATCGTGACCGCCACCGCCACCGTGGCGCCCGCCGGCACCATGATGGTTCGACCGTTCACTAGAATAGAGATTTCTTCAGGCATGGGATTCCATAAAACTGCGCGATGGCAGGTAGGGTTGAATCGCAATCTCAGACGGACGCCCAGCAATCTGGTCCACCAACAAGCGCGCGGTCGCAAGAGAAGTAGTGATCCCCAGGCCTTCGTGACCGGTTGCCAGAAACAAGCCGGGGGACTCCGGCCAGGGACCGATGAGCGGCAACGTGTCGGGAGTGGCGGCGCGAAAACCCGTCCACGATCGAATGCACGATAGCGTGCCAATCCCGGGCAAGAAGGAGCATGCGCGCTCCAACATCCGCTGCAAAATGTAGTGATCTACACTCTTGCTTTCATTGTCATATTGTCGCGAAGACCCGATGAGCAGTTGCCCGGTCCGCCGCGGCTGCACATTGAACGCTACCGAATCGCTGCTAACCGAATGCGCGCTCTTCAAATATCCCAACTCGACCAACTGGTGGCGCACAAAATCCGGATACCTGTCAGTGATAAGCAGGTGGCCCTTGCGCTTCCGAATTTTCACTCCCGTGGTCAACTCTGCCGCCCATGCTCCCGCGGCATTCACCGTGACGCCGGCCGCAACCGCCGTGCCATCAGCCAACTGCAAGCTGCCCGCTTCAAGTTTCGCCACGGTACCGGAAATCAACGTCGCCCCCGCGTCCCGGGCTCGTTTCCAAAAGTACAACGCGGCGCATGGCGGATAGACCACGGCATCTTCCAGGACCAGCAACCCTCCCGCCAGACCCAGCCGCAAATTGGGTTCGGCTTCCCGCATGGAATGTTGGTCAAGGATCTCGGTGCGCACGCCACGAGCCGCGTAGTACTCGTGCTTACGCTGCACTTCGGCCATTTCGTCATCGTCAGCCGCCACCCAGATGGTTCCGGTAGGCTCGGACTCCACCGTAGGGGGGAGCTCCGCACTGATCTCCTGCCAAAGCCGCTGCGAGAAGTGGGTCAGTGCGAACTGAGCCTCGGAGTCATCCATCACAACGATGTGCCCCATTCCAGCTGCGGTTGCGCCGCCGCCCACGAGCTCGCGCTCCACCAACGCCACGCTCATGCCGGCGCGCGCACATTCAGCCGCGCACGCCGCTCCCACAATGCCGCCGCCTGCTATGGCGACATCGAACGTTCGTTTCACTGCGGAATGCCCATGCAGAAGGGGTCACGGGGATCCAAAATCAAGTCGGCCTCTGAGGTCACAAAGGCCGAGCCGGTGATGCTGGGATAAATTTTCCCTTCGCGGACCGTCACGCTACCTTCAAACACGCTGCCGACAATGCTCTCTTGCCGCCACACTTCGCCTTCGCGCAACTTGCCGTCGGCGTACAGGCAGGCCAGCTTCGCGCTGGTACCGGTGCCGCAGGGGGAGCGGTCATAGGCCTTTCCCGGACACAATACAAAATTCTTGCTGTTCACGCCCGCAGTCTCCGACGGCGCGAACAGTTCGATGTGGTCAATCTCTTGCCCGCCTTCGCCAGTGATGCCATTCGCGGTCAACGCCTGACGCACCGCCCAGGTAAAGTCGGTCAGCGCCTCCACGTTTTTGACCTTCAGTTCAAGTGCGCCGCGAGCCTCAGGCTCGCGCACCAGAAAAAACCAGTTTCCACCCCACGCCACGTCGCCGGTGACCTGGCCATACCCCGGTACTTGCAACGCGACTCCAGCACGCAGCCGATAACTCGCAATGTTGGTGACGGTTACCTGCCCGTTACCAAGCAACACCGCAGTGACGGTGCCGACGGGCGTCTCGATCCTGTGCTCGCCCGGTCCGATTCTTCCCATATAAGCCAGCGTCGCCACCAGGCCAATGGTGCCGTGGCCGCACATCCCCAGGTAGTCCACGTTATTAAAAAAAATCACCCCGGCGGCGCACGTAGGATCGACCGGGTCGCACAACAATGCGGCGACCATTACGTCCGAACCCCTGGGCTCATTGACTACCGCCCGCCGGAAATCATCATGTTCACGGCGGAATCTTTGCAGCCGTTCCCTCAGAGGACCGCGACCCAAGTCGGGGCCGCCGCTTACCACCAGGCGAGTGGGTTCGCCCCCAGTGTGAGAGTCAATCACATGCACCTTCTTCACAATTTCCATGATTCAACACCGCGCGTCCTTTTCGACGCTAGCCCAACATCATACCGAAAGAGTCTCAGCGCAGTGGTTTTCGCAGCGCCAACTCGCGAGTGCCGATTGACAGCGCCTTCATGGCCATGAAAATATGACAGTAATTGGTCTCCACCGTTTTGCTCTCGCCTGATTTCGTCAAAAGAGGATTTCTTGAAAAATATCTTGGCTGCTGTAAACCTCTGTGTCGTCATCCTTTGCGTCACTACCTTTATCGGTTGTGGCGGTTCGAGCAGCTATACCACCCCGCCTCCAGCGGTGGCCATCGCGATCTCGCCCGCTTCGGCGATGGTTAACATTGGCACGACGAAACAATTCAGCGCGACCGTCACGGGCACGACCAATACCGCCGTTAACTTGAAAGTTAACAATATCGGTGCAGGTAATACCACCGTGGGTACTATCTCGTCCGCGGGCCTCTACACCGCCCCCGCTGCCGTCCCCAATCCCGCAATGGTAACCGTTACCGCCGTGTCGCAGGCCGACGCCAGCAAGTCATCCTCCGCTTCAGTGACCATCGCCTCTGGAATCTCGGTAACCGTTACTCCAGCTTCGGCCACTCTGGGACTAGGAGCCAACACACAGTTCAGCGCGGTCGTGACGGGAACTACCAACACCGCCGTTACCTGGCAAGTGAATGGCGTGACCGGTGGAAATGGGACTGTCGGCACCATTGACAGTACGGGACTCTACATCGGTCCCGGCACGCTGCCCACGCCCGTAGCCGTCAATGTCACTGCCGTCGCCCAGGCGGACAGTACCACCGCCTCCGCGCCGTCATCGGTCACACTGTCTGCCACTGATCCTCTCGGCTCGGTCACCACCCACTCCACGCTAACTTGTCCCGGAGGAGGCGTTTCTGGCGCGACTTGCTACAAGCTCAACGTATCGTGCCCCGGTGTTGCCGATCTGAGTACTTACTTAAAGGTAAATACGCCGACTGGAACCCCGACGGGAACGGTCCTGTTTGGAATCGGAACCGGGGGCAGCGGTCTCTACGATTCTGAGTTCAAAAGCGGCAAAACTGCCGTCGAAAATGTCCTGGCCGCGGGCTACACCACGGTGCAGGTATCGTTTGGCTCGCCTTTCACTACGGCGGTACCGAGTGGCTGGCTGACCGGGCCCGGAGGGGTTCGACATTTAGCCTGCCGCTACGCCACGACCGCGCTGTGGATCTATGCCAACATCCACAATTCCAACGCCAGCGCGCCCATGTGCGGAACCGGCAACAGCGGAGGCTCGGCCGCCATCTCCTATGCACTGGCCCGCTTTGGCCTCGATTCCAAATTCTCCATGGTGGAGCCGACCAGCGGCCCGCCGATGTCCCGCATCGATTATGGCTGCATCTGCAATCAGCCCGACGCAAGCACTTCCTGCGGCCAAGGCGCTGTCAGCCTGTGCTACAAGGGATCCTCGAACGTCATCGATGACGCTTACAACTCCACCATTTGCAGCGACGCGGTGAAGTCGGGCAGCACCGCCAATCAGGCCCTGTTCCTCTCCGACAGCATCCTGGCTCCGGGCGCTAAACTGAGCTACCCCAAGACCGACGTGCATTTCCTGTTTGGTGGTCTGGATGACACATCGGCGGTTCCGTTGGGGCTTATTTATTCCAACAGCATCACCAGCAATACAACACAGGCATGCGTGGCCGATGCACCGCATCCCCTCCCCGATGTTCTGGATGGCGCAACCACGGTTGCCAGCGACATCATTGCCCGGTGCCACCTGCAGTAACCACTCGCAGTAACAAGTGACTACGAGCGGTAAATCCGAGCGGTAACTACGGGCAAATTTTTTTACCGAATACAAATCTTGACTTCGCACTGGTCGGTTTTGGACTCTAATAGAGCATGGCTTCAGACCCACATCTCGAGCTCGACCTTCTTTCCCTTGGAGATTGGGACCCGCCACTGTGGCGGTCGCTGATCGGCAACCTGCGGGATAATCTTGCGCCCGAGAAGTTGCCGCCATTGCAACTGACTTCCCGCCCGATCGAAGTGGGAATGCTCATTGGAGACCGGCTGGCCGTGCCCTGGTACCGCACCATCTTTGGCGGGCTTAGCGACGTCATTTCGCCCGAGGTTCTGCCGCCTCTGCAACTTGAATCGAGTCCCATCGATGTGGGAGAGTTGATCACCGACCAGTTGAGCCGAATGTGGTGGACTTCCCTGCTGCGCAATCTGGCGGACCGCGTGGCTCCCGAGCGTCAGCCTGCCCTGGAGTTGACTTCGCCGCCGATCGTCAACATCCTCCCCGCGGCCTGGCTGCAGTTGCCGAGTTGGTCCTCGGTCATCCCCACGCCCAAGGTCTTTTATCCGGACAAGACTCCTGAGCCGCTCCCTGCCGGATGGTCTGCGCCGTTGGTGGCGACGCCAGAAGTGGTAGAACCCAGCCCGCTGGTTCTGGACTATGTGCAGATGATGGCGCGCGATGTAGGCCGGGACCTGCGGCGTTCCCAATGGCGTGCTCGCATCTACATCGGCATCGCTGCGCTGCAAGCCCTGTTCCTGGTGGCGGGCGTCTTCTGGCCGCGATGATGATGGCGGCGATGACGGTGATTACGGCGGCAAAAAAACCCCTGCCGGAGCAGGGGTCGTCTTCGCAAACCTGATAACTATCCGATTTCCTCGCCCCAATTCTCCAGGGCCTTCTTGACTACCACCATGAACTGGTCGGCCACCGCACCGTCGATCACGCGATGGTCATAGCCCAGGGTAAGGTTGACGACCGAACGGATCGAGATGGAATCGTTGCCTTCCTTGTCCGTCATCACCATGGGGATTTTGGTAATTCCGCCGACGCCCATAATGGCCACGTTGGGCTGATTGATAATGGGCAGTCCGAACACCGCGCCGAACTGACCCGGGTTGGTGACCGTAAAGGTGGAGCCTTCCACTTCCTGCGGCATCAGTTTCTTGGAGCGAGAACGCTCTCCAAGGTCGGCGATGCCTCGCTGCAGACCCAGGAAATTCATCTCCCCAGCGTTCTTCAGAACTGGAACAATCAATCCCCAATCCAGTGCGACGGCGATGCCGACGTTGACGTTGCGGTGATAGCGGATGTTGTCTCCCTCGACCGATGCATTGCAGATCGGGAACTGCTGCAGTCCGATGATGGCAGCGCGCACAAAGAACGGCATGAACGTCAGCCGCGCTCCGTTCCGTTGCTCAAAACTGTTTTTCAGTTTGTTCCGCAGGTGGGCGATGCGAGTCAGATCCACTTGAAACATGCAGTGCACATGAGCGCTGGTGCGGCGTGATTCGATCATGCGCTGCGCGATGATCTTGCGCATCTGGGTCATGGGCACCACGTCTCCGGAGAACGCCGCGGGGGCCGGTGGAGTGGAGCGCGGAGCCGGAGCAGACGGAGCCGGGGCGGACGGATTAGTAGCCGACGGAGCAGCGGAGCGCGGAGCCGGGGCGCTCGACGCGGCCGCTGGGCTCGACGCAGCAGCCACTGGCTTCTCCAGAAATGCCATCACGTCCTGCTTGGTCACGCGCCCGCCCGTTCCCGTGCCCGACACTTGGGATAGATTGACGTTGTTCTCGCGGGCCAGCTTGCGCACCAGGGGGGAGGAACGCACATCGGACGCCTCTTCGCCCTCCTCGGCTTGGCCGACAGCCGCCTCCGGAAGTTGCGCCGCCGGAGCCGACGATGCAGACGTGGAAGCTGCGGCCGCGGCGGCGGATGCGGCAGGAACTGGCTTTGACTCGGTCGTTGATCCAGTCGCTGATCCAGTTGCGGGACCAGTTGCTGTCGCCGTCGCGGGAGCCGTTGTGGTTTTCGCGGCTGATGCGGCCTCGCCCTCCGCCGCGATGGTCCCCACCACCGAATTGACCTGTACGGTTGTGCCTTCGGGGACTCGAATTTCTTGCAGCACGCCGGTTGCCGGAGCAGGAATTTCGGCGTCGACCTTGTCGGTCGAAATCTCAAAAAGCGGTTCGTCGCGCTGGACCTTGTCGCCCGGTTTCTTCAACCACTTGGTGATTGTGCCTTCGAAGATGGATTCGCCCATCTGCGGCATGACGATATCAGTTGGCATGATGTCCTTTTCCCCATCGCCCCATTAGAGGGCAAACTCGAAATTATACAAGAGCCGCGACTGCTTAAATCCGCTGCTGGTGGGGCGAATCGCTCATGGCGGATACCACCGGCGCTCCCGCCTCCTCCACCCACAACCCCGCTCCCGCTGGCAAGTAGCTCTTGCGCCGGAACCAGTCTTCCATCGCCGCCTTGAGTTCTTCCAGTGGCACCTGCGCCCCAATCTCCATGCACCCATCGGCCACCGGCAAGGTGTCGTCAAACACGCTGGCATTGGTGAAATTGCGCATCGAAAAACTGTCGAGCCATTTCAGCAGGCACGCCTGCCTCACCCCGCCTTGCTCATATTCCACCCGAATCTTCCGCGCAAACATACTCCTCAATTTAATCACAGAATTGCAGCTTGACACCGGGCCTAGCCTGCGCCTAATCTTCCCGCCTGAGCTAAAATTCTGCTGTTCCATAGACTAACGAGGAGGCGTATATGAATTGGTTGCTCTGGATTATCGCAGGCCTGATCGCGGGATGGGCGACAGGGAAGATCATGAAGGGCTCTGGCTACGGAGTCGTGGGCGACATTATTTTGGGTATTCTCGGCGGCGTTCTGGGCGGCTGGCTTCTGGGCCTCCTCAACCCGGCTCTGGCAGGAGGAGGGTTCATCTACAGTATTTTGGTCGCAATCGTTGGCGCGGTCATTCTGGTGGCCCTGGTGAGGGCAGTCAAGAGAGTCTAACCCCTTACATTCACACCATCAAACCAGGGCGACCGCGCCCTGGTTTTTTTCCAACCCTTCCTACCTGTTTCGCAAATCCCTATTTCGCCATCTCCAGCCGCTGGATCAATTTCTCCACTTCCTGATTCAGCCCCGCGGGCAAATGGCTTCCGAACTGCGCGAAGTGTTCCCTGATCAGCGGCGCCTCGGCACGCCAACCATCCAGATCGACCTCCAGCAACTTCCGCACCGCCGCCGCCGGAATGTTCAGACCCTCGGTGTCAAGATCTTCGGCCTTGGGCAGCCGGCCAATCGGGGTGTCCACAGCTTGTGCTTTGCCGTCGCAGCGCTCGAAAATCCATTTGAGGACGCGGCTATTCTCGCCATATCCCGGCCACAGAAACTTGCCCTGCTCGTCGGCACGGAACCAGTTCACGTAGAAAATCTTGGGCAGGTTCGCGCCTGGCGTGGCGCCAATCGCCAAATAGTGCGCGAAGTAATCGCCCATGTTGTAACCGCAGAAGGGCAGCATCGCCATGGGGTCGCGACGCAATTGGCCCACTTTGCCCGCTGCCGCCGCCGTGGTCTCGCTGCTCGCCGTTGCTCCCAGGAAGGTTCCGTGTTGCCAGTCGAACGACTCGGTCACCAGCGGGACAATCCCCGCCCGTCGTCCGCCAAACAAAATGGCGTCGATGGGCACGCCTTTGGGATCTTCCCATTCGGTGGCAATCACCGGACATTGTTTCGCGGGAGTGGTAAACCGCGCGTTGGGATGCGCCGCCTTCCTCCCGGTTTCCGGGGTCCACGGACGCCGCAGCCAGTCCATCAACTGCGCTGGCTTTTCTTTCGTCATGCCTTCCCACCAAACGTCGCCGTCCGGCGTCATAGCGCAATTGGTGAAGATCGTGTTCCGGGTTGCCGTCAACATGGCATTGCGGTTCGAGTCCATGCTGGTGCCCGGCGCCACTCCAAAAAATCCGTATTCCGGATTGATGGCGTACAGCCGTCCGTCTGCTCCAAACTTCATCCAGGCGATGTCGTCCCCGACCGTCTCCACCTTCCATCCTGGAATGGTGGGAATCAGCATGGCCAGATTAGTTTTGCCGCAGGCCGAGGGAAAGGCTCCCGTCATGTACTTCACCCGGCCTTCGGGATTGGTCAGCTTCAGGATGAGCATGTGCTCCGCCATCCAGCCTTCATCCCGTGCCTGCACCGAAGCAATTCGCAGCGCGTGGCATTTTTTACCAAGCAGTGCATTCCCGCCGTACCCCGAACCGTAGGACCAGATCTCGCGCGTTTCCGGGAAGTGGCAAATGTATTTCTGCTCGGAATTGCACGGCCAGGTGGAATCCTGTTCGTTCGGACCCAGCGGCGCGCCAATGGAGTGCAGACCTTTGACGAACTCGCCTTCGGTCCCCAGCACCTCCAGCACGCGCGTTCCCACCCGCGACATGATGTGCATGTTGGTGACGACGTAGGCGGAATCCGTAATCTCCACCCCGATCTTGGCAATGGGAGAACCGATCGGACCCATGCTGTACGGAATCACGTACATAGTGCGTCCCACCATCGCCCCGGTGTAGAGCTTGGCGAGCTTTTCCTTCATCTTCCGCGGATCTTCCCAGTTGTTGGTCGGCCCGGCATCTTCCTTCTTAGCCGAACAAATGTAGGTCCGGTCTTCCACCCGCGCCACATCAGCCGGGTTCGACCTGACCAGGATGCTGTTGGGCCGCTTCTCAGGGTTGATGGGAACGGCCACCCCCGACAGGATCATCAGTTGCAGCATGGCTTGGTATTCCGCAGGCGAGCCGTCGCACCAGTGGATGCGGTCGGGCCGGCACATCTGCGCCACTTCCTCCACCCACCTCGCCAGCCTGTAGTTCTTGCCTTCGCCGCTGGCAGCTTCTACTTCCATAGCAATGCTGGACATAAAGACCTCTCACTCGGATACGGGATCAAATATCGCTTAGCCGGCTGAGGCCAGCAGAATGACTTTCCAAGTTCATTCGTCGCAGCCTTCACCAAAGCGACCACTGATAAAGACAAACAACTATTGTCCCTCATTTCCGAGCCGCATTCCAGTGCCACGCGATTCATTGGCCCGCCGCTCGAAAACTACCGTCCATTTTCGCCTCCCAAAGAGTCCGCAGATAGGTCTGCCGTCACAGGGCCGTGTGATGTTTGATGGCTGCGCTGGCGGTGGGCTTTGCGGTTTGATCAGTTAGTGGGCTCGGTGGGGCTGGGGCTGTCGGGTGTGAAACGGAATGAATTTTGCTTTCGACAGTGACCAAGGCCCCGACATCGATTCCTGCGGAGAAACTCGGTAGGCGGGAAACAAAGCGACGCCAGCCCTACTGCGCCGCTGCGGCTTCAAAGTCTTGGACCACCGCATCCAACTGAGCCAGCGTCTCCTCCACGGTGAGGGAGTACATTTCACGGCCCAAGCCTTCGCCCGACTCCAAAGCAGATTTCAGATAGTGTCCCGCAATCTCGATCGCCAGCGGATCGGTGATCGTTAGGCCAGTGCGCTTCTTGTACTCGACCCATGCCGGGTGCGGCAGGGCCACCCACACCGTCCGGCCATCGACCAGAAATTTGATGTCCACCGCATCGGCATGGCGCGTTGCAATGGCAACAATCAGAGCCCGATACATGCAATGGACGGCTTTCTTCGTCCAGCGATCGGTGGCGGTAAAGTCTTTGTACATACTCCAAAAACTATAGCGGAGCGAGTCCCGCGGAGCAAACTCGGAACCAAGCTGCCTCTTGCTCTGTGTCGCAAAGCAATTGGGTTGGAGAAGGGTCTGAATATTTTCAACAAGGCTGCCAAACTACTGAATGCTCTGCGCCAACTCCGCCCTCGGAACCGAGCGCTGCTCGCCGGTGGCCAGATTCTTTACGGCAAACATATTGGACTTGGCTTCGTTCTCGCCCAGAATCAGGATATAGCGCGCTCCTAGCTTGGCGGCAGTTTCGAAAGACTTCTTCAGGCGGAAGGTTTCGTCGCCCAGTTCGACTACCAGATCGTGGCGACGAAGTTCGCGGGCCAGGCGGGCGGCTTCGCGGTTCATTCCTGCACCTAGCGGCGCGACGTAAACGTCGGGCTTGCGCAAGGCCGCTTCGGCGGATTCGGTTAGCGACATCACCAACCGGTCCTCGCCAATGGCGAAACCGATGCCGGGCGCAGCGGGGCCGCCCAGAGCTTCCGAGAGGCCGTCATACCGTCCGCCGCCGAGAATGGCGTTTTGCGCGCCCAAGGCGCCGTGCGTGAACTCGAACGCCGTGCGCGTGTAGTAGTCGAGGCCGCGCACCAGGCGGTCGTTCAAAGTGAATGGAACTTCAGCGGCGGTCAGGATCTCGCGGACTTCGGCAAAATGAGTGCGGCAGCCTTCGTCGAGAAACTGCGAGATGCGCGGCAAGGTCTCGATGATCGGCTGGTCCTCTGGCACCTTGCAATCGAACACACGCAGCGGGTTGGTGACGGCGCGGCGTTGGCAGTCGGCGCACATTTTAGCGGCGACGGGGTAGAGGGCGGCGCGCAAGGCTTCGTTGAATTTGGCGCGGTCGTTCGGGCAACCCACGGAATTCAGTTCGAGCGTCCAGCCGGTGATGCCGAGGCGATCAAGCAGCGTGGCTAGCATCTCGAGAATCTCGGCATCGCGGGCTGGTGACTCGCTGCCTGCGGTCGCAGGGCCAATGACTTCAGCGCCGATTTGATAAAACTGCCGGTAGCGTCCTTTCTGCGGACGCTCGCGCCGAAACTGCGCTCCGATGTAGAAAAGTTTGCTCAGACCGCGGTCCCACATTTTGTGTTCGATGTAGGCGCGCACCACTCCAGCGGTGTTCTCAGGACGCAGGGTGAGGGATTGTCCGCGATCACTTTCAGCGCGGCCACGATCCTCCCAGGTGTACATCTCCTTCGAAACGATGTCCGTATCTTCGCCCACGCCGCGGGCAAACAGTTCGGTGCTCTCAAAAATGGGAGTGCGGATTTCGTGGAAATTGTAGGCGCGGAACACGTCGCGCACCGCGGCCTCGACAAAGTTCCACAGCGCCGTTTCGGGCGGCAGCAGATCGCGCGTGCCTCGGATGGCTTTAATCATTTGGAATCGTGAGCTTTCACATTCATCTCGCCGCCCATCTGCGCTTCCGCCAAATACGATTCGGTGTAGCCGAGATAATTCCGGGCGTACTGCAGAATCATTTCCTGATCTTTTTCGTCGAGCTTGCGGCGAAACTTGCCCGGCGACCCCATCCAGAGGGAGCCCGGTTCGATAATCGTCTTCTCGGGAATCAGCGTGCCCGCGGCAATAATGGACCCCGCGCCGATCACCGCGCCATTCAAAATCGTGGAGCCCATGCCGATCAGGCAGCGGTCTTCCACCACGCATCCGTGCAGCGTCACCGAGTGGCCCACCGTGACCCAATCGCCAACCGTAACGCTATAAACGCCCTTCATGCCGTGCAATACGCTGCAATCCTGAATGCTGGTATGCGAGCCGACCCGAATGGAGTGCACATCGCCGCGCAAAACCGCGCACATCCAGACGCTGGAGCGCTCGCCGAGCCTGACGTCGCCGATAAGCTGGGCCGAGGCGTCCACGTAACAGGTGGAGGGGAATTGCGGAGTGATGCCTTGATAAGACCGGATCATGGGTGATATTTGAAAATATCACGGGCCAAGACGTTCCCGCAGAATTTGGGATCCATCGCAGTTGAATAGGGCGCTTTGGATCTGCAGGCTCCTTTGGATCTGCTGGGCGCTGCGCCCCGCATCCAGGTTTGTCGTCCCGAGCGAGGAGAGTTATCTGCAGTCCGCTGCGTCCCCCATCCAAATTTGTCGTCCTGAGCGCAGCGAAGGACCTGCTTTAAACCCTGCCCACTGTGATAAAGCATTTGCCCCACCGCGACCGCCGCAGGTTTTGAAACCCGAAACTCGAAACTCGAAACTGTTTTGTCATCCCGAGCGCAGCGAAGGACCCGCATTCCGTTTTGGACGGCGCGGCGACGGCCAAAACGACGTGATTTGGGTCACATCGTTCCGCTGCGGCGGAGTGATATATAGAAGAGGTTGTCCCAGGTCTCCCCGGAATCCCCTCCGATTCCAAACTCTTCGGACGAAGGTGGATTCCTATGTTTCGCTCGGCCGGGCACAACCGTCTGTTCTCTCTCCGTTTCTGTGGTTGGATGGCGTTCGCCGCGCTTTTTGCGACGGTCCTCGCGACGGTATTGGTCACGGCGCAAGATGCCTCGACCGGCGCGGTGCGCGGGTCGGTCGCTGACGCCGGCGGAAATCGCGTGGCCTGGGCGAGCGTCATACTGGTCAACAGCGCCACTGCCCAGCGCTACACCACCGCGACCGATGACAGCGGAAACTTTGCCTTCGACCTGCTCCCGCCCGGCGACTATGCTGCCCGGGCCGAAGCCAGCCTCATGTCACCTCAGGTTTCGCCGCAATTGCATGTTGATGTCGGCGGTACCACCCCTCTTGAGTTCAAGCTCGGGGTCGCGGGCACCAAAGAGACTGTCACGGTATCCGGCGCGCCGCCGCTGGTCGAGACTGTTCCCAGTTCGGTTTCCGCGTTGATTGACGAAAGCGCCATCAGCGACCTGCCGCTGAATGGGCGGCGCTTCACCGATCTTGCTCTCCTCACCCCAGGCGTAACCCAAGACCCGCGTGGCATGACTTCCACCTCCAACGGGGACCTATCGTTCGGCGGCATCCGCGGCTTCCAGTCGAGTTTTCTGGTCGACGGCGCCGACAACAACAATGGATTCTTTTCGCAAGCCCGCGGACGATATCGCGCGCCCTATCAGTTCTCCAACGAAGTGGTGCAAGAGTTCCGCGTATCATCAAACGCCTATGGAGCGGAGTTGGGACGGTCTGGCGGCGCAGTGGTGAACGTTGTCACCAAGTCCGGCAGCAATCATTGGCATGGCACCGCGTTCTACTATCTGCGGGACCGGTCGCTGAACGCTACCCCGGCGTATTTGACCTTTAAGCCGAAAGACCGGCAGCATCAGTTCGGGTTCACCGTCGGCGGGCCGATCCAGCGCAACAAGACCTTCTTCTTCGCGGGTTTCGACCAGCACATTTTCCACGTCCCCACCGTAGTGCAATTTTTGAATGGCAGCACGGTGCTCGTGCCCCTGAGGGGGCCGGAGCCGCTGTCTCACGGAGACTATGAAGACAGCGACAAGGCTCTGGTATTTGGCGCTGCCGCACAACTCAACGCCATGGCCGGCCAGTACCAGTCAGCATTGCTCGGGAATGCGGGGTTCCTAAAAATCGATACCGTTCTCAGCCCGCACAACCATCTCTCGGCACGGCTCAGCACCTCGCAGCACCATGGGCAGAACAACGTGTTCTTCGATCCATCGAGCCCCATCACCGCCTACACTCAATCAGGCAACGGGGAAGAGAGCGTGGCTACCGAGAGCATCGCGCTTTCGCTCACCAGCGGGATCACACCGCGGCTGATCAGCCATTTGCGGGCGCAGTTTTCCCGCGACCTGCAGGAATCGACTGCGAACTCCAGCGATCCCCGCACCCGCATCTCCAGCGTGTTAGACGGATTCGGCCGTTCGTCCATCCTGCCCCGCCGAACCCGCGAACACCGCCTGCATCTGGCGGAAACCTTCAGTCTCGAAGGCAGCCGCCACGCCTGGAAGTTTGGCGGAGACGCGCTCTTGACCTGGACCTCCAACTTCTTTCCGTCGCTCTTCGGCGGGGAATATATTTTCGATAACATTCGTTTGAACCCGTTCACCTTCGAGCCACAGCTGGCGGGGATGAAAACCACTCCGCTGCGGGCCTATGCCCACCAGGTGCCGCGCTATTACATCCAGAATTTCGGATCGTCGGAATCGAATCCCGATACCAACGAGTACTCGGCGTTTCTGCAGGACACGGTGCGGGTGACCAATCGCCTCACCCTGAGCCTGGGTGTGCGCTATGACCTGCAAACTTTCTCCACCAAGGGATTGACGTCGAATCCGCTATGGCCCGCGTCAGGGAAGGTCCCGTTCGATGACAATAATTTCGCCCCGCGGATTGGTCTGGCGTATTCCCTGGGGCACGCGCGGCCGCTGGTCATTCGCGCCGGATATGGCTGGTTCTACACTCGGGTGCCGCAGATCTACACCTCCGCCGTGGCCACCAAGAACGGGATGGCGGCAACTCACTTGCTCCTCAAGAATGCGGATTTCTACGACCACCAGATCTTCCCAACCTATCCCACACCCATGGTGAGTTGCGCAATGATGGCGGCGTTCTGCGCAGCTCCGCCGGATTTAGCCAGCCACTCAACCACAGAGATTTCTGCGTTTTCGCCGGACTTCCGCACCCCCAAGGTTCATCAAGCGAGCCTGCACCTGGAGCGCGAGTTCGCCGAGCATTTTGCTTTGGGCGCGTCTTACCTCTACGTGCATGGACAAAACCTCATCCGGTCCCGCGACGTAAACCTGCCCGAGCCAGTGAACTACTCGTACCCGATCTATGACGACTCAGGCGTCAATGTGCTGGGATATTACGATGTCGCTTCGTTTTCGACGTGGCAAATGTCGCGCTCGATGACTTGTCCGTATCCGCCGTGCATCAACCCACTGGCGCGGCCTATCCCGCAACTGGCGTCGATCAACCAGTTCGATAGTGCGTCTTCAAGTGTCTACCACGCCATGACCGTGTCGCTCCGACGGCGCATGACCAACGGTTTGTATTTCCGGCTGGCCTACACCTGGGCGCACGCCATTGATGACGTGCAGGATGCATTGGTGGCAGGACATCCCGCAGTGGTACAAAATTCTTACTCCAC
Organism: Terriglobales bacterium; assembly: GCA_038211475.1. Taxonomy (GTDB): domain Bacteria; phylum Acidobacteriota; class Terriglobia; order Terriglobales; family Acidobacteriaceae; genus JANYBT01. Next base: position 2,583 of record JBBQVN010000048.1, on the reverse strand, counting down.
TTCTTCCGAGCGAGGATCGAGCGTCACCGACCAGCGGCATCGCCTGGTGTTCTCGTGGATCGGAGAGCCGCAGCCTTTCAACGGGCAGCATTCCCTTTTGGCTAAAGCTTTTGATGACTGGAAGTTAGCCGGGGTTGTGACCATTGGAAGCGGGCGTCCGGTGACCGCACAAATCGATGGCGATGCCAATGGGGATGACAACTCCAGCAACGACCGACTCCCGGGCGTTGGTAGAAATTCATCGGTGGGCCCCGACTACTTTACGGCCGACGTGCGCACCACGCGCAAGTTATACATAGGAAAGAAGTTGAAGCTGGATCTGATGGTGGAAGTCTTCAATTTATTCAACCACACCAACCAGCGCTTACTCACAACCGACGATTTTTTCGGCGGGCTGGCTGCGCAATTCATTCCCTACTCGACCAAAGCTGGATCGAAAGTCTATCCGGCGTACTATCAAAAGTCGACGGGTTATCTAAAACCTTCCAGCGCATATGCGCCGCGGCAGCTGCAGTTGGCGCTGAAATTCATGTTCTAACCCGGTGCGAAGGCAAAGGCTTTTTACATTTACGTTCAAAAGTTTTGACTTTTCGCTTGACTTGGACTATCTAACCTTGAAATAACTTAAGGGAGGCCCTGATCAGGGCTGGTTTGGGGGTGTTGTTCGTTGGCGGAAATTCGACTTCAAGAGGGCGAGTCCCTCGAGAACGCGCTACGCCGGTTTAAACGCAAGGTGCAGCAGGAAGACATTATTAAAGAAGTGAAACGTCATTCCTTCTACCTGAAACCGGGAGAAAAGAAGCGCGTGAAAGAAGCATTGGCACGCAAGCGCAGCCGAAAAAAGGCACGCAAAGAAGCAGAGTAGTAATTTTTTGCGGGCCGCTGCCCCGGCAGCGGCCCGTTTCCCTTTTTTGCCCAAGGCTCCTTGGGCGGCAGTAACGCTTCCATTCCTCAGGCTTTATAGACGTAATCCGCGCTGGGTCACCAATCGCGGCGGGCCGAATCCAGGGTGCACCAAGATTGAGGGGGGTGTTACAGAACTCACATCGTGGGGCGTGCGGCAGTTCCCCTGTCGCCAGCGTTTCAGCTTTGTGGGAAAGCCGAAGGGAGCATCTCTCCATGGAATTTCAGGACAAGACTCTCACCTGCATCGATTGCGGAGCCGAGTTTGTTTTCACCGCGGGAGAACAGAGTTTTTTCTCCGACAAGCATTTTCGGAACGAACCTAAGCGGTGCCGTGCCTGCAAGAGCAAGCGCATGGCCCAAGTGGCTGCGCCCTCGAGCAGTCGCGGTAGCGGCAAAGTGGAAACCCGCGCTACTTGTTCGCAGTGCGGCAAAGATACCACCATCCCGTTTCGTCCAACCCAGGGGCGCCCGGTGTTTTGCCGGGACTGCTTTCAACGCCAGCGCGGTTCTTCAGCATCGTCCGCACCCGCCTGATGTCCCGTGAATGAAGGGCAGGCAGCGCATCCCCCGTTGTCGAAATGTTGTCGAAACGTTGTCGAAACCGGACGGTTAAAGATGGGGACCGGCTCGTTCCGAGCTCTCTCCAGCGGGACCGGCAGAGGAAATCGATCACGCCGGTCGTGCTCGCCTGATGGACTACGCAGTATTTACGCCCGATCCATATCCGCGCCGACCCAGGAGTGCTCAATCTCTGCGCTGGTGGTGCTCGCCGAGCAGCCCCTTCACTCGATCCACGAGCGCCTGTGTACCCACGGGTTTCACCAACACCGCACCCATACCTGGCTGCGTCTGGTCGAGTGGAAATGCGCTCAAAATCGCGATCGCGGGACGGTACGTCTGGCGCTCAGCTTCCTCGACTACCTTACGTCCGGCGTCGTCGGTTTCCATGCGGATATCCGTGATGACCAGTTCATAGCACGATGCCTGCAGATTTTGGATGGCCTGCGCGCTGGACTCAGCCGTGTCCACTTCAAAGCCGTGAAGCTCAAGCACAGCCTTGATAGTAAGCCGGACCGCCGCGTCGTCATCCACCAGTAGAATGCGCTGCTTCATGACTGTGGATCAGGATACGAGAATCATGCTACCGAGAACGTAATGGCTGAAATCACGGCCCTGGATTGCGATTGCGCCCGCAAACCGTCAGCAAGCCATGAATTAGTATAGAAGCGTGGGCAGTTTCTACATCGAGAATTTCGGATGCCGCGCGACCCAGGCCGATGGCGCCGCAGTGGAGCGTCAGTTTCTTGACCGCGGCATGGAGCGGGCAGAAGCCGCACGCCATGCCCAAATCGTGGTGTTAAACACCTGCACCGTGACTGCGGCAGCGGACCAGGATGCCCGGGCTTATATTCGGCGGATCCAACGCGAGAATCCCACCGCCGCCATCGTGGTGACGGGCTGCTATGCCCAGCGCGCTCCGGAAGAACTGGCCAAACTGCCAGGAGTTTCTTTGGTGGTCGGGAACTCGCACAAGCATAAACTTGCCGAGATCGCCACCCAAACCGCGCTGGTGCCACTGGAATCTCTGACGGCCGGTACCTCTGCACAGCTCTTTGTCAGCGACATTTTTGCGCACACCGAGTTGCTGACCGCGCCCGTCTTCGACGCAGCCAATGA
>JBBQVN010000047.1:0-23643 GCA_038211475.1 Terriglobales bacterium | reverse complement strand
ACCGAAGGGTAGATTCTTAATTTGGAATGCAAACCAGCTGCCATTCGTATAGGCAAGGGTCCAGACCACTCCGAGGTGGTCGCGGTAGGCGATGTAAACCGCATTGTTGGCGGCGCCGGTTGGTTGGTAGTTACAAACGCTGGGGCTGCTCCATGCCGCTGGACCTTGGGTCTTACCACCGGAAGTGAGCTTCTCCAGGTGCCAGTTGTCGCCATCCCAGAAGGCGTCGTAAATGACGCGATCGACGCCTACATACGTAAAATGTTGTTGGGTGTTGGTGTGATCGACCCAGATCGCGGGAAGCGTACCGTGCAGAGCCGGTGGACCACTCGTGTTGCCGGAAGGCCCAGTGATTTTCTGAACGTTCCACTGAGAGTCGCCATCGTACCAGTGATCTACCAGCGTCCCCGTGGAGTCTTCAATGTAAACAACATGCTGCTGATTTCCAAAGACCCCTAAGACGGGGCTGCTCCCAGGTTTCACGCCGGTGTCTTGAAAGGTTTGGTGTGTCCACAGGGCGGGGATTTCGATGATGCCGGGCCAGATGGATGAGTCGCCGCTAGACCAGAAAATGTCTGTGAAACCAAACGGTTCAATGGCCAAATAGGTGAAGTGTTGTTGTGAATCGCTACCATCGGTCCAAACCGCTACCACTGGGAGCGGAGCGCCGGGGCGCCTGTCGATAAACGCTGGGACATCGTTGGCGCTAAAGAAATTAATCTCCTGGACCTTCCAATTCCCGTGACCGTCGTACCATGAGTCCCAAATGATTCCTGTGTTATCGAGATACGCGAAATGCACCTGCTCGTGAAAGACACAGATGAACGGGCCCGCAACCGCCAAGGGGCCGCTTGTTTTGCCATCGATTCCGTTGATTTGTTGCAGGTGCCACCCGCCCTCGCCGTCGTACCAAGAGTCCCAGATGAATCCGCCCTGGTCGCGATACGCGATATGCTGTTGCCGGTTGTACACCGACACGCAGGGGTCGCTGACTGCCTGGGGGCCTACTGACAGCGCGCTGACATTTTGCAAAATCCCGCTCATGCGAATACTCCTTTCCTGAAACTTAAACCGCGTACTCCCGCGTGGCGCGCCAACCTTTAGCGATGATCGCGTACATCGGATCGGTGATCTCGCACTCGGGGCGGCTGACAGACGGATTCGGACATACCATACGGCTTGTTGTTGGTTGCCACGCACAGCGCATGAATCCGCGCGGCATCCCGAGTATTCTTCGAGTTTGCGGCCCCGACCGGCCCGGACACTGACTGCGGAACGCGGGACGTGCGCGATACAGGCGCGGCGCCAACGGTGGCATCCGCCTTGGTAACGACGCCCCGAGACATGCGGTGAACAATGGGTGCAGCCGAATCGGCAACATTGGCCCTGCGCACGCTCTCAGCATCCCGGGGCGCGAGATGATCAATGGCGCGCGAGAACTGGTGCTCGGCGTCCGGATTGATTTCCTCATCGCCAATGTGTGTCATAATGCCCCCGCCCAACGTCGACAGGACGCCCGCACCGCTCCCCGATGATTTCCAGATCAGATGCAGAGCGCCGTCGACAAACGGAATTGACGCTGAACTGCCCGATGCGGAAATTACGGTAGGGTAGCCAAGATGAAAGGTCACATAAACGCCTGGCGACTCGATCTTAAGCGATCGGTCCATAGCTCCGAGGGTGGTCGTACTAAAGTGAACAAATAAAGGCGGAACAATCCTGACCTCCGGCTTATCCGACGTTCCCTGACTGCCTTCAAATTGGGTCAAGTCCCAATTGACCTCAACGTCTGTCATCCCGTCGCGCCATGGCAAGCGGAAGGTGTAGTCGTCGAAGCCCCCGGCCCAGATCTGGCTGGAACAGAACCCTTCATCGCCCCGGTTGCGGACGAACATCAGCCACACATCGTCTTTCGCATCGCGTTCCGTTTTGCACTGGTTCATTGATGCGTCCCAAGTGCATACGTTAGTCGCCAGCGCATACAACGGATGCAGTTCCGTCTTCCCGCCGTGCTCGCCATCGAATCCGAATACGCCGGTGGCGATGGCGTGACCTGAGAACAGTGCCGCAGCGCGATCACCAGTGATCTTTGCGAACTTTTGAGCGGCCTCCTGCAGCGGAATTGGGCAGGTAATAGGGTTACTCAGACAGGTCTTGAGTTGTCTCTGCGCGGCAGTATTGCTATCCACTGCATCACGAAACAATCTCCAGGGTTCAGATGCGAAATGATCAACCGTTTCGTCGGAGTCAAATTCCGCGTGAAGATAATTTCTTCCCGGATTCAGATACAGCGACCCCTGATCGTCGCCATCCACGTAAAATGAGAAGTCATAGTCGTCATCCCAGACTTCATGCGTCACAGGGTTCGCCGAGCCTTCGACTGTCACCGGAAACCAGTTGACATGTCCACCAAACGCATGTACTGTTGCGCCAAAAAGGGTGCAAGCCGCATTGTTGACGCTGACGTCCGACGTTAGATTCAACGTGTCTTGACCGGCCTGATCGGTACAGTCGGGAAGGTTTGGCACATTGTAAGCATCGAGATTTGTGCTTAAGTTGCGCATCGAGAAATCGTGGCAAACCGATCCCGGAGGAATATCCCCCCGTTTGGCCTGTCGATCCTGCCAACTCCAATGGGGGTTATAGAGAAACCCATTGGGATCGACGTGATCGGAAAGTACATTGAACGGGAACCGGCTCTCCATGGAAGTGCAGGGTTCAGTGGTCTGACGGCAGATGGTGATGGTTACATGCGCCGGACCGCCATCATTTCCATTGTCGCCCTTACATTGATCCTCGGTCCCATTATCGTGCCGGTCGTAGCCATTGTCGGTGTAATCATCGTCCTCATATCCCAGATGCAGGACGAGCTCGGATTCAGGTACGCCGTCACCCGTCACGGTGATCGGCCGACCCACCACGTGCTCAATGCGGGTCATGGTATTTCCGACATCCGTTCCCGACAGCCGCCCCGTGGGAACGCGCACCAGGCCATGATAGAGATGGTCAGCGCCGCCGCCTCCAGGATTGATATAGCGCTTCCAGCTGTCACCGCTTCCGCCGGTCTGCACGCAGCCATCCCCATTAACGAATACCTTGTCGTTTGGAGCAAACACAACGGCTGGATAGACCCACTCCGGCCGACTTACGATCGGGTTGTGAATGGTGCAATCGAATTTGCCCTTTGCCGTCCTGTCACTACACCGCGGATCGAAGTCCTGGGGAGTGTCTGAAGCACCCAACGGCCGCACCTTGGCAGAGGTCAAGCGATCGTTCCCAACCGGCAGGTTGCCGAGATACGGCGCATCCGCCGTCAGCAGAGTGCAGGTCCCGCCAAAATCGGCTTCACTGCACACCCTCACTTGAGCGCCCGGCCCAACGCGGATCGATGACACCGAATCGTTGGGCAACCCAGTCGAGGTGGCCGAAGCATAGTCCCCGACCGGCAACCGCCGACAATCACCGGAGTAATTAGCGTCCTTGTAAAGCGCCACTTGCAACGGACCAGGCTCGCAGGGAAGCGCTGCACTGAGCGGCTGAACTTTAAGGGACGTGATTTGATCATTGTCCATTCCAGTATTCGCCATGGTCGGGTGGTTGCCGTGTATCAGCACGCAGGAGCCGGCGAAATTTTCGTCGCGACAGGCATACACTTGCACGCCAGACCCGACGCGAAGCGAGGAAATGGAATCATTGGGCAAACCGATGGAGGTCGCGGTGGGATAGTCCCCGATCCCCAGCACCGAGCACGAGCCTTGATAATTGGAGTTCGTGCTGAAAGCCGCCTGGTTGTCTTTTGGGACGCAGTCGGCTCGGGCCGCCAGCGAACCGAAAAGCATCGCGGTTGCGAGGCCGATTCTCACCCTTGAGCTCACTGTGTCACCAGAGCGGCGCGGAACTGGATGCTCTGTCCAAGTCAGGACATTGCGCGGAATGTCTTTCATGGCACACTCCTTGCCGATCGAACCCAAGTCCGTGAATCATACACCCTAAAGTTGGGGTAGCCCTATTTCTCGCGTGTAGATGCTCCAAAATAATGTCCCCCCTATCTTCAACGGGGTGACATTTTATCTTGCAATTGATACGACATTTTCTCGTTCGAACCAACAAGCGCGTAGGCTGGCTGCTTGCCTCTCAGTGGGTTAAGCTGGTCTCCCATGAAACTTTTTCTGTGGCTGGTGTTGATTGGTTTCGCAGTGTCGGCGTTCGGGCAGGAGTGTGGCCACGCGGTGGCGGATGCGAAGCTGGATGCCGTGGTGACTGCCGAGATGGCGCAGCAGAAGATTCCGGGCGTAGCGGTGCTGGTGGCGTGCAATGGGAAAACCATTCGCGCTCAGGGATATGGCCTGGCCAATCTTGAGCACCAGGTGCCGGTGAAGCCGGAAACCGTGTTTGAGTCGGGATCAGTGGGCAAGCAGTTTGCCGCTACGGCTCTGATGATGCTGGTGGAAGACGGCAAAATCAGTCTGGACAACCCGTTGACCCGGTTCTTTCCCGATGCGCCCGCCAGTTGGAAATCGGTGAAGGTGCGGCACTTACTCAGCCACACCGCCGGATTTACCGACTATCCCGATAAGTTTGATTTTCGCAAAGACTACTCGGAAGAGGACCTGCTGAAAATCATCTACTCCATCCCGCTGGCGTTTCCTGCCGGCAGCAGTTGGAGCTACAGCAACCTGGGATATGCCACGCTGGGGATTCTGATTCATCGGGTGACCGGCAAGTTTTATGGCGACGTGCTGCAAGAGCGGATTTTTCGTCCGCTGGGAATGCGCACGACCCGCATCATCAGCGAGGAAGATATTGTTGCGAATCGCGCGGCGGGCTATCGCCTGGTGAAGGGCGAGTGGAAGAACCAGGAGTGGGTGGCGCCCAAGGTGAATACCACGGCGGATGGCAGCCTCTACTTCTCCATTCTGGATCTGGCGAAGTGGGATGCGGCGCTGTACACGGAAAAACTGCTGAAGCGCGGCGACCTGGCATTGATGTGGACCCCGGTGCTGCTCAATGACGGCACGCGCAATTCGGGAAATTATGGTTTTGCCTGGGTGAGTACCGTCGAGGATGGGCATCGCGTGGTCAAGCACGGCGGTTCGTGGCAGGGCTTCAAGACCCACATCTCGCGCTACGTGGACGATAAGTTGAGCATTGTGGTGTTGGCGAACCTGGCCGAGGCCGATCCCGGGAAAATCTCGCAGGAAGTGGCTAGGCTGTATTTGACCGGGGAGTGAGGCGGTTTCTAGTTTCTAGTTTCGGGCTCCGAGTTTCGGGCGGGGTTGGTTGAGGATTTCGGCGGACGTTTTCCCGCGCTTGTCGCAAAGGGCGCGACAAGGATGGGGCACCCATCGAGCTGCTTCTACCCATACGTTTAGTACGAGGAAACGGCAAATGCAGATCTCTCGCTACGCTCGGGATGACAAATTGTGACGAGGTTTCTTGGTCTAGTGCAAGCGGAGTTCCTGGATTAGTGCAAGTGATTTGTTGGTCAAATGCAGGCGAATTTTTTGGTTTCGTGCGAGCGGATTTTTCTAGTGCAGGTGGAAGAGATAGTCGAGAGCGAAGAGCAGAGCCACGCCTAGAAATACTACCAGGGCCATTTTTACTCCTGGCTGCTTATTGACTTCCGGGATTAGGTCTGAGGCGGCTACGTAGATGGTGACGCCGGCGGAGAGTGGGAGTCCCGCGGCCACCTGGTGACGGAACACTGCCATGGTGAGCACGCCCGCCAGGGTTGCTGCTCCCAGAACAATGGACGCACCCCACGCGGTGCCTCGACTGCTACCGCCTGCAAGCATGACCGACGCCACGGTGAAGCCCTCCGGAATCTTGTGCAGGAAGATGGCGAGAAAAATAATCCAGCCCAGCCAGGGAGAGACCAGGAAGCCTGAGGCAATCGCGATGCCGTCAAAAAAAGTGTGGATGACCAGGCCCATCAGCACCGAGTAGCCGGTGTGGGTGTGGCGGAATTCGTCGCTGTGGGTTTCTTCGCCGAAATGGAAATGCGGGGTGACGGTGTGCTCGAAGAAATGAGTGAGGAGATATCCGGCGAGGATGAGGAAGGACGCGTTGCGTCCGCCGAGTTGCAGGCTGGTGGGAACAATTTCGACCAGCGCGGTGGCGAGCATGAAGCCCGCGCCCAGGGCGATGAAGTAGTTGAGGTAGCGGCGTTCCCACTGCTTTTGTACGATGATGGCGCCGCCGAATACATTGGCGCTGGCGGCAACCAGTCCGAGCAGCACGCTGGTGACAAGGGGGGCCATGGCGGAAACAGGATGATAGCAGTTCCGAAGGCTCAGGCGGAGGGCGGGCGATAGGCCCCGGTCAGCGAGTACCAGCGGATGCGCAGAACTTCTCCGGCCATAACGAAGCCATCGCGCACAGGATGAAGGCGGGTGCCGGAGTCGTGAGACCAGCGGACGGGAACTTCTTCGATACGGTATCCGAAATGGCGAGCGAGGTAGAGGATTTCAGGATCGAAAGCCCAGCGCTCAATTTTCTGCAATGAGAAAACTTTGCGGGCGGCATCGCGGCGAAAGGCCTTAAATCCGCACTGAGTGTCGCGGAACTTGAGGCGGAGCACGAGGCGCAGGAGCAGGTTGAAAATGCGCCCGAAGAGTTGGCGGTATAGGGGCTGGCGGACGGTTTGCAGTTCGGGATTGAGCCAGCGCGATCCGATGGCGACGTCCGCACCGCGATCAAGCGAGGTAAAGAGTTTCGCGGCTTCGTCCAGAGGAGCGGAGAGATCGGCGTCGCTGAACAGGAGGTAGTCGCCAGTCGCTTCCATCATGCCGTGACGAACGGAGTAGCCCTTGCCGCGATTGCCTTCGTTTTCCAGGAGGCGGATCTGGGGGTGAGAGGAGGCATAGCGACGGACAATTGCGGCGGTGTCGTCGCGGGAGCCATCGTTGACGACAAGAACTTCGGCGTCACAGCGTTGCTGCGCGATGTAGCTAACAACAATATCGAGGGTGGCGCTGATGCGCACACTCTCGTTGTAAGCCGGAATGATGAGGCTATATCGCAAAGCGGGGCCAGAAAGACGGACTGGGGGATTGTACAAGAGGCGGGAGCGGTAGTTCGTGATGAGGGACTTGTATTGACGAGGAGGCGAGTCGAACGTCCCGCCACCGCTGGTCTCTACTTCAAGCGACTTGTTCTTGCTCCTGCAACATGCGGAAGAATTCGTCTACCAGATCTTCATCCCACAGGCCAGCCTTGGCCTCTTGAAGCATGGTCTGGGCCGACCGTTCGTGAGTCAGTGCAGGTTTGTAGGGGCGGGCGGTGCGGAGAGCATCGTAGACGTCGACCACTTGCAGAATGCGCGGCAGCAGCGGTATTTCGGATTTGTGGAGGCCGTCGGGATAGCCACTGCCGTCGGAGTGCTCGTGATGGTGCCGGATGATGGGCAGCACCAGGCGGAGCGACTTCAAGGGCCGGCAAATGTTTTCGCCGATAACGGGATGCTGCTTCATTACCGTCCACTCGGCGGGGGTGAGGTTGCAGTCTTTTTTCAGGATCTCGTCAGGGATGGCGATCTTTCCAAGGTCGTGCAGGAACCCGCCGCGGCGCAGCGCGGTCAGCGACTCATCGCCCAGGCCCAGTCGCGAACCCAGATCGTAGGCATGGCGAGACAGGCGCTCACAATGGCCTTCGGTATAAGGGTCGCGCGATTCCACGCTGCGTCCGAGGGTGCAGAGCACGGACTCGGCGTTCTCTAGTTCGTCAGTGAATTCTTTGAGTTTGAGGAGAGACTTGACGCGCGCGAAGAGCTCTTCGGGAGCAATGGGCTTGTTGAGAAAATCGTCCGCGCCCGCTTCGATGCCTTGAATGCGGTCGAGACGATCAATGAGGCCAGTAATGAGGACCACAGGGATCAGACGGGTGGCCCGGTCGTTCTTAAGTTCGCGGCAAAGCTGGTAACCGGATTTCCCCGGCATGATGACATCGAGCAAGATAAGGTCGGGGGGCTCGCGGCGAATTTCAGTTTCCGCTTCTTCGGCGTGCTCGACGGTGTTGCAGCGATAGCCGCGCGCGGCGAGCAATGCGCGCAGGAGTTCGGCATTGTTGGGGTTGTCGTCCACAATCAGGATGCTCTGGGCGCGGCGCCGGGATTTGGCGGCAGCGCCGTCCTGAGTGGACTTGCCGGCAACTGAATCGGTACGAGGCTTCAGCGGGAAACTCATGGACACAAACTAAAACTATTGTAGCGGTTTCCAACAACTTTTGGTGCCAGCAGGAATCCGGAAGGTCAATGCCAAAGCGCGAGCCCGGGGGTCTGGGAACGACCAAAGTGGTGTGAGGTGCGTCATTGCGGATCGGGAGGCCGCATGCCTAGGCTAGCGATATGCGGATGAAATGGTTGGCAGTCGGGTTGGTGTTATTGTGCGCCCGTGGGCTGGAGGCAACGCCGAAACCCCACGTCATCAGCTTTGGCAGGTGGACGCCGGTGAAGTGGTATGTCGGCGAGAAGCCGTTGGACTTGAAAGTGCGGGCGCTGTTCGTGGACACGCGGCTGAAGGAATACACACTGGGGACGCCGCATGAGGTCACGGACCGACTGTTCGTGGTGCGTCGAGCGTTTCGCCTGAACGACAACCTGCCGCAGGAATCGGGAGGAGTGCGGTGGCGATGGGAGCGTGGAGGATGGTTGATGGTGGACCGGCTGACGGGACGAGTCTCGCAGATCAACCTGCCGGAGTTTGATCCGTACTACTCGGCGGCGAGCTGGTATCGCGATTACGTGGCCTACTGCGGCGTCTCGGACGACGGGAAGAAATTGTATGCCATGGTGGCGCAGGTGGGTCGGCGCAAAGCCGTGCTAAAAAAAGCACTGGGCGACGCGGCGGGAGAGGACGAACCGGACTCGGAGTGTCCCGCGCCGCAGTGGCAGCGGCAACCCATGCAAGTGATGTTCAAGCCGGATGAAGATCAAAAGCTGACCTATGCGATTCGGGGACATGCGGTGGACCTGGTGGTGGAGGAGGCGGCGGACGAAGGCGAGTAAGGACTAGTGGACAGGATGCCGTGGGCGCTGCGGGGTCGTATGGGCGGCTTTGGCAAAAGCGGCGTCGGCGTCCTGCTGGCGTCCTGCGGCGAGATAGGCGGTTCCCAGAGCGCTTTGCAATGAAGGGTTTTCAGGATCGAGCCGCACGAGTTTTTCAAGCGAGGCAATTGCATCACCAGTCTGGCCCAGCTTGAGTTGCGCCTGCGACAGCAAGAAGAGCGCGTTGCGGTTCTCGGGATCAAGCGCGAGCAGGCGCTGGTAAGAATCCGCTGCGGCGGCATGGTCGGCCTTTTGGGTATAGGCGCTACCCAGCAGGAAGAGGGCGACTCTGTTGTCGGGATGCTGTTGCAGCAACGGGACCAGCGTGGCGATGGCGTCGTCCGGTTGGTTTTTTTGCAAGCTGACGAGGGCGATGCGGAGTCGCGGGTCTTCGCCGTGTGTGCGTTGCAACCACCATCCCGCGCTTAACAAGAGGAGAATCGCGGCGGCGAACGTCAGCAGTTCGGCGCGAAGGCGGGAGTCGCGAGGCCACATCAGCACCTGGCCGAGTATGGCGCCCAGGGCCAGGCCCATCACCAGGCCGCCGACGTGGGCGGAATTATCAATGCCGGGAATGGTGCCACCCAGAACCAGGTTGATGGCCGCGAAGTACACGACACTCTTAAGAATGGGCCTGAGTGCCTCCTTGGGGATGGGTAGCTTTCCCAGATAAAGCACGGTGATGATGGCGCCGGCCAGTCCGAAGATGGCTCCCGATGCGCCCGCTCCCACTCCTTGAGGGTGCCACCACAGGCTGGCGACACTGCCCGCTACTCCGCAGAGGGTATAGACCACGAACATGGTGACGGGACGGAATACGCGTTCGGCGAGGCGGCCCAGGTTCCACAGACACCACATGTTGAGCGCGATGTGGATGATTCCGATGTGGACGTAGTTCGAAGTAAATACGCGCCAGGGTTGTCCGCCCAGAGCGAACGGCCCGAAGTTGGCGCCCCACTGCAGCAACTGCTCGGTGTTAGGCGAAATGGGCGAGACGCCGCGGACGACCATCAGCAGATAGACGGCAACGTTGATGGCCACCAGCCCGATGGTGAGCACGGGTTGGGGTGGGGCGGGGCGGGCGACCGAGGTGTACTGAGCTTCGGGTGACGATGGCTGGAGCGCAGAGCGGCGACAGTCAGGACAAAGTGGGCTCGTTTCTCCGGCGGAGAAAGCCGGAAGTTCACGGCCGCATTGAGCGCAGTTGGGCATGGGCTGCTTCGATTGAACCACGATGTTACAATTCGCGCCACATGGCCATCGGCCCGATTCAACTTGTGCAGCAGGCCACAGCGGGGCAGCGGCGCACTCTGCTGGCGGCGGGGCTGGGCTGGATGCTCGACGCCTTCGATGCCATGCTCTACGCTCTGGTGCTCACCCATGTGATGCGCGACCTGGGCATGAGCAAGGCCACCTCGGGCCTGCTCTACACTCTGACGCTGCTGGCTTCGGGCATGGGAGGAGTGCTGTTCGGGTTTCTGGCGGACCGCATCGGTCGGAAGCGGGCGCTCATGTTGAGCATTCTGACCTACTCGGTTTGTTCGTTCGCCTCCGGCCTTGCTACGAGCGTGTTGATGCTGGCGGCATTTCGCTTCCTGCTGGGATTAGGAATGGGCGGCGAGTGGAACACGGGCGCCACATTGGTAGCGGAGACCTGGCCGACCGAATTACGGGCCAAGGCAATTTCCATGGTGCAGAGTTCGTGGGCAATTGGCTATGCGTTGGCGGCGATGGTGGCCGGAATCGTACTGCACTACGCCAACTGGCGCATGGTTTTTTTCGTGGGCGTGGTGCCGGCGTTCGTTACGTTGTGGATACAGAATCGGGTGCCGGAATCTGAGATGTGGCAGAAGCAGCATGATCAAGCGGCGGCAGGGAGTGGGACTGATTCCCTTCCGCGTCGTCCTCTTTCCCTTCGTTCTCTAGAAGCCGGCGGCGAGCGTGGATTCGGGATGATTTTTCGCGCGCCTTACCTTAAGTCCACGGTGGCGCTGCTGTTGCTTAATTTTTTTGGGATGTTCGGATGGTGGGGGCTATTCACGTGGATCCCGCCCTATTTGTCGTTGCCGGTGGAGCAGGGTGGCCGCGGCTTTGGGGTGATGGGGACTACGACGTTGTTGGTGGTACTGAACCTGGCGGGCATGTTTCCCGGCTACTTAAGTTTTGGCTGGGTGGCCGACCACATGGGACGAAAGAAATCATTCATGCTTTACACCTTAGCGGCGGCGGCGTTGGTCCCGCTGTATGCGGTGGCACGGTCGCCGGGCGTGTTGTTGGTTCTGGGGACGGTGGTGGCGTTTTTCGGCACGGGATTTTTTTCTGGCTCGGGAATCATCGGCAGCGAGATTTTTCCCACGCGGGTGCGGGCTCGGGCCCTGGGATTCACCTACAATGGGGCTCGAACCCTAAGTTCGGTAGCTCCCTATGTGATCGGCCGGGTCGGACAAGTGAAAGGCTTGGGATGGGCCTTCTATCTGTGTGCAGCGGCGTTTCTGCTAGCGGCGTTGATGGCGACGCAATTGCCCGAGACGAAAGGAAAACAATTGGAATAGCGGCGTAAGAGTGCAAGTGGATTACAGAGGAGCATCCGACATCACTCAATGGGCTCGACGATGGCCGCATCCCCGCCCCGCTCCGGCATTTGGATTAGCACGATGGCTACCAACACCACGACAATCCCCAAGGTTTGCAAAGGACGCAATACTTCTCCTAGCACCACTGCAGCAATCGCGATCGAAAAAATTGGCTCCAGACAACTGGCGACAATGGCGCGGGTGGGCTCCAGATATTGCAGACCGGCGAAATAGAACGAGAACGGCGCCAGCACGGAAATCAGGGCGAAGCCGAGCATGAACAACCATTCGGCGGCACCATAGTGGGCGGCGACCACTTTCCACGGGGGATTGACGAACAGCCAAAACACTGACGCCGCGCTCAACACCCAGGTCAGGACTTTCCAGCGGTCGTAACGTTCCAGCAAGTCGTGACCACCGATGTTGTAGAAAGAAAACGAGAACGCGGCGAGGAAGGCGGCGATCAGACCGAGGGGATCCATCTTCAGAACGCCGGTTCCGACGACCCCAATGGCCAGCGCACAACCAACGACTGCCAAGCCGACCGACAGCACGCGCTTCAGGCTGGGCTTCTGAAGTCTGCGCGCGACCATGTACAGGAGCACCCAAACCGGCGCCGTGTATTGCAAAATGATGGCGGTGGCGACGTTGGTCTTTTGGATGGCGAAATAATAGAAGTAATTGGATGCGGCGACGCCCAGCACGCCCAGTACGCAGCAACGGATCAGATCGGTACGAGGCAACTTCAGCGACCTAACGCCGCGAGTGATCAGCAGCGCGGGGAGCAGCACCAACAGCGAAAATCCGGCGCGGCTTTGAGACAGGATGAGCGGGTCAATGGGACGAAGCGAGTGTCCGACGGGAAGCAATCGTCCGGTGAAAGCGGCACGGCCGAGCGTCGCCGCAATTCCCCAGAGCAGCGTGGCGGTAGCGATATACAAATAACCGCGAAAAGGGTGGGAGCGCGTGGCCATGCGGGTGATGGCCATCTTAGCAGCCGTTAGGGGCTGCGAGGAAAAAGACCGGGAGCGAGGACTACCCCATCAGAATAATTAGAGTTGCGCCACAAACTATTTCTCCAGTCCTGCAGCGCTCTTCCAGAACGAAAACGATTCCTCGGAAATGGCTCGGCTCTTCGCCTGCGTCTCGCTCCGGTAGACCTCCTGCAGCGCGCGGAAAACAGCCTCCGCATGACTGCTGAAGCCAAGGGTCCGCAAGCAAATCAGAATGCGCGTAATGCGGAGATGATTGTGGTTCCCCGGAGTCATCCAGTTGGCAGCTCGTGCATCGAACTGCTCCGAACATCGCACATTAGGATGATCGTCGGAACAATCGAGCTTGAACCCATAGAAGCGGAGCATCGTCTCTAGCGATCGGAGCAAGGCATCTTGCAAATCCCGCCTTGAGCGAAATGCCGCGATGACCTCAGAGTCCAGGATCGGCGCGCTGGGATTAACCGGGCTGCGTTCCCGCAGAGGAAACAACCACTGAATATAGTCGTGCGTGTGCTCGAGCTCGTCGAATCCCCAAGATTGGATAACCGCGAGTCGTCGGCCTTGGGCATCGGGAATGGCACCTGAGTAGAAACCAACCAGCGTGCCTTCGTCACCACGACTTTCAAAATCATCAGTCATCGATTTCAGCATTCCTTGAATCTGGAGCATCGCCACAAGCGGCGTCAAACACGATCTTCCTTGGTAATGTAGAAAGGCTTATTGGCTGCGTTCTTCACTGCCCATCCCCGAAAGGTTTGGTCATCTTCCGGTCATTCTTCCGGTCGTCTTCCAGTCATCGGGCTTTTGCAAAATTTGCTATAAGCCAACGCGAGCGTCACTCTGCTGTCGCGCCCGGAGCTAGGCTACGTACTCAATCTCAAATGTAATCCTGGCGGTCTTTTGCAGCATGGCTGAGACGGAACAATATTTTTCCTTGGAAAGCTTGACCGCGTCTTCCATGGCTTTGGGATCGACCTTGCCGCTGACCCGGTAGATCAGTTTGATGGCGCTATACACGGAGGGATAGCCTTCGGAGCGTTCGGCGGAGGCGTGCACTTCCAAGCCGGCGAAGGGCTGGCGCTTCTTGCGCAGAATGCCGATGACATCGCTGGCGGTGCAGCCGCAGAGGCCGAGCAGGACGAGTTCCATGGGGGAGTTCGCGGTCTTGTCGCTGGCCGCATCGATGACCAGGGCGTGACCGGATGAGGCGACGCCCAGAAATCGTTCGTGGTCGGTCCAGGCAACGGTGGCTTCGATCATAAAAGGCCTCCAAAATCTAGCGACGGTTGTCCGTCATGGGTTCAGGGTGGATCAGGACGCGGAACAATTCCGGGGCAGCATGCTTAAAACGGATTTCCAGTGAGGTTTGGACGTCGTGGACGGCCGAGAGCGGCAAGTCGTCAGGCAGGGTGCAGTGGCATGACACGTAGAGCCGGCCGCGCACCAGTTTGAACTGGAATTCATGAGCGTCGAGCACCTCGGGGAATTCGGTCACCACGGTTTTCAAGCGCTGTTCGATTTCAGGCTGCAAGACAATCTGCTCGCCGGTCTCAATGGTGGCAGGCTCACTTTCAATGTGGGTGAGGATGGAGGAAATCTCCGGCACTTCGGCTCGAATTTCGGCTTCGAGCAGGGTCACTTGATCGTGGGCGACTTTGAGCGGCAAACTCTCGTCCAGTTCCAGGTGTTGCTCGACATGCAAGCTGCCATCGAGGTCCTGCACGCTGATGTCATGGACATAAAAGTTATGCCGGGTGGCGACGCCGCGAATGCGATCAAAAATGTTTTCGGATTTCTTGGCGCGCGGGATGGCGTGCACCACGACGTCGGCTTCGGGCAGAATCTGCTGCACCCGGGCACTCACGACGTCGGCGACAAGATCGGAGCTTTGGAGAGTGGCGTTGCGGGCGAGGCTGACGGAAAGGTCGGCGAAGTAGCGGTTGCCGGCGCGGCGGATGCGCACGCGCTCGACATCGAGCACGCCATCCACACGCTGCACCGAGTTGATAATTTCCCCACGAACGCCGGTGGGAGCAGCATCGAGCAAGGCATCGACGGTGCGCCGGGCCAGCCGCGAGCTGACGTGGACCACAATGCCGGCCACAATCAGCGCGGCCATTGGATCGGCTTCTTTCAGCCATAGCAACTGATATCTGCGCCCCAGCCACACCAGGATCAGGCCGATGATGACTACGCCGCTGGACCAGATGTCGGTGGAGAAGTGAAGCGCATCGGCCTCCAGCGCCTGGCTGTCATACTTGACGGCAATGCGTCCCAATGCGCGTGAACGCCAGTAATCTACCCCCATGGAGAACACCAGGACGCCAATCGCGATCAGACTGGGCTCGATTTCGACGTGGTGGAGAAAGAGCCGCTTAAAGGCCTCGTAAATGATCCAGACGCAGGTCAGCAGCAGGAGGCCGGTTTCAATGAAGGCGGAGAAGTTTTCGACTTTTCCATGGCCGTACTGATGGTCGGCGTCGGCAGGCTTGTCGGAGACGCGGACCGAAAAATAAGTGACAATTGCGGCCACCAGGTCGAGGCCCGAGTGGGCCGCTTCCGAGAGAATGCCGAGCGATCCGGTAGCCACGCCGACGACGATCTTGAGCACGGTAATCGCAATCGCAGCCAGTACGGAATTGCCCGCCACCGCGCGTTTTTCTGCACGCATGATGGCCGGGTTGAATAGGGCTTGCGATCCGCTCATGCTTGCATTATCGCCGCTTTCGCTCGGCTCGGCCAGCCGAGTGCTGACACCGACTTAAACCCCGTAAATATGCTACGATTTTACTTCACCCCCTAATTTCGAATGGAGGCTTTTCTGCATGCGTAACTCGTGGTTCGTCCTATTATTGTTAACGGGTATGGCTTCTGCCCAAGTAGCGCAACCGAAACCGGGCACGGCGCCCATGAAGCCGCAATCTGAAGAAGCGGAAGAGAAGGAAGCAGCAGCCCCGCCGGTCGTCAATGTGGCGCCTGATGCAACCGTCATGACCATCAAGGGCCTCTGCAATGACAACGCAACGGGCGATGCCTGCAAGACAGCAATCACCCGCGCTGAGTTCGACAAGCTGGCCGAGGCTCTGCAGCCAGGCATGCCCCAACCCGTCCGTCGCCAACTCGCCAATGTGATGTCGCGTGGCATGCTGATGTCGCGTGAGGCGGAAAAGCGCGGACTGGACAAAGACCCCCGCTTCGACCAGATGATGAAATTTGCGCGGTTGCAGATCATGACCCAGGAAGTGACCCGCAGCTTGCAAGAAGAGGCAGCTAAAATCTCTGACGCCGACCTGGAAAAGTACTACAAAGACAATCCAGGTGGCTATGAAGAAGCGACGCTGCAGCGGTTGTACGTGCCGCGGATGAAGCAGATCGATGCTCCCAAGGACGCTAAGGACAAGGCCGCGGAAGATAAATATCAAGCGGACCAGAAGGCCAGCCAGGCAGCGATGGACAAGCTCGCCGAGAGCCTGCGAACTCGCGCTGCGGCCGGGGAAAACTTCGACAAGCTGCAGAAGGAAGCCTTTGACGCAGCGGGCATTAAATCGAATACTCCGTCCACCAAGATGGAGAATGTTCGGCGCACTGGCCTGCCGCCCGCCCATGTGGGAGTAATGGAAAACAAAGCCGGCGAAGTCTCGCAGGTGATCAGCGATCCCAGCGGGCACTTCATTTACAAGACCGTCTCCAAGGCGGTGATGCCGTTTGACAAAGTGAAGGACGAAATCAAGAGCACGCTGCAGAACCAACGCATGAAGGACTCCATGCAGAAGGTTCAGGACTCGGCAACCACCGACCTGAACGAGGCTTACTTCGGTTCGGCTCCGCCGCCGCCACCGGGGCACCCGGGCATGCCAATCCGGAAGTAATGGACGGGGCCCAACCCACCATCGTGGTCACCGGAGTTGCAGGCAACCTGGGCCTGCGACTCTTAGCTCAACTGAAAGACTTCACGGTGATTGGGGTGGACCTGGCCGCCCCCCGCAATACGCAACTGCAACGTTTCGTCGAGATGGATTTGGGCCTGGAGAGTTCCTGCCAGGCCCTGATTCATTTGCTGCGCGAAACCAATCCGGTGGCTGTGGTGCATCTGGCTTTTGTGATTGATCCGGTGCGCACCGGGGTGCTGGATGTAGATCGGATGTGGCAGATCAACGTGGCGGGAACGGCGCGGGTGATGGAGGCCATTGCCGAGGTCAATCGCGGGCGCGAAGACGGCATCCGGCAGTTCATTTTTCCCAGCAGCGTATCGGCCTATGGGCCGGACTTCCCAGACATTGCTACCGAGGACTTGCCGCTAAGGGCACACACGCTCCCCTACGCCATCCACAAGAAAGAAAGCGATGAGGTGGTGCGGTTTCGAGCGCGGTCGCTGGGTCATTGTTCGACCGTAATTCTTCGACCGCATATCTTTGCCGGAGCCTCGGTACAAAACTACCTGATGGGTGCATTCCGCGGCACCCCCAACGGCCGCAGTCCACGCGCCGCAAAGCTGCGAGAGCGCGGCGTGCGGTTGCCCTGCATGTTCCCCATCGGACGGCGGTATCTGGACAACAAGATTCAGTTCATCCATGTGGATGACATGGCACGGCTGATTGCGTGGCTTTTGCGCCGCAAGGGGAATACCGGACAAGCAACCAAGAACGGAGCGGGGCAACTGACGGTGCTGAACGTGGCGGCCCGCGGCGAAGCCATGACTTTCCGGGAATGCATCGACATCGCGCAGGCCAAAGTGATTCGGGTTCCCGGCAAGGCCGCCATGCGCGCGGTACTGCAACTAATGTGGAGGCTGGGGATCTCGGCCATCCCGCCCGATGCAATGCCCTACATGACCGGCCAGTACATCATGAACACCGACCGCTTGCGTGAGATGCTAGGCAGCGACTACGAGCGAGTACTCACCCACACCAGCCGCGAAGCGTTTGCGGATTCCTTCAGCGCTTCGTAGAGAACATCCCCCCGGATCGGCTTCCCCACTACATCCGGGTCAAGAAGAACGCCCCCAGAATGGCAAGCGCAAGTCCGTACCAGCGTTCGAGTTTTGCGGATCGAGTGCGGAGCGCAAGGCGAGCTCCCAGGTAGGAGAATGGGATCGACCCCAATGCGACGAGAGCGGTTACTGGCCACGAGATGTGGCCCAAGTAAGCATGCACCACGGTGCCCGGCAATGCCAGCGCGGAGGAAACCGCGAGCGAGCAGGCAAATGCTTTTTTGATGGGCTGGCGCAGGAAGTAGGTATAGCTGGGGACCAGCAGAAATCCGCCGGCGTTGGCCAGGAGCCCGGAAACGAAGCCCACTCCGATGGCGACCGCGACCAGTCTCGCATGCCAGTGAGACGCCCGAAGTCCATCGGGGTTTTCGGCGGCAAACTGAGCGAGCGACTTGCCGCTGGGAAAGAGGAGGAAGGAGAGTCCGAAACCGAGCACTAACAGACCGGTGAGGACTAAGAGCGGCCTGGCACCCACCCGGTGCGACAGAAAAGAACCAGCGATGATGGAAGGGGTACCGATAGCAATGCTCCAGCCGATAATCTGCCAATCCAAGAGATGAGATCGCCAATACTCAGCGGATGCGATCACGGTGCCAGGCACGGTGGCGGGGAGAGGCGACGCCACAGCGACAAAGCCGGGGAAACCAATCAGGCTTAAGAGAGGAGTGGCGACGGCACTACCGCCCTTGCCGAAAAGCCCGCCGAGGAAACCGATCAGCACTCCGGTTAAAAGTGCGCCCATATGTTGAAATGCTCCCATTAGACTTTCTTCCCCCAGTACAAACCAGCAATGCCAAACGTGTACGCGGTCCAACTGGGTTGACTGAAACCTGCGCGTTTCATGCGTTCCAGCATTTCCTGCGGCGGGGGGAAGCGCTCCACCGATGAGGGCAGGTATGCGTAAGGGCCCTTCACGCCGGAGATCACGCTGCCAATCTTCGGTAACACGCGCTTGAAGTAGAAGCGATACAAGTGGCCCATGATGCCCTCAGGTTCACTGAAGTCGAGAATGCCGCACTCGCCGCCGGGCTTGAGCACGCGGGCAATTTCGCGAAGGCCGGCGTCGTAATCAGCAAGATTGCGGAAACCGAATGCGGAAGTGACCAGATCGAACGACGCGTCGGGAAACGGCAGTCGCAGAGCATCCGCCTCCACCCATCGCAGCTGAGCGGCATGGTATTTGCGGGTGGCACGATACAGCATGGCATGAACAAAATCGGCGCCGAGAATCTGCGTGGTGGATCCGCGAGTGCGGCGCTGCAGGGCGAAGGTCATGTCGCCGGTTCCGCAGCACAGATCCAACACGCGGGCGGCGTCCCGTCGCAAGATGGAGTCAAAGCGGCGCGAGGCCCGCCACCACCATAGCCGGTCCACATTCAGGGACAGCACGTGGTTTAAAAGGTCATAGCGCGGCGCAATCGAGCTGAACATCTCTTGCACCGCACGCGCGGCCGCCTGAGGATCGGCGGCGCCCTCGGGTAGAGCGCCAGTCACAGTTCCGGTCACAGTCTCGGTCACCCGCGTCGGGCTTTCGTCGCCTTTGGTCAATCGAAACCCGCTTCCAGCGCTGCTGTGACGACTGTGGAGGGGACCCCGGCCACGATGTGCACCTCGCCAATCTTTCGCGGGAGCACGAAGCGAACCTGGCCACCACGCGCTTTCTTGTCAGAGCGCAAGCGCTGCAGGATGGCGTGGCTGTCGAATTTTACCGGTGGCAGCGTGCCCATGCCGACCACCGCATCACGGATGCGCCGAGCGGTCACGGCATCACACAAGCCAATCAGTTCGGCAATGCGCGTCGCCCCCACCATGCCGCGCGCCACGGCCTCGCCATGCAACATCCGGTAACCGCTCTGAGCTTCGAAAGCGTGCCCCAGGGTGTGACCGAAGTTCAGCACTTGCCGGACACCAGACTCCCGCTCATCGGCAGAGACCGTGGCAGATTTCAGTCGTACCGAATGCGCAATTATGCGGTTCAATATGGCTGGGTCGCGACGCAAAATCTCCGTCCGCTTCTGTTCGAACATGCGAAAAAGCCGGGTATCGCCAATGACCCCGCACTTCAGAGCTTCATACATTCCGGCGCGATACTGGCGGTCGCTCAGACTGGTCAGAACTTCGGGATCGATCAGTACGACCTTAGGCTGATGGAACGTCCCCAACAAATTTTTGCCAGCCACCAGGTTGACTGCGGTCTTGCCGCCAACGGACGAGTCTACCTGCGCCAGGACCGTGGTGGGGATCTGCACCAGAGCGACTCCCCGCATGTAGAGCGAGGCGAGCAGCCCAGCCGTGTCGCCCACTACGCCCCCGCCAAACGCAACCACTACCGCGTCGCGATCCGCCCGTCGACGGACCAGGTTCTCCGCCAGCGCTTCCACCGTGGCCAGGCGCTTGGAGCGTTCGCCGTCGGGCATCAGGACGAGTTGCGCGCGAAACCCAGCGCGGGTGAACGAAGACAGCAGCACCTCGCCCCACTTGCGCCACACCGGGGCGGAACTGACTACAAACAGGGGACGCCCCACGCCCAGCAGCAGCTTGAGGCGGCGGCCAGCGTCACGCAGCAGCCCTGCTTGCAGCCACACTTCGTAATCGCGCGAAGCCGCATGTACGGGTATTCGGAGCACGTCGTTTTATCATAGCCGATGCAGTGTTCGGGGCTGCCCGAGCGCGTGCGTGATACCATTTTTTGAGATGAAAGTTGCAGCCGGAGAAACAGATTTTCTGGTCATTGGCGCTGGAGTGGCGGGTCTGCGCGCCGCGATTGAGCTGGCTCCCGCGGGGCGCGTCACCGTAATGGCGAAAAGCAATGTGACGGACTCGGCCACGCAATGGGCGCAGGGCGGAATCGCCGCCGCGCTGAGCGACGAAGACGAGGTGAGCCTTCACCTGCAAGACACCCTGGTCGCCGGCGACGGCCTGTGCAATCGCGAAGCGGTGCAAATCCTGGTGGAGGAAGGTCCCGCCCGCATCGACGAGCTCATCAATTGGGGTACGGAGTTTGACCGCCACGGCACTAAGCTCAAGTTTGGCCGCGAAGGAGCACACAGCCGCGACCGCATCCTGCACGCTCACGGCGATTCCACTGGCCGCGAGATTCTGCGCGCCCTCTACGCCAAAGCCAAGACGTTGAAACAAATATCCGTGCAGGAGTTCGAGTTCTCAACCGATCTGCTGCTCGATGACGGGCGAGTGAGCGGGGTTTCGCTGATCAACGAGAAGGGCGGGGTCGAACAAATTTATGCCCGCGCGGTGTTGCTGGCAACCGGCGGCATGGGACAACTTTACCGTAACACCACGAATCCGGAAGTCGCGACCGCCGATGGAGTGGCTATGGCGTACCGGGCCGGATCGGAAATCAGTGACATGGAGTTTATTCAGTTCCATCCTACCGCGCTGTATTTAAAGGATGCCCCACGTTTTCTATTATCGGAGGCGCTACGCGGGGAAGGGGCGAGGCTGCGCAACAGCGAGATGACGCGCTTCATGGCGAAATACCATCCCCAGTTGGAGTTGGCGCCTCGCGACGTGGTGGCGCGGGCAATTGTCCATGAGATCGACATCAGTCAGGCCAAAGACCCGGTGGTGTATCTCGACCTGACGCACCTGGACGCGGACCACGTGCGACAGCGCTTTCCCCGAATTTACTCGACTTGTATGAACTACAACATCGACATTGCGGTCGACCTCATTCCGGTGCGGCCCGCAGCCCACTATGCCATGGGCGGAGTGCGGACCGATCTCGACGGGCGCGCCAGCCTGCCAGGCTTGTATGCCGCGGGGGAGGCAGCGGCCACCGGTGTCCACGGCGCCAACCGGCTAGCCAGCAATTCTCTGCTTGAAGGGTTGGTCTATGGCGCGCGAGCCGGGGCAGTAATGCGGGATGAACTCAAACCGATAGCGCGGCCGGCGAAGGACTTCGCCACCTCGACCGCGCGGGCCACCAGTCCCGACGACGCTGCTCTGGAAATAGTGATTGAGCAGGCACGCAACCTGATGTGGAATAGGGTTGGCATTGTGCGCGAAGGAAAAGGCCTGAAGCAGGCCATCAGCGAACTGGGAGAGCTTGCGGCAAGGACGGGAACGCCCTCCACCCGCCGCGCTCACGAGGTCCGCAACATTCTAACCTCTGGCCTGCTGGTCGCCCGTTCGGCCTTGGCGCGGGAAGAAAGCCGCGGCGCCCACTACCGTATCGATTTTCCAGTCCACAACGACGCCCGATTTCTGAAGCACTCGGTAATTGAGGGAAGCGCCATCAGATTTGAGTAGCGAGGACCGGTCCCGCGATTGCTCGAAGTCCTCCGCCGCTACTCCCGCTGCTTTCGCAGCGATGCTCCGACCGAAACCGCGAGCACGGTTAACACGGCCGCCAGCGCCCACCAAGTGGGGACGGTATAGTAGCCGGAGATCAGCATCTTGGCGCCAACCATCATCAGCACCACCGCCAGCCCATAGCTCAGATACTCAAACGCTTCCATCATTCCCGCCAACGCAAAGTACATGGAGCGCAGGCCGAGGATGGCGAACACGTTGGAGGTGTACACGATGAAAGCGTTCAGCGTGATGGCCAGGATGGCGGGAATGGAGTCCACCGCGAAAAGTACGTCCGTAGTCTCCACCACTAGTAACACCAGAAATAGCGGAGTCGCGTATAGGCCTCCCCGGTTGACAAAAAAACTGCCGCCTTCGTATTCCTCGGTGACGGGTACGATGCGCCGAAACCATCGCAGCACCGGATTCTTGTCCGGGTCCACCGCGGTATCTTTCTGCCGCAACAGCTTCCAACCGCTGTAGATCAGCAGCACGCCGAAAATGTAAATAATCCAGTGAAAGCGGTGGATGAGACCCACTCCCGCCAAGATGAACAAACCCCGCATCACCAGCGCGCCGACAATGCCCCAGAACAATACTTTGTGCTGATGCTGGTCCGGCACTTTGAAATAGCGGAAGATGACGAGAAAGACGAACAGGTTATCAATACTGAGCGAGAGCTCAATGACGTAGCCGGTGACGAATTCCAAGCCTGCGGGACGGCCTTGCCACCAGAACACCAGCCCGGCAAAAGCGCCGGCCAGGGCAATCCACATGAGGCTGGAAAACAAGGCCTCGCGAAAACTCACGCGGTGAGGGCGGCGGTGGAACACCCCCAAGTCCAGCCCCAGCATGGTGGCGACGAAAACGTGGAATAGTATCCAAAAAAGTAGCAAGCGGAGGTCCCGATGTGATTCTACCGATTTGGGCGCTGCGCAGCTATACGGATGGATGGGAAGGCGCGCCGCGAACCCGGCGACGATGCCCAGGCGGCCGAATTCAGTGCTAACCGCAAACGCTCTAATTCATTCGCTAACGGCGCGCATGATCTGTACCGTGATGTTGTCAGGGCCGCCACGCTCAAGGGCCAGAGCCACCAACTTCTGGCATGCGGAGTCGGCGGAATTTCCGATGACCGCAGCTTGAATCTCAGCATCGCTCACCAAGCCCCACAAACCGTCCGTGCAAAATACGAGCACCTCGCTGGCGCGGAGCTGGATTGGCTTCTCGGAGGAGTCGGCCTGCACTTCGTCTCCGATCCCTAAGGCCGCAGTCAGAATGTGGCGCCGGGGATGCCGTTCTGCGTCTTCCGCGCTGAGCATTCCAGACTCCACCAGGCGTCCGGTGTAGGAATGGTCCCGCGTCAGACGTTGGATCTGGTCGCTCCGGATCAGGTAGAGCCGGGCATCGCCAACATGCACGAAATAGAGCCACCCGCCGACAATGGCGGCGGCGGTGCAAGTGGTTCCCATGCCGTTGAATCCTGGATTCCGTTCGGCCTGGTCGCGGATGGCACGGTGCGCCTTGTCCAGAGCCGACGTCAACAGGGTTTGCGGCTGCATTTCGGAAACTGTCCCGGCCGTGACCGCGTCGCGAAAAGCCTGGATGATGGTGTCCACCGCGATCCTGCTAGCCTGCTCGCCGGCCTTGTGGCCCCCCATACCGTCGGCGATGACCGCGACACAGGCGTCGCCTGACGTCTCCTCAGAGGAGTGCCAATAGCCAAACGAA
>JBBQVN010000046.1:0-23653 GCA_038211475.1 Terriglobales bacterium | reverse complement strand
TCCAGGCCCGAAGGGCCGCCCCAATTTAGCCCAGCGCTTCAGCGCTGGGAACAGCGATATGAACGACCGAGTCCCGGAGGGACGACCCAGCCGTAAGCGCCCAAATCCCAAGGCCCGGCCGCCACTTCTGCCGACTCCGATCATAATTTCCTCGCCATCGCGAACTCCAAGAGAGGCGTCTTTCCATGAAAAACATGGTCCAAGGCAAAACCGGCACCCCCGCCTCGCGCATCAACGCATTCTTAAAAGAGAAAGATCCCGAACTGCAGAAAATCGCCAAAGCCCTGCGCGCGATGATGAAGCAACTCGTCCCCGGCGTCGAAGAAACCGTCAACCCGTGGGGCGTCCCCACCTTCGAATGGAACGGGCCGCTGGCTATTTTTATGGTTGCCAGCAAGCACGTCACCTTTGGCTTTCAACGCGGGGCCTCGCTCCCCGATCCCGAAAAACTGCTCGAAGGCACCGGCAAGAGCATCCGCCACGTTAAGCTCAAGACGGTCGCCGACCTGCAACAGAAGGGCTTGCGCGAACTCGTGCTCACTGCGGTGGAACTAAACCGTGAGACTCCGAACTTGAAAATGCGAGGAAAATAGAGATGGCCACGAAACCAGCAGTGCTGTTGTCCATTACTCCCATGATCGCGACCGGCGGCATCCTGGCCGATGCGCTGGCTTTCTATACCCAGCAGATGGGTTTTACCGTCGTGTGGCAAGGCGACGGGATGGCTGGCATCTCCCGCGGCTCGGTCGCTTTCAACCTGATCGTGAACAACAATCGCGAGTGGATCGAAAATTCCAGCTTCAGCATAGGCGTCTCTGATCTGGACGCGCTCCACCAGGAGTTCCGTGGCCTAAACGTCAACGTCGGCCCGCTGGAGGTGAAGGCATGGGGCCGGCGCGAGTTTCATATGATTGTGCCGTCTGGAGTCTCGTCGGGCTTGCATGAGGGGGTCTCCGACCGTGATTTTGGATCCGCTCACCACGAGTAATTTGCCGTCCGACAGCACGGCGGCGGTATCGTGCTTACCTATCGACTTGATCGCGTCTGTTTCAGTATCGAGAATGACGATCCGCTTGGTGCGGTAGTCCTGAGAGATGAGCCAACGCGGGTTCCCGCCCCTAGAAAGACTGTTGTAGCCAAAATCCTTCGTCACCAAGCTGGAACGGGCAGCCGTGGCGGCGATCTTGTGTAGGCTCCTCGCGGTGCCTGAAACTGCGATGAAGTACACCGCCTCCTTGCCTTCCGCTATCGGCGTAGCAATCGGGACTCACAACCGCCACTTTGCCGCTGGTAATATCGAATCGCTTGAGCGGGGTACTGCTGGTTTTGTCATAAGTGCGTGCGTACAAAGCATGACCGTCATGTGCGAACGCCAGATCCCAGCCCGATTTGTCGCTCTCGAAACGATCAGGAACCCGCCAAGCGCGCGCCTCGGACTTTTTCTTCAGGTCATAGAGAACGAGAGTGTCAGCGCCTTTTTCCACGCGCCAGAAACCCAACAAAAGACCGTCGGGAGAGATGGCCATCCCCTTTGATGAACCCTTCCACAAAAGCTCGGGTGACCCACCTGCCGAACTCAGTTGATAAATACCCTGATCGGTCTCGAAGTAAGCAGAACTACCGTCCGACTGCCACACCGGTGCCGGGGGATTTGACGCATCGGGAGCTTTCAACTGCACAACATCGCTCTCCGCTCCGTCCAGTCGCAGTCTGAACAGGTTGCCCGTGACTAACTCTCCTTCCGCGTCTTCTGCAGAACCGTAGAACAGCACGGTGGCTCCCACGGGCGACGGCGCGATCGCGAAGATGCTCTTTACGTTCGCAACGTGGACGTTCCTCCATTGCTGACCCGCCACGCTAGCTGCACCATCAGGCAGAGACAGAGAACAGTCAGGCGCACGCTCCTAGTTGTCGTCATTGGTGTTCCTCGGAATCGTGATGTGTATGTGGTTCTCGTGCTGGGACTGACTATTTATGCTGTCCGCGGCTGCTGCCCCTCCCACTCTCTCGAATACTCCTGGGTCTTCGGCTGCTCTTAGGCACTCCTTGTCATAAATAGTTGTGACTTGTTGGTTTTGAGCGGTCTCCTGCTTTTGCCCTAAAAACGAGCATAGTGGCGTAGGAATACTTCCTTTCCGCAATCACTTCGCCGGTTTCTCGCGACCCTCTCGAAGGGATTTCAACACGGCTAGCAAATCCCTGTCCGTCGGGTAGTGGAAGTTCACGAAGGCCCAATGATCGTCCTGCTGAATCAACTCAGCTACTACGTCGGCTTTCTCATGCCTTTTGCCCGAGCACACACCGTAGACGTTTACCCAATAGCTCTTCCCTTTGTGAACGCCGCGCCCCGCTTCGTAGTGTCCGCAAGGATCTTGTGCAGAGAGAAAGGGATCGAAATCTAGACCCACGATCTCCCCTTGAGCCTTAGCTTGAGCTTCTGAATCTCCTTTCAGCGCACGGGCCAGTACAGGAGCAAACACGGAACCCCTGCTTTTTAGGGCAATGTCCCAAGCTGGACCAGGATTGTCGGCTCGCGCCTTTGGAACGTACCAGTCGTAAAATTCTTGCACGAAGCTGTGAAGAGCCGATTGGGCCTCTTCACTGTTCTTCATCTGTGCCTGAAGCGAACACTCTAGCACCAAAAATAAAGTGTAGATCAAAACGCTCGAAAGTCTCATCGGCTTATCCCCCTATGAAAATCCACTCTTGTGAAAACGTTTCCATCAAGCGAACGGCCGGAGGGTCGCGTTGGTCAACGCCGTGCCGCCCCAGATGGTCATCAAAGTAGTAGTGCACATCGTTGCTTGAATTGTCACGTTCTGCCTGCAATTCTATGAGCAGAAGTCCTAGCAGCCGTCGTGTACTATGACACTGAACCGCAAACAGGTGAGTCCAAGTCACCGACGTGCGGACGCTGACTTTGCGCCGCGCGCTGATCCATGCCAGATACCGACAATGCCAGAGACCGACTCCCACCGTATACTGACCCATGCCGGACACTGCGGACGCCACAATCTCAGCGCCTGATCAATTCCCAGTAGCGACCGTGGCGCCGGCGCGATGGCTCCTGCCGTCCGTGGCCGACCTCATCTTCATGCTGTTGGTCTGGGCATTCCTGGCCGGCCCCTTGGCATCGCGTCCCTTTGCCGATGCCGACATCGGCTGGCACATTCGCAACGGGCAGCAGATTCTGGCAACCCACTCCATTCCCCAAATCGATTCCTTTTCCGCCACCATGCAGGGCAAGCCCTGGTTCGCATGGGAGTGGCTCTACGACGCCGCGCTCGCCGGACTCTACAACCGATGGGGCCTCAATGGAGTCCAGTTGCTGGCAGCATCCGTGATCGCGCTGACTTTCGCTATGACGATGCACTGGCTGCTTCGGGCACGGACCACGTTGCCTCTAGCCATCGCCTTGCTGTTGTGTGCGCTGGCCGCCGCGAGCGTTCACTTCTCCGCCCGCCCTCACATCGTCAGTTGGCTGCTGGCCGTGTTGTGGTTTGCGTTGCTAGACAAAAGCGAACAACAAGACCGCGACCCACATGCCAGCGGCTCGCACGAAATCGAGCCTGACGACTGCGAAGGGCAAGCCAGCGGCCCGCACGTTAGCGAACAGGACTTATGCAAAGTGCACGACGGCGAACAGCAAGTTAACAAGCCGCAGGGACTCGAACCGCACGATAGCCCACCGCACACAAGCAAGCAAAAACTTTGTCATCCTGAGCGAAGCGAAGGACCTGCTGTTCTTTCGCCAAAGCCGCGACGACCTGGGCGATCACTCTACCTCCTGCCCGTTCTCATGCTGCTCTGGGTAAACTTGCATGCCGCATTTCTGCTCGGATTTGTTTTCCTCGCCATGTACGCGCTTTCCGCATTCTGGCGCGAGCGGCACGCTCCGACTTGGCGTTTTACGCACCACTTAACCATCATTTCGATACTTTGCCTAGCCGCCAGCCTAATCAATCCCTATGGATACAAGCTTCATCTTCATGTGATACATTACCTATCCAACCGCTTCTTGTTGTCGAATATAGAAGAATTCAAGTCCCCCACCCCCCATGGCGCAGCTTTCTGGTTTTTTTTGGTGTTGGTCTCCGCTATCGCCTTCGCTTTCGTTCGCAATCCCCGGCATCGGCGGGCTAGCCACTTAATGCTGGCATTGTTTGCCACCGCCTCCGGTTTTTACGCCGCCCGCAACCTCCCCGTCTCTGCCCTGCTGCTGGCGATGGTCGCCGGGCCCCTGCTTTCGAACCATGCAAAAAATGAGAGCCGCATCCTGAAGCGAATCAGGCAACTCGGCGGGAACCTGACCCGCCTCGACTTAAATTTGCGCGGGCATCTCTGGCCCGCGATCGCAGTGCTGTTCGCGCTCTGGGCCGCGGCCCATCAAGGCCGGCTAAGCTCCTACTCCGTAATGAACGCCCACTTCGATTCCACGCGCTTGCCGATCGCCGCCGTCGAATTCATCGCCGCTCAGCCCGCGGCCGGGCCAGTGTTCTGTCCCGACAACTGGAGCGGTTATGTGATTTACGCGCTCTATCCCACGCGCCAGGTCGTGTTCGACGACCGTCACGACTTCTATGGGGAACCGATGGTTCGCCACTACTTGAAAGTCATCCGGGCCGAACCCGGGGCGCAGCAGATGCTGGACGATTGGCATACACGGTGGGCTCTGGTACCGGCTGGCTCAAGATCGGCGCTGCTCTTGCGCGACAGTCCCGGGTGGGCCGTGCGGTATGAGGACGGCATAGCCGTGGCTTTCCAGCGAATTCATAACTCGAACACTACCGGCCCGTGAGCCAGCCCGTACCGAAGGCGGGTAATGGCTAGTAAACACCCATTACCCCGAGCACCCAACCAGTTGCCGACCGTACCGACCGCATGAGATATTACTGCTTCTTTAGTTGCAGCGACTCTCATGCACTGGAGCCGAAGCGCCTCATGTTCCGACTGATTCCCCGCGAGACCAAGTTCTTCGATCTCTTCGCCGAACTCTCCAACAATTTGACCGAGGGCGCGCTGTTGTTGCGCAACATACTGGAAAACCCAGTGGACTTGGTTCAACAAGTGGATCGCATGCAGGCGATTGAGCACCAGGGCGACCTTGCGACCCACGCTATCATCACCAAACTGAATCAGAGCTTTATCACTCCCTTTGATCGGGAAGACATCCACCGGCTGGCATCGTCGCTCGACGATGTGCTGGATTTTGTAAACGCCGCCGCTACACGGCTGGTCATGTACAAAATCTACGAGCCCCCCAAGGCCGCCGCAGAACTGGCCGCAGTCATCGTGCGGCAGAGCGAAGAACTGGGGCGGGGTGTCTCGTTGCTGGAAAAGAATGGCCCGGTAATGAAACATTGTGAAGAGATCAATCGGCTGGAACACGAAGCTGACCTCATGACCCAGAACGCGCTTGCCCGGTTGTTTGAGAACGAGCGTGATCCAATCCAGCTCATCAAGATCAAGGAACTCTACGAGGTCCTGGAATACGCAACCGATAAAGCCGAAGATGCGGCAAACGTTCTGGAAGCTGTCGTGTTAAAAAGCGCCTAGGCAACTCATACCCACTGGGAGAATGGATCTGGCTTTGAGACCTGACGTCGTGCTGGTCGTGATCACCGTGCTGGTCGCGTTGATTTTTGATTTCCTGAACGGCTTTCATGACGCCGCCAACAGCATTGCAACCGTAGTGTCTACGCGGGTGCTTTCCCCCAAACTGGCGGTCGTCTGGGCGGCCACCTTTAATTTTTTGGCGGCCTTCCTGCTAGGAACAGCGGTCGCAAAGACTATTGGCAAGGGCATGATCCGGCTGGAAGACGTCAACCAGTACGTCGTCCTGGCAGGGTTGTTCGGGGCCATCGTCTGGGATGTCCTGACCTGGCTCTGGGGACTGCCGACTTCCTCTTCGCACGCGTTGATCGGGGGCTACGCCGGGGCTGCTATGACCCACGCGGTAGTCCATGGTGGGATCTCCTCCGCCTTTTCGGTCATCATCTGGAGCGGCTGGTATAAGACGCTGATCTTCATCGTGGTTGCCCCCATCATGGGCATGGTACTGGGAATGGGCATGATGACCGCCATGTATTGGCTGATGCGGAACAGCGCACCCCAGCCGGTGGACAAATTATTTCGCAAGTTGCAATTGATGTCGGCGGCCGCCTACAGCCTGGGCCACGGCGCTAACGATGCGCAAAAGACCATGGGCATTGTGGCTGGCGCGTTATACACCGCCGGATTCATGTCGAAGGACGACATGCTTGCTAATTGGGGACACTTTCACTGGCCCATCATCCTCGCCGCCCACGCCGCCATCGCACTCGGAACATACTTTGGGGGCTGGCGAATCGTTCACACCATGGGCCAGAAGATCACGAAGCTGCGCCCCATTGGCGGGTTTTGCGCTGAGAGCGCCGGCGCCATCACTTTATTCAGCACGGCGTTAGCCGGAATCCCGGTGAGCACCACTCACACCATCACTGGCGCGATTGTAGGTGTGGGCGCGGTGCATCGCTTGTCTGCAGTGCGATGGGGAGTAGCGCGCCAAATCGTCTGGGCGTGGGCATTCACTATTCCCGCCGCCGCCGCCGTAGCCGCCATCACCTACACCATCATCCATCTGTTTCTGCCCGCGGTCTAGATAGTGCGGGACACTTAGTCGTTGGCGCGGCTGGTCAGTTCGGGCTGGTCCGCGAAGCCCGGTTGGCCTTCACGTCGCTGCGACACTGGCCCGCCGGACTTCCTCCGCTTGAATGAGCCTACCCAATTCTGCAGCTGCTCCATGTAGATGTAGAAGACCGGAGTGATGTATAGCGTCAGCAACTGCGAGAACAACAGTCCTCCGACCACCGCCAGTCCGAGCGGACGCCGTGATTCCGCACCTGCTCCGAACCCCAGCGCGATCGGCAGCGTTCCCATCAGCGCCGCCATCGTCGTCATCATGATAGGACGGAACCGCAACAGTGCTCCCTGGTAGATCGCGTCCGCCGGGGATTCGCCCAGTTCCCGCTGTTTCACCAGCGCCACGTCAATCATCATGATGGCATTTTTCTTCACGATACCGATGAGCATGATGATGCCGACAAACGCATAGAGATTGAGGTCGATGTGGAAGAACATCAGCGTCACTAAAGCGCCGAAGCCGGCGGAGGGGAGGCCCGACAAAATTGTGATGGGGTGGATGAAGCTTTCATACAAGATTCCCAGCACCAGGTAGATCACCGCGATGGCCATGAAGATAATAATGCCCAACCCACTGATGGAAGATTCGAAGGCTTGCGCCGTCCCTTGGAAGCTGGTGGTGATGGTCTGGGGCAGGATCTCGCGCGATGCTTTTTGAACCGCGGAGACAGCCTCGCCCAATGCGACTCCCGGCCGCAGATTGAAAGACAGCGTGACCGCGGGCAGTTGCCCCAGGTGATTGATGGTCAATGGACCCACCGTTGGGGTCAGCGTCGCGACTGCATTCAGCGGAACCAGTTGCCCGCTCTTGGAACGGATGTAGAGCAAAGACAGAGTCGAGGGGTCTGACTGGTATTCACTCTCCACTTCGGTGATGACGCGGTAGGCGTTGTTGGGAGCGTAAATGGTGGAGACCTGGCGCTGTCCGTAAGCGGTGTAGAGCGCGTCTTCGATTTGGCTGGCGCTCACTCCAAGGGCGGAAGCCTTGTCGCGATCAATATTGACGTTCACCTGCGGATTGGTGATGTAGAGATCGCTGGTCGCGTCTTGAGTCAGGCGATGGAGTTCAGGATCGGTTTGCAGCTTGGCCAAAAGCTTGGGCGCCGCATCGTAGAGCTCCTTGGTATCCGGCGATTGCAAGGTGAACTGGTATTGGCTCTTAGTCAGGTTGCCGCCGATGCGAATGGTAGGCAGCATTTGCGGATAGGCGCTGATGCCGGGAACTGCGGCGAGCTTGGGACGCAACTGAGCAATGATTTCCAGCGCGCTGGCGCGCTGATTGCGCGGTTTCATGCGCACAAATATGCGGCCCGCATTACCGCCCGCCACCGTGGACATGTAGGAGTCCACCCAGGGCTCTTGCATTACGATCTGGTTGAGCGCGGTCTGGTGCTGCACCATGCTGTCATACGAGATGCCCTGCGGCCCTTCGGTAAAAATGAATATCTGCCCCTGGTCTTCGTCAGGCAAAAATCCTTTGGGAATCACCATGAACAGGTACACGGTCGCGACCAATACGGCCGCGGATACCGCCATGGTGGCTGGACTGTGCCGCAGCGTAAATTGCAGCGTGCGGTCGTAGAGGTGCAACAAGCCGTCGAAAAAACGCTCGAACGCGGCATAAAAGCGGCCGTGTTTCTCTAACTTGGGTTCGCGCAGGAAACGGCTGCCCAGCAGCGGGGTGAGGGTCAAGGACACGAACCCTGATACCAGAATGGCGGCGCTGATGGTGACCGCAAACTCATGCAGCAGGCGTCCCATCAAGCCGCCCATGAACAGCACGGGAATGAATACGGCGGCCAAAGAGATGGTCATGGAAATGATGGTGAAGCCGATTTCCTGCGCGCCATTGACGGCGGCTTCCATCGCCGATTCGCCCATTTCCATGTGGCGCACAATGTTCTCAAGCATGACGATGGCATCGTCCACCACGAACCCTACGGACAACGTCAGCGCCATCAAGGAGAGATTGTCGAGCGAGTAATCCAGCAAATACATGATGGCGAACGTGCCCACAATCGACATGGGCAGCGCCAGGCTGGGAATCGCAGTGGCGGAAAGGTTCCGCAAAAACAGGAAGATGACCAGAATTACCAGCACCAGCGCGAGGAAGAGAGTGAACTTCACATCGCTGACCGAATCGCGGATGGTAGCCGAGCGGTCGTAGAGGATTTCCAGGCTCACCGAAGGCGGCATCTGCTGGCGAAACGCCGGAAGCAACTGCTTGATGGAGTTCACCACCTCGACGGTGTTGGTCCCCGGTTGGCGCTGAATTGCGAGAATGATGGCGCGGCGCAGACCACCCTGCGCGCTGAAGTACCAACTGGCGGTTTTGTCATTCTCCACGCCGTCTACCACGCTGCCCAATTCGCCCAGACGGACCGGCGCGCCGTTGCGGTAGGCTACTACGACGGGGGCGTAGTCGGAAGCTTTATTGAGTTGGCCATTCGCTTGCACCACAAACGCCTGGTTGGCGCCGTAGAGAGTTCCGGTTGGCAGATTCACGTTGCCGCTGACGATGGCGCTCTGTACTTCATCCACCCCGATTTGCCGCGAGGCCAGCGACTTCGGGTTCAGCTTCACGTGTACCGCATACTTCTGCGCGCCGAACACGCTCACCTGCGCCACGCCACTGATGGTCGAGATTCGCTGCGCAATCAGGGTCTCGGCATATTCGTCCACGTCGGAGAGCCGCTGCGTCGGCGAACTCAAGGTCAGATAGAGAATGGGCTGGTCCGCCGGATTCACCTTCTGATACGAAGGCGGGCTCGGCATGTTCTGCGGCAAGTCGCGCGCCGCCTTCGCGATCATGGCTTGAACGTCTTGCGCCGCCGCATCCAGACTGCGGCTCAAGTTGAATTGCAAAGTGATCTGCGTGCCGCCTTGCGAACTGGAGGAAGTCATGGAGTCCAGTCCGGCAATGGTCGAGAACTGCTTCTCCAGTGGCTGGGCCACCGCCGACGCCATCGTGTCAGGCGTGGCCCCGGGCAAGCTTGCTGAAACCTGAATGGTCGGAAAATCAATATTGGGCAAATCGCTGACCGGCAGGTTGCGGTAGGCCAGGGTCCCGAACATCAGGATGGCCAGCATCACCAACGTGGTCATAACCGGGCGGCGAATGAATGGAGCAGCAATATTCATTAAAGTTTTCCTGGGCGCAAGCCCAAATATTTTCCCCTACCCTAAACGCGAGACCCCAACCCGCAGTCGTCCAGCGGAAACTTCTAACGTCGCTGGGCTCGAACGCTACCAAAACTTATGTCATCGCGAGGCGATGTAATTATTGCTCAGTCTCATTGCCGCGCGATCCCACTGCTACGCAATCACTGAACCACGCAATCACTGAACCACAGAATCACAAACCCGGTTTTGCGTCGGCGGCCGGCGCGGAACTTCCCGGCTGCGACGTGATACCCGTCTTAACCTCTACCTTGGTGCCCGGAACCAGGCGCAACTGGCCGTCGATCACCACTTGCTCCCCCACCACCAATCCCTTCGCCACAACCGCCTGGCCCTCTCGGCTTTGGCTGATGGTGACGGGCCGAGCGTCCACCGTGCTGTCATCTTTGATCACGAAAACAAATTGTCCCTGCTGGCCGTTCTGCACCGCTTGCGAAGGCACGACCAACGCGTTGGATTGCGTCCTCAGGGTCAAAATCGTATTGACGAACTGGCCCGGCCACAGCCTGCGGTCGGCATTTTCGAAGATGCCCTTCAGCTTGATGGTGCCGGTCATCTGGTCCACCGAGTTGTCCAGAAAACTGAGCTTGCCCACTACCGGCGGTCGCGTGTCGCCGGGAATTGTCGCCGTCACCGATAGCGTGCCCATCGCCGAATATTTCTTGATGTCGGCCAGGTTCTGCTCCGGCACCGTAAAGGTCACGTAGATGGGCTCGACCTGATTGATGTTCACCAGCGCGGGAACGTCGTTGGCCTTAATCATATTTCCTTGGTGCACGATCAAGTTGCCAGTACGTCCATTGATGGGGGAATAGAGCGACGTGTACTGCAATTGCACGCGGGCGTTTTCGACGGCTGCTTTGTCCGCGGAGGCAGTCGCGTCCATCGCAGCGGCTTCCGATTCCATGCGGTCATATTCCTCGCGCGACACTACGCCGGCTTGCATCAGGGCGTTGTAGCGACGCTGCTGGGCGCGGGTGTTCGCAGCCTGGGCCATGTCTTTCGCTAATGTGCCCTCCGCTCTTTTGACGTCGGCTTCCAGCGGACGCTTGTCAAGCGTGAAGATGAGCTGCCCCTTCTTCACATCGGCGCCTTCCTTGAAATAAACGCCCGTCAACTCGCCGGTGATTTGCGTCTTCACTGCGACAGTGGAGTAGGCCTCAACCGCGCCGATGCCCCGAATCTGCAGCGGCACATCCTTCTGCTCGACTGCGGCGGCCAGCACCGGTACTACCGGCTTGGCGGCCGGAGCGGCTTTGGTCGTCGAGCACGCCGCCAACAGCGCGAGGCTGCTCAACAGCGCGGCCAGTTTTGCGTTACGAGGTAGTGACAAGCACATGACTCAATGGCTCCCGTGATTTCTTGGCATTGCGTTTTGCCGGTTTGCCCGGCAAAGTCTCCGCCAGCATCCCTCGCAACCAGATGGTGGCAATGGTGCGGCTTACTTCTTCGATGTTGAAACTCTGATAGTGTTTGCCGCCGAACAACTCCTGCACCCAGGAGTGGTAAATCACCATACCGAGGAAGCTGCGCGCCGCGATTAAGGGATCGACTTCGCGAAACGTGCCTCGCTCAATACGCTGTCGAACAAAGCCGGACAGCACTTCGTAATAACCGGAAATGTAATTAGTGAAGAAGCGGTGAGAGAGTTCATGATTCTCCAACGCGGAATAGAGCAGCAAGCGAGAGAGGGTCTGGTCGGCGGCGCGCCGGTCTAGAATTTCGCAAGCCAGGCGGGCAAACAAATCCAGGTCGTCCCCGCCCGCTTCCAGCACCGCGCGCAGCCGCTTCCCGGGGGCCACGCTGTTCATCTTGCATTCGATGACCGCCCAATACAGCTCTTGTTTGCTGGGAAAATGCCGGAAAATCAAGGCTTCCGTGACCCCCGCCTTTTCGGCGATTACGCGCGTCGTGGTCCCCTCATAGCCCCGCATGGCAAACAGTCGTGTGGCAACCTCGAGAATTTGTTGGCGGCGGTCGGCGGCAGTGAAACGAAGAGACATGGTTAGTGAATACTTACTTATATCGGAATTTCTACCTCTCCGTCAAGCGGAATCCATTGCTTCTCCCCGCCATCTCATAACGTTAGGGCGGAAGATTTTTCCAGAAATTATTCATATATTGGAGCGCAACATGTCGCCGCAGACAATTCCACGAATGGTGGTGGTAGGCGCAGGATTTGGCGGCCTAACCGCCGCCCAGCAGTTGGCCAAACGGCAAGTCAGGCTGACCGTGCTTGACCGCAAGAATCACCACACTT
This sequence comes from Terriglobales bacterium, assembly GCA_038211475.1. Taxonomy (GTDB): domain Bacteria; phylum Acidobacteriota; class Terriglobia; order Terriglobales; family Acidobacteriaceae; genus JANYBT01. The sequence goes on along the minus strand of JBBQVN010000046.1, from coordinate 11,532 downwards.
TTCAACCACTGCTCTACCAAGTGGCCACCGCCGGACTGTCGCCAGGAGAAATCGCCGCGCCCATCCGAGAGATTTTACGCGGACACCAGTCGGTGGAAGTACTGCTGGCGGAAGTGCAGGACTTTGATCTCGAGCGCAGGCTCGTCATCACTCCCGAGCAAGCGCTTCCCTACGATTATTTGATCGTGGCCGCGGGCGCCAGCCACGCCTATTTTGGCCACGATGAATGGGAACCTCTGGCCCCGGGATTAAAGACCATCGAAGACGCGCTCGAAATCCGCCGACGAGTGCTGCTCGCCTTCGAATTGGCGGAGCGCCACGTGGCTGGCGGACGCGGTCAAGTTCGCCTGAATTTTGTAGTGGTGGGCGCGGGTCCAACCGGCGTCGAGTTGGCCGGAACCCTGGCTGAGATCGCCCACCACGCCCTCAAAATGGAGTTCCGCTCCATAGATCCGGCGATGACTCACATCCTGCTGCTCGAGGGTGGCCCACGCGTACTCGCAGCGTATCCGGAAGACCTTTCGCGCAGCGCCGAACAACAGCTTTCCAAGCTCGGCGTGAAAGTGCTGACCAACACGCAAGTCACGCAGATCGAAGCTGGCGCAGTGTGGACCGGCGACACTCGCATTCCCGCGCAAGTGGTGTTGTGGGCGGCGGGAGTTGCGGCATCCCCCTTGGGCAAAAAGCTGCATGTCCCGCTGGATCGCGCCGGTCGAGTCGTGGTGCAGGGCGACCTGAGCATCCCCGGTCATCCTGAAGTCTTTGTGATTGGCGACCTGGCTTCGGTCAAGTATGACGAAAATAAATTGGTGCCCGGACTGGCTCCGGCCGCCATGCAGCAAGGGCGCTTCGCGGCGCAGTGCATTGTGGGCGACATGGAAGGTCGGCCGCGCGCGACCTTTCGTTATCGCGACAAAGGAACTCTCGCCACCATCGGACGGGCGGCCGCGGTGGGGCAATTTGGCAAGATTCACATTTCAGGCTACCTAGCCTGGCTCTCCTGGCTGTTTATCCACGTCATGTTTCTGGTGGGATTCCGCAACCGCGTGCTGGTGATGATCCAGTGGGCCTGGTCGTATCTCACCTACGAGCGCGGCGCTCGTTTAATCACCGGAAGCAACACTTTACCGGGATGGGTCGAGACCAACTCCGCTCCTGGCGAGCCGGAAGTTGCGGCGACAGCGGCTTCTCGAAAATAGCGACCACGCGGAAATCACGCATACGGTCGAGCAGCGGGCGTCCCGGCCAGCGTGAACGGCCCGACTGGCAGCCACGCCCATATAATCGAATTATCTTGCGCAAAAAACTTCGGCCGCTCCTGTTCGTGACGTTCGCGCTGCGCTTGACTCTCGCTCAAGCAGTTGCGCCGCCAGTCGCCGACCATGCAGGCGCCAGCCATGCCGTGACCGGCCATACCGTGGTCGTCCTCGCCTTTGAAAACACTTCTCATACCACCAACCTCGAATGGGTCGGCGAATCGTTTCCCGAAGTCTTGCGCGATCAACTCAACTCTCCCCTGCTCTACGTAGTGGACCGCGAAGACCGGCTTCGCGGCTACGACCGCATCGGGATTCCCGCGCGCGTGCCAGTGTCGCGCCCCACCTTGTATCGCATCGCCGAGCAAATGGACTTGGACTTGGTGGTGCTCGGCGAATACAGCTATGAAGGAAATGTGCTGACGGCGACGGCCCAGGTGCTGGACATGCGGCGGCAGAAGTTATCGGCCCCGCTGACCGAGCGCGGAGCGTTGCCCGACCTCATCCGTATTGAGAGTGCGCTGGCGTGGGGAGTGCAGCGGCAGATCCGCCCTGATTTCACTGTGGGCCGCGAGGAATATCTGGCGAAAGCGCCGGCATTGCGGTTGAATGCGCTGGAGAATTATGTGCGCGGCATTGTCGCCAACGGCGCGGCCGATAAAATCAAACGCTTGCAGGAGGCGGTGAAACTCAGCCCCGAGTATGACCAGGCTTGGCTGGAACTGGGTAAGACTTACTTCGCGGAGCGGCAGTACGCGCCCGCTGCGGAGGCATTTAGCCACGTCACTGCATCCGCGTCTCAGGCGAATGAGGCAAACTTTTTTTTGGGATTGGCCGCTATCTATCTAGGGGATTGGCCGCGAGCTGAGACGGCATTTGCTTTCGTGGCCGCTCGGTTGCCTCTCAGCGAGGTTTACAACAACCTCGGAGTGGCGGAGGCGCGGCGGGGAAGCAAGCGAGCGGAACTACACTTCCGGCGGGCTGCCCAAAATGATCCGGGCGATGCCGACTATCACTTCAACTTCGCGGTGGCCCTGGCTCGCGGCGGCGACCTCAACGGCGCAAGCCGCCAATTGCATCAGGCACTCACTTTGCGGCCCAATGATACTGAGGCTAAGGCGTTCCTCGATCAAACGGACTTGGAGCTCAAGAGCGCGCCCGCCACACCTTCGCAGCCGCTGAAACCGCCGCTGGAGCGCATCAAGCGGAACTATGCAGAGAGTTCTTTCCGGCAACTTGATGTGGAGATTCAGGCCGCCGCCGAACAGAAACTCGCCAAGGCGGATCCGCGCACTCACGCCCGCTATCACGCGGAGCGTGGCAAAGAGTTGCTGGCGCACGGCTTCGCGGTGGAAGCGGAGAAGGAGTTCCGCGAAGCTCTAAAACTCGACGCTTCCAGTGCGGATTCCCAAGCCGGGCTGGCGCAAATCCAGGAACTGGCCAACGACTTGAAACAGACAGAAACAAAACCGACGGAGGTGCATCCATGAAGACTTTTCTGCGGGGGGCTCTGGCCATCGCGATGCTTTTGGGGCTGGGAACCTGTAGCTCCGCCGAGGTGCTGAAGATCGTGGTGAATGACACCATCCATCCCATCACCGCCGAATACATTGCACGCGCGATTCACAACGCCGCCGAGCAGAAGGATGACGCGCTGTTGATCGAGATCAATACCCCGGGCGGCCTGCTGGACTCGACGCGCGAGATCATTGAGAGCATCGTGGCTTCGCCGGTGCCGGTGATTATCTACGTTACTCCCAGTGGCAGCCGCGCGGCTTCAGCCGGATTTTTCATCTTGCAAGCCGCTGACGTTGCCGCTATGGCGCCGGGCGCCAATACTGGGGCGGCGCATCCAGTAACTCTTGGTGGCGCGAAGATGGACGACATCATGAAGGTCAAGGTGGAAAACGATGCCGCCGCCATGATGCGCTCGGTCGTCTCCCAACGTGGACGCAACGTAGCTGTGGCAGAGAGCACGGTGCGTGAGTCCAAGTCGTTCACCAGCCAAGAAGCTCTGGACCAACACCTCATCGATTACGTCGCCGCCGATGAGCAGGATCTGTTCCGCCAACTTGACGGCAAGACGCTGAAGCGCTTCAACGGAAGCACGGTCACCTTGCACTTGCTCAACCAGCCGGTGCGCAACTACGAAATGACATTGAAGCAGCGGTTGCTGGCGTACATCATGGATCCCAACGTGGCATTTGTGCTGCTCGCGATTGGCGCGCTGGCGCTGTATGCGGAGTTCAACCATCCCGGTGCGGTGGTGCCTGGAACCGTGGGCATCGTGTTCATCCTGCTGGCCGCGTTTGCGCTGAACCTGCTACCGACGCGGTTCGCGGCGGTGGCGTTGATTTTGGGATCATTTGTGTTGTTCGCGCTGGAAGCAAAATTCGTTAGCCATGGAGTGCTGACCATCGGCGGCATCACCCTGATGACCATCGGGGCGCTGTTGCTGGTGGATGGGCCAGTTCCAGAAATGCAGGTGCACTGGTGGACCGCCTTGGCCGTGAGCCTGCCGCTGGGAATCATCACTGCATTCTTGATGAGCATCGCCCTGCGGGCCCGGCGCAACAAGGTGGTCACGGGTATCCAGGGGATGGTCGGGTCTTGGGGAGTGGCACAGAGCGCGCTCACCCCCTCGGGCAAAGTTTTCGTCCACGGGGAAACCTGGGATGCCGTGGCGAGCTCGCCGGTCGATGCGGGCGCGGCCGTGATCATCCACGAAGTGAACGGATTGACCTTGCGGGTGAGCCCGAAGTAACCGTCCAGCTACTGCAGCTACTGAACCACCAGGGTCACCGAAGTGGTTTTGGAATCCGCGCCTGAAACGCCGGAGACCGTAATGGTGTAGGTCCCTGCGGGGGTGCCGGTTACGGTCTGCGTGACTTTTGAGCTGCTGCAGGCCGACTCGAACGCGACGGTTCCGGTCAGCGCCATCGCAAACATCGCCGCCAGCAACCAACGACGGCGTGACTTCCCTCCCATCATCGTCAATCCCAGGAACGCCATTCCCGTAAGAGGCAGCCACATTGCATAGGTTGCCCGACGCGGATTCAGCCCAACGGTAACAATTGGGCGCACCGTGGTATTCACCGTGAGCACGGACGAAACCGGAGTGGTGCCTGACAGCGTGACCGGCGTGGTTGAGAAAGAGCAACTCGTCGCCGGCGGCAGCCCGGAAGAGCAACTCAACGAGACGCTGGAACTGTAAGTGGGAAGCGGAGTCACGGTGACCGTATAGGTGGCCGGGGTACCGGCTGGAACCGTGACGCTGGTGGGCGCAACCGAGATCGAGAAGTCGGTTACGGTAACGCTGGTGGAAGCGCTTACTCCAGCGGTGCCGTTCGCGGTCACGCTACCGCTATTGCCCAGCGAGCCCGCCGATGTGGGAGTCAAAATTACAGTGACGGTTGCGCTCGAGCCTGCGGTCAATGTGCCGATGGTGCAGGTGATGACGGTTGCCGTCGGAGGCGTGCAGGAACCGGGCGAGGAAGTCACCGATGTAAAAGTACCGTTGGTTGTCGGCACCGCGCCGGTAAACACAACGTTGGCCGCCGTCTCAGGACCCGGATTGGTGATGGTGTACTTGAAGCTGGCCTGGTTGCCGAGTCCGACCGTGGTCGGGGAAACGCTGGCAGTCAGGGTTAAGCTGCTGACCGGAACCAGCTTCGACACAAAGGCATCCATGGCGCCCTTCCGGCTGGATTGGATTGCCGGTGAGACCACGGGGAAATTCGTGGAGGCAGTTTCGCCAGTCACGTAAGCCGCACCATTGGAATCCACCGCAATGCCAGTTCCGCGGTCGTCTCCGCTGCCGCCCAGGTAGGTAGCGAATTGTCCCGCGCCCGTGCTGGAAGTCGTAGTGGTGGTATCGATGCGAGCGACAAAGGCATCAATTCCGCCCTGCAATGTGGATTGAATGGGCGGTGGCACCAGAGCGCTTTCGCCCGTCGCGAGCAGCGGGAAATCCGTGGACGTGGTCGAGCCGGTCACGCGCACGCCCTGTATCGCATCCACCGCAATGGCGTAGCCGATGTCGGTTCCGTTGCCGCCCAGGTAGCTGAAATAGTTTAGGGGATAAACCGGGTTCAGGACACCATTCACCGTCACCGGGTTTCCGATCTTAGCGACAAAAGCGTCGGGGGCCGTGGCCAGTGTTTGCTGGTACGGCTTCGAAGTGGAGAGCCCTGTGATCGCCGGCGACGATGTCTTTCCGGTGACATAAGCATTGTTCGCGGTATCGACCGCAATGCCGTAACCGACGTCCTCCAGATTGCCGCCGAGGTAGGTGGAGTAAATCAGTTGCGCGCCGGGCGCTGCGTTGGGATTGATCTTCGCCACAAAAGCATCTTGCGCACCCACTCCGGTAGCAGGACAACTGGCGGGAGATCCCAGCGTATTAAGACAGCCCTGCTGCGCATTCAGAATGGGGAAGTCAGTGGTGGCGTCGCCGGTGTGAAGGAAGTTGGCGCCGCCCGTGATGTAGGCGTTGCCACTGGAATCCACCGCGATGCCGCCGCCGGTAGCGACTGCATTGGATGGATTTCCGCCGCCGAAATAAGTTGAGTAAGCAAGGCTGGCCGACGAGGTCCCAAGCGTGTTCACCTTGGCGACAAAAAATTGGTTGGCCGCGGGGTTTGACACCGGACAGCACGTGGCGGTCAGGCCCGCTCCGAAAGTCGGAAAGTCGGTCGAGGTCGTAGTGCCGGTCACGAACGCATCCGACTTGTTGTCAATCGCAATGCCCGCAGCCGTATCGGTGCCGCTTCCGGAGAGATAGGTCGAATACAGCAGCACCGATCCGTTGGAATCGAGCTTGGTGACAAAGACGTGGTTGCCGGTCGTCTTGGGAGCTCTCTGAAATGCAGTCGAACTAGTGACCGGAAAGTCTGCCGAGCTGGTAGTACCAGCAACGTAAACGTTGAAGCCGGAATCCACCGCGATGCCAGAACTGGCGTCGGTCCCCGTGCCGCCGAGGTAGGTGGAGTAAATCAACGCCGAACCAGTCGGATTAATTTTGGCGACAAAAACGTTGGCCGCGCCCTTGAGTGTCGACTGGAAGGGCGGAGTAGTGGTGTTCGCGACGATGGGGAAATCCATCGAGGTGGTCGAGCCGGTAACGTAGGCGTTGGGCACGGGCGCAGCGTCAATCGCGATGGTGGGATAGGTCTCATTCCCGCTACCGCCCAGATAGGTCGAGTAGCCGAGCACGGGGTCAATCACCAGGGTACGGGTGCGATCGTAATCGCCAATCTCAAATCCAATTTTGTCGGAGGCAAGCTGAATGAAGCGGCCCGCGACGGCGCGCTGGCCGTTTCCATTGCCATGGCTACTGCTGTCATTGCCACCGCCATTGTTGTTGCCAACGGTCTGGTAAATGTGGGGCGCGGCAAAAGTCACGTCGCCTGAGGCAGTTCGCAGAATCAAGTTGCCGCCTTGCAGTTGCGGCTTAGCCGAACCGTTGAAGCGCAATGCGATCTGGCGCGGGTCGGCGCCGGGAGCGACCCGGAAATCGTATTCCAGCTGGCCTTGCTGCCCGTAATAAACCAAATCCACGCCCGGATACACGCCGCTGTACTCCACGCGCGCGTACTGCGGAATGTTGCGATGCCACTTGCTGGCGTCGCTGCCAATCAGATAATTGCTTTTGCCGGGGAGCGGTTGCGTTCCCTGCACCGGAGCGTTCAGGTTGGCTTGGTCAAGTTCCATGCGAACCACTTCGACATGGGACTGGTGTTGCAGAGTCAGCACCGCCTGGCTCGAAGTCAGGAACAGACCATAGCCGCTGCCATGCGCCACAAACTTCACTTGGGCATCGGTCTGGCCCTGGTTGGGCTCGAAGAATAGCGGGAGTTGTCCAAAGGCAGTGCGTACGTCAGGCCGGGCCGGAACTGCAACCGGTGCTGACAACGGGGAAAACTCGGAGGCAGCCGCGGAGTTCAAGTAGGGTACGCTGGCAGACTGACGCAAGGCCAATACACTTCCGACGACCAACAGCGCCGTCATGAGGAATCCCATGCGACCAGTTTTCAACGCACGATGTGTTAAATTCACTAGCTCCTCCGGATTTTCCCAATTTCATGGGGTGAGACAAGAAATGGCAAACCAATCCCACGCGATTTGAGCGGCGTCGAACGACCGTTGGAACGGACATCGGCACAAGGGGAAAGGTAAATAACTACTTTTACATTCAAGGGTTACGCTGTCAAGCAAAGCGGCGATGAAGCGACCAGCAAGTCACTGAGCAAGTCAGTGAGATGCGGGCGCGATTGAGCCGGGATGCATTGGGAGGTCCCCTGCGAAGGCGCCCGACCAGATTATTGGCTTAGCGTTACGGCGCAGCAGGCGCGGAGTCTAAAGTCGGATTCAGGTCGGGAGGCGAGCGCTGCGCTCGAGCAGTGAGGTTTGCCCCGTTAATGGTTCAATCGTGAGATATAGCGGCACCTCGGTCAATAGAATCAATTACTTAGCTGATGACATCGTGATAGCGTAGGACGGAGAGGGCGAGCTTTCCGGATGCAATAGTCTCAAATCCGACCCGGGAAGCGGAAAAGCGGATCACAGCCATGAACTGGAATGCCATTTTGCAACGTTCTTAGGCCCCTAGGAGAGCGTTCGTGGGGTCCGTTGGCGCCTTTGGGTCATCCGAAGACTTAAACGAGCGTAGAGACCCCTTAGAACGCTTATCCGACCAATTTGGTCGGATATTACCATTGAGTCAATAGCTGATTGATATTATCCCACTACCCCCGGCCCAAGACCCGCTGTGCTTCTCTGAAAGTTCGGGGCGGTGCTACTTTCCCTTGATTTCGGCAATTTGCGAACGCACTCGCGCGTAACGTCGCACGACGGTGATCAAATACACGCCGTGAATGATCCAGGTGACGGCGTAGGCGGCGTAGAGATATCCAGTGGAAGTCATCGAGCACTCCTGTTGGAAACGGGTTCGTCGAGCAATGCGTTCATGGCTTGGGTCTCGTCCACTTCGCGGCTGAGTTTCTCCAGACGGAAGCGCGACCAGCACACCAGAAAAGCAAACATGGAAAAGGCCAGCCAGTTCAGCAGAAGGACGTGCCACATGGCAGGGGCGAGCGAACCGCCGCCGCCGATCACCGGCTGCGGATGCTGGGTGCGGAAGAACCAGATGGAGAAATACACCAGGGGGACATCGAGCGCGCCAAAGACCGCCAGCGCGGCTGCGAGCACCGGAGTCTGTCCGCTGGAGGAAAAGCGGCGCAGCATCAGGTACGCCACATAGATCAACCACAGCACCAGGGTCGAGGTGAGGCGAATGTCCCAAGTCCACCAGATGCCCCAGACCGGGCGGGCCCACAGGGGGCCGGTGATCAGCACCACGGTGCAGAACGCGACGCCAACTTCGGCGCAGACCAGCGCGACGATGTCCGCAACCGGATTCTTGCGGATGAGGTATACCACCGAGGCCACAAAGTTATTCAGGAACAGCAGGAAGGCGGTCCAGGCTGAGGGCACGTGGTAGTAGAAAATACGCTGCACATCGCCCATGGTCTGTTCGGTGGGCGCGATGACCAGCGCCGCGTAGAGAGCGTAGCCGAGCAGAGCAGCGGTGATGACGGAGAGGATGGGAAATATGCGTTTCATTCTGCCTCCAGTACTGTCTCAAATAAAAGCAGACAAGCTGAGGTGAACACCAAATCATACGTGAACAGCAAGACAATCCAGAAGCGTGCGCCTTCGCCCAGCAAGATGGAAGTGGTGGCTTGCACCATGGCCAGAATTGCCGGAATCGAAATCGGAAACAACAGCAGGGGCAACATGATTTCACGGCTACGCGTCCGCAAACTCATAGCAGCAAAGAAGGTGCCATTCACCACCAGCGCCCAAGTGCCGAAGGCGGCAACCAGCAGAAGTTGCCAGGCGGGGCCGAGAGAACGCAACTGGTAGAAGACGATGAACAGGGGCGTCATGGCCGCTTCCAGAATGGTGACAAAGATAAAATTTCCCAATGCTTTCGCGAGGAAAAGCGAGTTGGCGGGGGCGGGAGAAACCCGGTAGGCGTCCAACACCTGGTTGCGGACCTCGCGGGCCCAGGTCTGGTTCAGAGCGACTACGGCCGCGAACAGAAACGCCACCCAGATCAGTCCGCCGGCGATGTGGCGAGACTCCTCGGCGTTGGGATCGAACGAAAAACTGAACACCACGACCACTAGCAGTGCAAAAAACAGCATGGAGTTGATGGCGTCTTTGGAGCGCCACTCCAGGCGGAGGTCCTTGCTCAATGTCGCGAGAGTAATGCCGGAAGGCGGAGTCACTGAGGCTCCGGCCGGGTAAGTTTGGGAGTGCGCGCAACGATGCGCCCGGCTTGCATCCAGACGAACTCGTCGGCGACCTGCTCGAGCAACTGAGCCTGATGAGTGACGATGAAAATGGTCTTGCCCTGGTCGCGGGTGCGGCCTAGCAGAGCGGCCATGTCGTGCGCGGAGTGGATGTCCACGTTCGAGAATGGCTCGTCGAGCAGCAGAATTTTTGGGTCATGCAAGAGCGCGCGGGCCATCGAGGCACGTTGGCGCATGCCCTGCGAATACTGGCCGACCGGGCGGGCGAGAGTGGGATCGAGGCCGACCGACGTAATGGCAGCGGCGCAGCGGGCGTCGTCAGTCACTCCATAGAGGCGGGCGAAGTAGCGCAAGTTTTCGAGGACGGACATCTCGTCGTATAACAACGACGGGTGGGCCATGTAGCCGATGTGGTGGCAGACCTCAGGGATACTGGCGGAGCCGAGGATGCGAACTTCTCCGCGAGTGGGATGGTTGAGTCCAGCGAGAGTGCGCAATAGCGTGGTCTTCCCTGCTCCGTTGTCACCGAGAATGGCGTAGAGCTTACCGGCGGCGAAGTCCGCAGTGACGCCGCGAAGAGCCGCGAACTTGCCGAACTGCTTGATGAGGCCGGTAACTGCGATGATAGGCTCAGGCGTTACGCCGGAAGACGAAGACGAAGCTGAGGCCATGGAGGCGGAGCTGCTGGTCAGTTTGCCATCCCGCTGGCGACTGGGGTTTGCAGCTGGGTCATGCTTTTTGCAGGCTCGGATGGGCCACCCTTCTTGGGCGCATACTTGGAGGCGCACTTGGCCTGAAGTCCCTTGGCATGAAATACACCATCCCGCCCAAAGCTACCCTCTGCCAAGGCTTGCGACTCGTCCTTAAAAGTGTCGGGAGGGGCTTCGGTTCCGGTATAGGAGACGGCGAGGCGCTGGTCCTGCTCCACCAACATGAAATCAACGTGACTGCCGACGCGCTTGATGGAGCCTGGCTCGACGTTGCCCGCAACCCGCAGGCGCTTGGAAAACGCGCTATCCCCCATGGTGCGCAGCTCTTTGATGGTCACGTAGTAGCTCTTGGTATCTTGCACGCCGGTGTAGGCGAGGTAGCCGAGCGACATCAGAATGACGACGGTGACGGCGCCGAACTTCAAGAATTTAGTGGTTTCCTTAGACATGACTGCCAACCTCACTAATGAAAACTGTACGCGCCGGGCGCGGGAGGGTCAAGATGGACAGAATTCTGGACTTCTCCTGGCCGCGCAGGCCGACTCTCTGCAGGGTCACCCTGCTCCTAGCATTTAGAATGCCTATGGCAAGGAAATCCCGCAACGTAAGGAACCGCTTCTTATGATTCATCCCTGGCACGACGTCACCCCGGGCAGCAAGCTGCCGCACGAATTCAATAGCGTCATCGAAATTCCCTTTGGCTCAAGCGTTAAGTATGAGCTAGACAAAGTGAGCGGGCTGATCAAGCTGGATCGCATTTTGTATTCAGCGGTCTATTATCCGGCGAACTACGGGTTCATCCCGCAGACGCTGGCCGAGGACGACGATCCATTGGACGTGCTGGTGCTGTGTCAGGAAACCGTGGTGCCGCTGACAATTATCCATGCGCGGGCCATTGGGGTGATGACCATGATCGACTCAGGCAAGCTGGACCACAAGATTATCGCCATCGCGACCGAAGACCCGGAGTTTAATTCCTACCGCGAGGCGGGCGAGATGCCGCCCCATCGCCTGCTGATGTTGAGAAGATTTTTTCAGGACTACAAGTTGCTGGAGGGGAAAGCGGTGGAGGTGGATGAAATCAGGCCCGCCGCAGAAGCGTATCCGATTATCGAAGCGGCGTTGCATCTTTACAGCGAGCAGCGGCGCAAGGGTTTCATGGGCATGGAAGTGATCCATTGAGGGAGTGGGCGCGCTTTGGTTTTGCGCCCGTGTTTTCGTCTTCCGCCCCTCATGGGGCTGGGCTTT
>JBBQVN010000045.1:0-23918 GCA_038211475.1 Terriglobales bacterium | reverse complement strand
GGGTAGTCGAGTGGCCCCAGGCGGAGAGTGCGACATAAGGCGGTTGGGTGGCGCAGCGGTTCACCGCTGCTATTCAATCCAGACAGAGCGACGGCCTCTAGCCGCTCCGCTGAGGTCTCCCCGACCTCCGCTCTGTGGCAGTGACGCAGAACCACAGCCCGGGTGGGACCTCTCCCGTTGGCAGCTTCACCACGGGGCGATCAACCACGGAGAACGCAGCGGACGCGGAGGACGCCACATACCCGGGTCAGACTCCCCCGCTATTTCTTCACCCCAATCCCCAACTCCTTCAACTGCTCGTCGCTCACTGGCGTGGGCGCGTCCATCATCAGGTCCACCGCTCTTGCGGTTTTGGGGAAAGGGATTACTTCGCGGAGGCTGTCGGTGCCGGCCAGGATCATGACGATGCGGTCCAGGCCCAGAGCAATGCCGCCGTGGGGAGGAGTGCCGTACTCCAGCGCCTCGAGGAAAAATCCGAAGCGGGAGCGGGCTTCTTCCTCGGTCATGCCCAGTGCGGTGAAGATCTTGCTCTGAATGTCTTGCCGGTGAATACGGATGGAGCCGGAGCCGAGTTCGGTGCCGTTGAGCACCACATCGTAGGCCAGAGCCCGCACCGCATTGAGCAGCGAATTGGGATCGCTAAGCGCGGCCACGTCGGTCGCCAGCTTGTCCATGTCTTCTTCGTGCGGCGAGGTGAAGGGATGATGCGCGGCCATCCAACGCTGCTCGCCTTCGTCGTACTCGAACATGGGGAAGTTCGTGACCCAGAGGAAGCGGAAGTCTTTCGCTGGGTCGCCACTCTTCTTGAATGCGCCATGCTTTTCCGCGAACTTCTGGGCGAGCGAATTGCGCAGCAGTCCCGCGGAAGCGTAGATGGCAAGTTGCTGCGGGTTGACTTTACGTCGGGTGGCGGCTTCGCCCGCGTCTGTGCGTGGAGCCGCATCGCTTGGCAACGAGCCGGCGACGAGGACGAGCAGATCGTCGGCGGCAGCACCCGATTTTTCGCGAATCCTGGCGGCGGCTTCGGGGAAATTCTTCTCAATGCGTTTGAAGTCTTCAAACAACTTCGCGCCACCCTTGGAGTGGAACAAAGGCTTGAGCTCGTCGCGCTCTTTGCGCGACAGCTCGCCGACTTTGGGAGTGCGGATGGCAAGGACGGGAAGGCTGGCGCCCACGCCAAGTGTCTCCAGGTTGTCGGGCGCAAAGCAGTCGCGAACATCAATGAAGGCAGGCAGGCGGAGGTCGGGCTTGTCGATGCCGTACTGGCGGATGGCATCGTCGTAATCCATGCGCGGGAAGGGCGGCTTGATGTCGTATCCGGCGGCGGCGAAGGCGGCGGTGAGAAAGCCCTCCACCACTTCCCACACGCGCTCGGGCTGCGGATAAGACATTTCCAGATCGATCTGGGTGAATTCAGGCTGGCGGTCGGCGCGCAAGTCTTCATCGCGGAAGCAGCGCACGATCTGGAAGTAGCGGTCGAAGCCGGAGATCATGAGCAGCTGCTTGAAGATTTGCGGCGATTGCGGCAGCGCGTAGAAGGAGCCGGGCTGGACGCGGCTGGGCACGAGGTAATCGCGCGCGCCTTCGGGGGTAGAACGAGTCATAAAGGGAGTTTCGATCTCGAAGAAGCCCTGACCCGAAAGATAAAGGCGGATGGCGAGTGCGACTTTATGGCGCAGTGCGATGTTGAACTGCAAGGCGTCGCGGCGCAGGTCGATGTAGCGGAACTTGAGGCGCAACTCTTCGTTGGGAAGGATGGCATCGCCGGGAAGGAAGGGCGGTTGTTTGGAATCGTTGAGGATTCGGAGCTCGCTGGTGACCAGCTCAATCTCGCCGGTGGAAAGATGCGGGTTGACGGTGCTAGGGTCGCGCAACTTGACCGTGCCGATGGCGGCGATAACGAACTCATTGCGCAGGCCGCTGGCTTTTTCATGCAGTGCGGCGCTGGTCTCTTTATTGAAAACGACCTGGGTGACGCCGGTGCGGTCGCGCACGTCCACAAAAATGAGGTTGCCGAGGTCACGGCGGCGGTTGACCCATCCCATTAGTATGGCGGGACGGCCTGCGTCGGAAGAGCGGAGTTCGCCGCAGGTATGAGTGCGTGTGAGGTCGCCTAAGAAATCAAGCAAGGGGTCGCCTTCGAGTTGGAATTTCGAATGAATCTAAACAGATGATTATAGAGCAGGGCTTGGAGGCTTCGTGACGAGGCGACGGGGTTACAAGGCGAGACTCTATGAGAGACGTCGGGCTTAGTCGGGCCGGGGGGTGTGGATGCGGACCATCAAGGCTTCGAATTCGGGGTAGCCGCGGAGACTGAGGAAGTTGGGGTCGCTTTGCGCGATCAGCAGCATCTCTTCGCGCTTGTCGTAAGCAACTTCGAGATAGTCCAAGGCTTCGGCTTTGCGGCCCAACCGGGCGCAGGTCCCCGCCAGGGCGGTGGCGGTAACGGCTCCCTGCTTAAAGTACTCCTTCTGCAGGGGCAGCATGGCCTCGAACATGGCGCGCTCACCGCCAGCGGCGAAGCCTTTCTCGGCCGCTTTAGTAATGGCAAGATCGGCATCGTCATGCATCAGCAGCGCCATCTGTTTTCGTTCGGCACAATACTTGAGATAGTCTCCGCCACGAAAGAAGATATCCGCCAGATAGCGGTGCGGGCCCGCGAATGAGGGTTCGGAAGTTTCGAGTTGACGCAACAAGGCGACGGCCGGGTCCAATTGTCCAGCCAAGTACAAGAGCAGGCCTTTGTCGGCAAGAATGGCGATGGAAGAGGGTTCAAGCTTTTGTGCCAAATCAATCTGGGTCAGGGCTTCTTGACGGCGGCCCCAGGCGGAGAGCGACGTGGCATACCAATGGTGGGCGCGGACGTTGCTGGGATCGAGGGCGAGGGCGCGTTTGAACTCACGTTCGGCCCCGGCGGCGTCCCATTTCCAATAGAGAGTAGCGAAGGCCAGCGAAGTGTGCGCCTCAGAGGAGAAGTCATCGAGTTCCACTGCCTTGCGAGCCGCGGCCAGGGCGCGGGGGTGGGCATCCCGGGCAGGCATGGCGCTGAATTCGCGAAGCAGGTTGTAGCAGTCGGCGAGTCCTACGTAGGCCTTTGCGTAACTGGGGTCGCGGACAATGGCCTGGGTAAAAAAATCCACGGCCTTGTTGAGGTCGTCGGGAGTGCGTTTGTCCCAGTAGTAGCGGCCCTGAAGATAGAGTTTCTCGGCGGCTGGGGTGGGGACGTGGGGCGGCGGGGCAACGCGGTTGGAGGCCGCGCTCCCGATCGTAACTTTTCCAAACGGCGGAAAACCGCGCAGCAGCAGGCCTACAGAAACAATCACGATGGCCAGCAGGCCCACAGCGACCCGCCATTCATAACCAGGGCGAATGCGGAGTGACGACTTCGGCGGATCAGAGGAAACATCTGGAACGTAAAACTCGGGAGCGTCGGACTCGGGAGCATTGGACTCGGGAACGTAAGGGCCCGCAGCATCCGGTTCGAGCGCCAAAGAGCGGGAGCTTTGCAACCAGGTGGTCAATTCTTCGGCATAAGCGAAGACACGGCCACGTCCGCCGCCAGGGACGCGATGAACTGGGAGGCCCCGTTCTTTTTCCCAACGCTTCACCGTCCGCTCACCGCAGCGGAGAAAAACGGCAATCTCTTTCCATGAATCCAGGCGCTGAGAGGTCATCGGAACCCGAATTGGCGGTGGTTCGCCCGATGTGGCTCGAGATGGCACGTCATGGCACTTTACGCTTGAACTTGAGTTTACTAGAGTGAGGCACGGTTGTGGATGGCCTGAGGAACTTGGCACGCTCCGCCACTTGTGGGAGGGGTTTGCAGGCGGTCAACCCCGCACAGCCAAATCAGCAAGAAGATGCACCTTCTTGCACACTTCAGGAGTTCCAATGACACCCAAGTTGAACCCTTATCGCAGGCTTGCTGGGTTTGTGGCCGCTATGGTCGTACTCACCCCGCGGAACTTTGCGGCCTGCCACGCTTTGATCGTGAACCATTCGCGAACCGGCCAACCGCGTTCGCGCACTCAGGAGATTCTTATGAAGTCAGTTCGGGCAAAACACGCTTCGTCGTTCCTCTCCGCATGGCTGGTTACTGCGCTTGCGGTCCTCATCCTCGCCGCCTCTGCGTTACCGGCCCAGGCCCAGACCTACACCGTGCTTTACACCGCTCCCGGCGGCCCCGGCATCGCCAACCCCGTCGGCAACATTGCCCAAGGCCGCGATGGCAACCTGTATACCGTCGGCAACCAGGGCGGCACCTTTTACGGCTCCATCTTCAAACTCACCCCGGCAGGAGTGGAAAGCTTGGTGTACGACATCGGGTACTTCCCGAACGGCGGCCTGAACCTTGGTACCGACGGTCTTCTTTACGGGGTGGATGGCGATGGCGGTGTAGTCGCTAATTGCGGACTTTCGGCCGGCGGGCAGGTTTACAAGGTGACGACGGCCGGGACTTTGACCGTCCTGCACAACTTCACTGGTAACGGGGACGGATGCAGTCCGCAGGCACCGCCGATTCAGGCGGCAAATGGCACGTTTTATGGCACCACGGAAAGCACGGCATATTCGGTGACCAGCACCGGGGTATTTACCACCCTCCACACTTTTACGGGAACCGATGGGGCGACTAGCTATCCGCCGCTGGTGCAGGGCACTGACGGGAACTTCTACGGCGTTACGCAGTACGGTGGAACCTCTGGCGATGGCGTGATCTATAAAATGAGCGCGGCCGGCACCGTCACCGTCCTCCATAACCTCAACGGCGTCCCCGACGGTGCTCAGCCCACCTCAGCCATGATTCAAGGCAGGGACGGCAATTTTTATGGAGTGACGACCGCTGGCGGCTCCTTCTACGGAACGGTGTTCAAGATCACGCCGAGCGGGGTTTTCACGGTGCTGCATACCTTTGCGAGTGGTCCCACTGAGGGGTCTGCTCCCATCAGCCTGGTGCAAGCCACGGATGGCAAGCTGTACGGCGTGACGAATGGCGGCGGAACCACGGGCGGTGGCACAATCTATAGCATCTCCACAGCAGGAACGTTCTCAGTGCTCTACAATTTCGCAAACTCGAGCACTTCGGGTTTCGCCCCGGATTCGCCTCTGCGGCAGGACACTAGTGGCCTCTTCTATGGCTCTACCTACAATGGAGGCGCCACCAGCACCTGCAACTGCGGCGTGGTTTATAGCTTTAATGCGGGGCTGGGCTCGTACGCGAATTTGCTGGCCACTTCGGGCAAGCTGGGAGCGAAAGTGGGCATCCTGGGACAAGGCTTCACCACCTCGTCAGTGGTGAAGTTTGGAGGAGTGCAGGCCAGCGCGATCACATTATCGGGGTCCACTTACATTACTGCGACGGTACCGGTGGCGGCCAAGACGGCGGCGGTCACGGTCACAACCGGCGCGACCACTCTCACCACTCCCCAGACTTTCCGGGTATTGCCGACCATCACCAGTTTCACTCCGACGAGTGGGCCGGTCGGAACGCTGGTGAGCATAATCGGTACCGAGCTGACCCAAACCACCAAGGTTACGTTTAACGGGAAGTCGGCCAGCTTCACCGCGGTGTCAGACGAGCAGGTTACCGCGACCGTTCCGACGGGAGCGACCACCGGAAAAATCGCCATCACGACCAAGGGCGGGACGGCGACCAGCGCCACCAACTTCACCGTAAATTAATCCTCTACACCAGATTTTCTTCCTTAGGCGGCCCATTTCCATCGGACCGCCTTTTTTAGTTATTCGCAGATTTCGCTGGCGCATTTGTAGCCGGTGGAATCACCTCTTCGAGCTAGTTTCGTAAAGGGACTCGCATTGGAGTGGATCGCTCCCACCGGGGCCGAAGCCCTCACTTTTCGAGGGTTCGGGCGGCACGGCTGAAGCCGTGCCCCTCCACAAAACCATTACGGCTAAGCCGTGCCGTTCCACAAAACCATTTATGAAACCTCTTCCAGTAACTTGTTTAGCGCAGGCAATGAGAAACGCCGCCCGAGTAGGTCGGGCGGCGCAGGAGCGAGTGAGACGTGCAAAGCGATTCGCTTTCGCGTCGATGCAGTGGTCGTGGTTACATCACGGTAAAGTTCGTCGCACTGTTCGCCGTCCCGCCCTTGGTTGTGACCGCGATTTTGCCCGTGGTCGCACCGGTTGGAACGGTGGCGGTGACTTGCGAATCAGAAACCACAGTGAAGCTGGCCGATTTCCCGTTGAACGTCACCTTAGTGGTTTGCTGCAATCCGTTTCCGTTGATGGTGACTACCGTCCCCACCGGGCCGGTGGAAGGAGTAAAGCTGGTGAGCACCGGAGTAACTCGGAAACTCTGCGGCGTAGTAAGCGTGGTCGTCCCCGTGGTTACGGTCACCGCGCCGGTCAGAGCTCCCGTCGGCACGGTCGCCGTGATGAACGTAGTTCCGGAGAGCGTCTTGGTGGTGGCCTGGGTGCCCCCGAACTTCACCACTGAGGAGGTGCTGAAACCCTGCCCCAGAATGCCGACTTTGGCTCCCTCTTTGCCAGACTGAGTAACCAGCGACGCGAAAGCAGAGGCGCCGATATTCTCGCTGAAGAAAACCCCGACTCCGGTGACGCCGCCCGAGGAGTTCGTCCCGTAAATGGTTCCGTTGGTGTGTTGCACCACAGGCCCTGCCGGATTGCTTCCCAAGTTGGTCGAGTTCGAAAACAGGTAGTCCGAATAAGCGTTGGCGCTAGTCAGTTCCCAAATGTCGCCCTGGTTCCCGTTGCCCCCTCCAAACGAACTCCCGTAGAGATTGCCATTCGTGGCGCGAATTAGCGTATTCGGAGCGCCATCGGTGGAGGTACTTGCCAGGTTGTACAAGACGGTGTATCCGGTCCCGCTGGTGGAAACGCGATAGATCACGCCATTACTGTTAGTCCCGCCCGCGCTTGTGGCGCCATAAAGTTTTCCGTCCGAGCCCTGAACCACGCCTGTGTTCGGGCCAAAACCAGTCGCATCCACAAAGCCGTAGATGATTTTATATCCGCTACCGGACAGGCCGACCTTAAAGAGGCCACCGCGATTACCGAAGCCAGCGGCGGTCAGGACAGCGCCATAGAGGTTGCCGTCGGTGGCTTGGGACAGCGGGCCGACCGGAATCGAATCCCCCCCGCCAAAAGTATGCACTATGGTGAGGTTGCCCGCAGGGGTAACTTTGTAGATAGCGCCGTTTGAGGAGGAACTCTGGAACGTAATCCCATAGAAATTGCCATCAGTGGCCAGAATCGGGGGCCCGTTGGGATAGGCTTCGCCGGTGACGGCGTTCTTGAAGTCGTACAGGTCAGTGTAGACGCCGGCGGTGGTGATTTTATAGAAGTTTCCGAGGAGGCCCGCGCTGGAGAAACCTTGGGAGCAGGTACCGTAAAAGTTGCCATCGGCACCCAGCGTCAAGCCCTGGGCACATCCGGAATCATTGGCCGGGAAGCTGGCCAACAACGACTCGCTGCCCGAAGGAGTGACTTTGAAGACACCCCCAAACTGGTTGGCGCCCCAGTAGTAACCGGTGCCGTACAAGTTGCCGTCCCGCCCCTGCGCCATGGGTCCCTGCGGTGCGGCGGTGTCGGTAACTACGCCAAATTGAAAATGATAGAGATCCATTGGGGTCGGCACATTGGGTTGCGCCGATGCGATTCCTACGAATGCCAAAATCAGAACCGCGGCCGCCATCGACTTGCTTTGCATTGCTCTGAACATCGTCACGTCTCCTGAGAAGAATTTGCCGGCGAGGTCTGCCGAAAGGGTCGGCATGGCCTTTGCTCGGGCGCTCGTGTTGCCAAGCTTTTGGACTCGGGTGGGTCGTGCCCCCGCATCTGCACCCGACTTTCGCGCGGAAAACGCTTTTGGTCAATGGACTGGGAATAGCGGATGGTTAGCCCGTACCTAGCGAGCTAAGCCGCTTGTTTGCAAATACTTGACTGGACTTATTGCCTAAAGTGAAGCGGCCGATGGGAAGTTCTGCTTTGTTGGTTTTCTGCGGTGACGGATGCTAAACTCGGGGCACAGGCAATCTTATGGGTTCTGCAAAGGCGCCACCGCCTCCCATCCGTTTCGGTGTGTTCGAAGCCGACCTCCGCGCCGGTGAACTTCGGCGCAACGGGGTGAAAGTGCGGATTCAGGATCTGCCCTTCCGCGCGCTTGCTCAATTGCTCAGCCGGCCCGGGGAAGTTATTACGCGTCAGGAATTTCGGGACGCGCTCTGGCCACCCGACATATTTGTGGATTTCGAACAGGGGTTGAGTAGCGCCATCATGCGCCTGCGTGACGCCTTAGGGGACTCTGCCGACAACCCCATTTTTATTGCGACCATCGAGCGCCGCGGTTACCGCTGGATTGGACCGGTACTCTCAGACCCGGAAGCCGGAGTTCAGGAGAAGGGCGCCGGGACAGTGGCGTCGCTAGAGCCGGTGCCGAGTGTGGTTAAAGCAGAGGTGGCGGCGGAACCGGAGCGCCAAGGTTTTTCGGCGCGCTATGAGATCGGGTTGACGCCGCGGGCCCGAAAGCGCCGCTCATTCGTCGGCTTGTGGCTGGGTGCGGGATTGTTGGCGGCATTGAGCGTAGCCGGATTGGCGGTGCGGCGGTGGCAAAGTACGACTCCGATTTCTTCGATTGCAATCCTTCCTCTGGACAATTTGAGCGCGCCCGCCTTTAATGACGCATTCAGTGACGGACTAACGGACGAAATTGCAGCCTCGATTTCGCACCTGGATGGAATTCGGGTGACGGGGCGACGCTCCGCATATGTATTCAAGGGCAAACATGACGATCTGCGCGATATCGGTTCACGCTTGAACGTGGAAGCCGTAGTAGAAGGAAGCGTGCAACGCTCGGGAGACCGGACTCACGTCACGGTGGAACTGAACCGGACCCGCGACGGGTTCACGATTTGGAGCCAGACGTATGACGGCACGACCGCCGACTGGATTCAAATCGAATCGCAGATTGCCGGCTCGATTGCGCAGGCGCTGGCCCGCAAGGTTTCTGCTGGTAGCGGCCCATCCGCGCACGACCCGGAAGCTCATTCGCTCTATCTGGAAGCGCGCTATCTGTGGAACCAACGAAATTTTCCGTCCGAATTAAAGAGCGTGGACTTACTGCAGCAGGCCATTGCGCGCGACCCCAACTATGCCCTGGCCTGGGCGGGGCTGGCGGATTCTTTGATTGCCATTGGCGACGTCGAAAACGTGGATCCTGCCGCCTATCTGCCTCGCGCTCGCGACGCCGCGCAAAAGGCTCTGCAACTGGACCCATCTCTTGCGGAAGCGCACGCCGCACTGGGAATGGTGGCCTGCCATTACGACTATGATTGGCCGACCGCCGAACGCGAATACAAGAAAGCGTTCGAGTTGAACCCCAGTTACGCCAGCGCGCATCAGTACTACGCCCTGGGCCTGATGGCTCATGGCCGATTCGCCGAAGCCAACGCGCAACTCGATATTGCCCGGGGCCTTGATCCGCTTGCGCTCATTGTGGACGTGGATCTGGCTCTACTGCATAAATTCCAACGTGATTTCGACGGTGTAATCGCGGTTTCGAAAAGCATTCTCGAACGGGATCCCAACTACCATCTCGGTTACAGCATGCTAACTACGGGCTACCTTTGCGAACACCGATTGGATGACTGGCGAGCGGCCGATGCGAAGGAGCACCAGGACGACTTTCTGACCGCAATGGTGAACGGGCGCCCCGAGGAAATTGAGCGTACCTTCAGCAAGTTGACGGACCAAGCGAAGGCTGGCACTCGGCGGCCCTATGACGTGGGGCGCTTCGCCTTGATGAGGGGGAACTATACCCTCGCGCTCGACTGGCTGGAAAAATCGTATCAGCATCACGACTACTGGATGCTATTCATCAATGTCGACCCGGACTATGACCCAATCCGAAACGATCCTCGGTTCCAAGCCATCGTTCACCGGCTCGGAGTTGGGTGAAAAATTCGGGACTAACCCGAGGAGAGCATGTATTCCGCCATGCGCTCCTCCATCACGACAAAAAAAGGCTGGGGAGTGGTGGCGACCAATCCGAGAGCCTATGAGGCTAACACGTGTGATTGGAAACATTGTGGCCGCAAACTAAGGATCAGCTTCTCCGCGCGAGGTCGGTAATGCCGGCAGCGACGGAGCGAGGTTCTTGGCACATTCGCGGAAGCGCGGCACGCATTAGTGAAACTTAGTTCCGCTTAGTCGCGCACGCCATCCATAAATGCGCGCAATTTGCGAGAGCGAGAGGGATGCCGCAACTTGCGGAGGGCTTTCGCTTCGATCTGGCGGATGCGCTCGCGAGTTACGGCGAATGACTGGCCGACTTCTTCGAGGGTGTGCTCGGAACCATCCTCGAGGCCAAAGCGCATCTTGATGACGCGCTCTTCGCGCGGAGTGAGCGAACGCAGTACCTGCGAAGTCTGATCTTTGAGGTTCACATTGATCACGGCCTCCGCGGGGGAGACCACGGCACGGTCTTCGATGAAGTCGCCGAGATGCGAATCTTCTTCCTCGCCAATGGGAGTTTCCAGCGAGATGGGGTCCTGCGCAATCTTCAGAACTTTGCGTACCTTGGCCACGGGAATGTCCATGCGCTTGGCAATTTCTTCAGAGGTGGGTTCGCGACCCAACTCCTGCACCAATTGTCGCGAGGTCCGGATCAGCTTGTTGATGGTCTCGATCATGTGGACCGGGATGCGGATGGTGCGGGCCTGATCGGCAATGGCGCGTGTAATTGCCTGCCTGATCCACCAGGTTGCATAGGTCGAGAACTTGTAGCCGCGGCGGTATTCGAACTTGTCGACCGCCTTCATCAAGCCGATGTTGCCTTCCTGAATCAAGTCGAGAAACTGCAATCCGCGATTGGTGTACTTCTTGGCAATGGAAACCACCAGGCGAAGGTTGGCTTCAATCAGTTCGCGCTTGGCCTGCTCGGCGTCAATATCGCCCTGGATTAGCTCGCGCTGGGTGCGTTTGAGCTCACCAAAAGAAACGCCGGCTTCTTTCTCATGCTTTTCGAGTTCGGCGCGGATCTGCGAGAGTTGCCGGCGAATTTCTTTTTTCTGCTCGTCGGTACGCGCGGTCTTACGCTCCAGATTCTGCATCTGGCGATCCAGCGAACGCATGCCATCCACGGTGCGGTTCACGCGGTCAATCAGGCGCTTGCGTTCGTTGTTGGTAAAACCAAGATTGCGCATCGCCGTTGATACGGCGATGATGGCCCGCGCCAGTTGAAAGCGATAGCGGCGATGGTCCTTGGGACGCTTCTTCTGCGAAATGGCTTCGAACTTCTCCTGGATCTGCGCGGCCCGCCTGTAAAGCTTGGCCATTGCGTCGATCTTCCCAGTGAAATCATTCAGCCGGTTGGTAACAATCTCTTCGGTGATCTCTTCTTCGTCAAAGGTCACCAGTTCTTTGATGGAGCGGACGCCCTTCTGCAGGTCCTCCCCCAAAGCCAACAACTCATTGATCACAATCGGGGAGCGCGACAGAGCCTTGAGCACACGAATCTGCCCGCGCTCGATGCGCTTGGCGATCTCGACTTCGCCCTCCCGCGTGAGCAATGGCACAGTTCCCATTTCCCGCAAATACATGCGGACGGGGTCATTGGTTTTTTCCAGGGCGCCGGGAGTGAGGTCGAGTTCGACGTCTTCGGAGCCTTCTTCGGCCTCTTCGAATTTTTTCTCGAGGGCGACGGAAGAGGGGAGTTTGGGACCGTCGAGTACGTCGATGCCCTGAGTGCCGATGGTGGTGAGCAGGTCTTCGAGTTCTTCGGGAGAATTGACGTCGTTAGGGATGAGGTCATTCACCTGGTCGTAGGTGAGATAGCCCTTTTCCTTGCCGGTATCGATGAGGCGTTTAATGTCGTCGTATTTATCGTCAAGGGCCAAGAAAAATAGTCCTCAGAGCGCCTACCAGAGACGCTGAAAATCTTGCAGCGGTGGGGAAGAAGGTGTTTGCGGGGTACGCAAGGACACAAACCCTACAACTATAGCATGACGAGTGAGCTTTCTTCTACCAACTGGGGCTGCGGAAAAATACATCCTCCACCGTGTATTTAGATGATTCGTAAGGGGTTTTGGGTTCCGCCAACGGGAAAAATCAACGACTTTGACCACAATGAGGCACAGCGCACTTCATGGGCTCGAACGACGGTAGGGGGAGCAGCATCGACTGGGAGGTCAGAATTCGACGGCGGGATCGGCTAGGCCCGGATCCATGAGGGCGCGCTTCAGGCGGAGTTTTTCGTTTACAAGAGCCTGGACTTCAGAGGATTCCCGTCCTGGGCGCTGGAGTTCGCGCTGCACTTGCTCGAGCTGGCGGCGGAGGCGAATGCGGCGCAAGGCATGCACCGCGGCTTCCAGACTCTCGGGGGTGAGGGGCTCCTCTTCCTGAAACAAAAGCTTGGCGAGGAGCGAGCGGTCACCCTCGCTCAGAGGGAGGCTCATGGGGTCGGTAACACCCGGGCCGGCCATCAAGAAGGTGTTGATGAGCGACTCGGTGGCCAGGCCCTCATGAAGGGGTTCGGCTTCGAAGGCGTATAGAGCTTGACGAGCGGGATCGAATTCCTCGTCGACCCCCTCGCGGGAGGAGACGCGGCCCTCGCCGCCAAGCACTTGGCCGGCGGAGGCCAAGGCGCGGATGAGGATGCGTTCGGCATGGTTGGCCTGCGCTTCGGCAGTTGCCTTCACGGTGCTGGAGGAGCGGGTCGTGGATACATGCTTCAATTCCTGGCGCAACACGGCGGAGTCGATGCCCAGCCTCTGGGCGATTTCCTGGGCTAGTGAGTCGCGGACGATGGCGCTGGTGACGCGCTGAATGTGGGGGAGAAGAAAGTTCACCGCCTGGACCTTGCCTTGGCCACTGCGCACGGGGAATAGGGTGCGCGCCTGCTCGATGAGGTAATCAAAATAGAGAGGCGCTTTCTTCAACGCTTCCTCGTATGCCGGTTTGCCTTTGCGCCGGACATAGAGGTCGGGATCGAAGCCAGGCTCGAGAGTGAGGACGCGAATCTCGAAGTCTTCTTCCACCAGTAGTCCGAGAGTGCGCTCGGTGGCGCGGGCTCCGGCAGCATCGGGATCGAAATTGACAACTATTTGCCGGGTGTAGCGGGCCAGGAGTTTGGCCTGGAGCTCGGTAAAGGCGGTGCCAGAACTGGCGATGACGTTGTGATAGCCGGCGGCATAGAGGCTGATGCAGTCCATCTGGCCTTCGACCAGGATGACGTAGTTGAGCGCCTTTACAGCCTGTTTGGCGAGGTGAAGATTAAACAGAACGCGCGACTTGGAATAGATGGCAGTCTCAGGCGAGTTCAGATATTTCGGGCCAGCTTTTTCGTCGGTGGCTAGAGTGCGTCCGGTGAAGGCGATGATGCGTCCCTGATCGCTGCAAATGGGAAACATTACGCGGTTGCGGAACTTGGAGTACATGGGCTCGAGGCCGGGGACCTTGGGCTCGGAGGCTGGGGTGGGCTCGGGGGCGCGGGTGTCAACGTCGCGCTCTTTCCAGGCGAAGAGGCCGGACTGGCGCAGGATGTCTTCAGAGAACTCGCCCTTCAGCCGGTCTTTGATGAGGAAGCCGGAATCAGGGGCAAAGCCGATGCGGAAGAGTTTGATGGTCTGGGCGTCGAGACCGCGTTCGGCAAGGTATTCGCGGGCGCGGGCGCCTTCGGGTTTCTGTAAGCACTGCTGAAAAAAGTCGCAGGCGCGGTCGTGAATGTCGAGGAGCGAGCCACGCAGGCGGGCGTCTTTGGCTTCCATCGGGCTCGCGTAGGCCGTCTTGGGCAGGGGCACGCCAAGCTTCTGGGCGATCAGGCGAATGGCTTCAGGGAAGGTGATGTTCTCGATTTTTTGGACAAAGCTGAAGACGTCGCCCGAAACACCGCAGCCAAAGCAATGGTAGAACTGGCGGGTGGCGTGGACGGAGAAGGAGGGCGTCTTCTCGCCGTGAAACGGGCAGAGGCCTGTATAGTTCTGCGCGCCGGCTTTGCGGAGCTTCACGTAGTCGCCAATGATGCGGACGATGTCAGCCTGAGCACGCAGCGATTCTTTGAATTCGTCAGAAGTGGACATGGAAAACAAACTGCCAAACGACTACGGCAAGAGCTTAAACCACAGAGGGCACAGGGGACCACAGGGTAAGACAAGAGCTTAAACCACGGGGGAGCACAGGGTACGGCAAGGCCTCGACCTCGCAATGTCGGACAGGATGGGCTAGGAGTCTTCGCCGATTTTCAGAATGGCCAGGAAGGCTTCCTGGGGGATATCGACGCGGCCGATTCGTTTCATGCGTTTCTTGCCCTCTTTTTGCTTTTCCAGGAGCTTGCGCTTGCGTGAGATGTCGCCGCCGTAGCACTTGGCGATGACATTCTTGCGAATGGCGCCAACGGTTTCGCGGGCGATGATCTTGGCGCCGATAGCGGCCTGGATGGCGACTTCGAACATCTGGCGCGGAATAAGTTGCTTCATCTTGTGGGCCAGCAACTTGCCGCGCTCGTAAGCGGAGTCGCGGTGGATCATGCAGGAAAGAGCGTCGACCGGCTCGCCTGCCACCATGATGTCAAGCTTGGCCATGGGCGATTCCCAGTAGTCGGTAAGGTGATAGTCAAGCGACGCGTAGCCGCGCGAGACTGATTTCAGGCGGTCGTAGAAATCGAGGACGACTTCGTTGAGAGGTAGTTCGTATTGCAACATGACGCGGGTGCTGCTGAGGTATTCGAAGCTCTTCTGCTTGCCGCGCTTTTCTTCCACCAATTTCAGAATGCCGCCAACATATTCCTCGCTGCTGAGGATGACGGCGAGAATGACGGGCTCTTCGATCTTGGCAATTTCACTGGGGTCGGGCCAGCGGGAAGGGTTGTCCACTTCGATGAGGGAGCCGTCGGTCTTGGTGATTTTGTAGCGCACGCTGGGAGCCGTAGTGATGAGGTCAAGGTTGTACTCGCGCTCCAAACGCTCCTGAATGATCTCCATGTGGAGCAGGCCGAGGAAGCCGCAGCGGAAACCGAAGCCCAGCGCCTCAGAACTTTCCGGTTCGAAAAAGAACGAGGAATCGTTCAGGCGAAGTTTTTCCAGGGCTTCTCGGAGAGCCGTGTGTTCATGGGCGTCCACGGTGTAGAGTCCGGCGAATACCATGGGCTTAATGTCTTCAAAGCCGGGTAGGGCCTCGATGGCGGGGCGGGCATCCTCGGTAATGGTGTCGCCGATTTTTGTGTCGGCCACGTTCTTGATGTTGGCGATAAGGAAGCCGACTTCGCCGGCGCTGAGGCTCTCGACTTCGATGGGTTTGGGAGTAAGCACGCCGATGGTCTCGACGTTGAAGACCTGATTATTCCACCACAAGCGGATCTTCTTACCCTTGGTGATAGTGCCCTGAAACACGCGGGTGAGGACGACGACGCCGCGGTAAGGATCAAACCAGGAATCGAAGAGCAGGGCCTGGAGCGCGGCGTTAGGGTCGCCCTTGGGGGCGTGAATGCGATGGACGATGGCTTCGAGGACATCGGGAACGCCTTGTCCCGTCTTGGCGGAGATGAGGAGAGCGTCGGAAGCATCCAGTCCGACAGCGGATTCGATCATTTCTCGAGTGCGTGGGATGTCCGCGCTCTGGAGGTCAATCTTGTTGATGACAGGGACAATCTCCAAACCATGATTGATGGCAAGATAGGCATTGGCGAGAGTCTGAGCCTCGACCCCCTGGGAGGCGTCGACGATGAGAAGAGCGCCTTCGCAAGCGGCTAGCGAACGGGAAACTTCGTAGGAGAAGTCCACGTGGCCGGGAGTGTCAATGAGATTGAGCTGATAAATTTGGCCGTCATTGGCTTTGTACGCCATGCGGACGGCGTGGGCCTTGATGGTGATGCCGCGTTCACGTTCGAGGTCCATGGAGTCGAGGACCTGCTCCTGCATCTCGCGCATGGCCAGAGAGCCGGTCAGCTCGAGGAGGCGGTCGGCGAGCGTGGATTTGCCATGGTCGATGTGGGCAATGATGGCGAAGTTACGAATGAAAGCTGCATCCATGAGCGGTAATCATTGAGTTTAACAGGCGAAGAGAGAATGGATTGAAGACTGGACAACTGACGACCGGAGAGCTGCGAGAAAAGTCAAAGGCTTTGACGTCGGCCGGGCACAGAAGTGCGCAGGTTAGGCCAAGAGGTGCGAGTTGGACGAAGACGGTGCCAACAGGGCTGTGGGGAATCCTTGCAGGTAGAATCTAGGCCATGACACTGGTGTTGGCATCGGCTTCGCCACGACGGCGAGAACTATTGGGCAACGCGGGCATTGCGCATGAAGTGATGGCGGCGGATGTGGATGAATCGGTGTTAGCGGGAGAGACGGCGCGGGCGTGTGCAGAAAGGCTGGCGCGAGAGAAGGCGATGGCAGTCGCGAAAAAGCGTCCTGAAGATTGGGTGCTGGGAGCGGACACCGTTGTGGTGGTGAGTGGGCAGATTTTGGGGAAGCCATCCGATGCTGAAGATGCACGGCGAATGTTGCGCATGCTGGCGGGCAGGACGCACGAGGTGATCACGGGCGTGTGCCTGGTGGGGCCGGGAACGACGGTGGACACGCGATCGGAAGTGACGTTAGTGGAAATGGCGGCGATCAGCGAGGACGAGATTGCGGCCTATGCGGAGAGCGGCGAACCCATGGATAAAGCCGGGGCTTATGCCATTCAAGGGAGAGCGTCGCGATGGATTCCGCGCATTGAAGGAGACTATAGCAATGTGGTGGGGCTGCCCGTGGCGCTGGTATGGCGGATGATCCAACTCGGACCCGGCAGCCAGCAGAGCTAGGAAACGGACGCGAGCCGACTAGGATTTCTGCTCCGGATCAATTTTCTTGTCTGCATCGGTGAGCGGTTTGGCTGGGTCAGCGGGTTTCGGGTCTTCTTCCTTCATGGAGGCCTTGAAATTGCGGATGCCTTCGCCAAGTCCCTTGCCCAGGCCGGCAAATTTGCTCGGACCAAAAAGCAGGAGAGCGATCCCGACAATTAGCAAGATGTGTAGAGGCTGAAAGATACCTTCGCCCATAATACCCTCCCGGAATGAATCGCGATGGCGATGCCGTCGGTCGCACCATCCAAGAAAATTGTAGGCCAGCGCGGGGTGGGAGTCAAAGACGGGCGAGTGGTCGAGGCCAGCTTTTCTGCAGGCTAGACCTTAAGTTCCACGACGGTCGCGCCGCCGCCGCCTTCGTGATGCGGAGGCTCGGCAACGGTGGCAACGTGGGGATGCTGTTGCAGCAACTGGCGCAAGGCTTTGCGCAAGACACCCATGCCGCTGCCGTGGACAATGCGCACTCGCGGGAGTCCGGCGAGGAAGGCGCGATCGACGAATTTTTCAACTTCGCTGGAGGCTTCGTCGACGGTGCGTCCGATCACGTTGATTTCCGAGGGAACGTTGGCGCCTTCGTTTTCCAGCGAGACCGAGATGCCTTTGGAGCGGGCGGCCTGAACCGGGGACGAGGCGGCGTTGGAGACAATTTCGGCGATATCATCGGTGGGAATGCGCATCTTCATCGAGCC
Organism: Terriglobales bacterium; assembly: GCA_038211475.1. GTDB lineage: Bacteria > Acidobacteriota > Terriglobia > Terriglobales > Acidobacteriaceae > JANYBT01. The sequence continues at coordinate 6,410 of JBBQVN010000045.1, read as the reverse complement.
GATTTCGACTTCAAAATGATTGGCGTCGATGCGGCGAGTGATGACGGCGGTGCGGCCCATGGACTTCAGCTTGACGGTATCGCCTTCAGCGGCGTGCTTGACCAACTGGGGCTGAGCGTGAGGATCGCCCTGGTCGGCGCCGGTGGAGTGCGCGACGATAGTCTGGTCGAATTGCTCGCGGAACTCGCGGCGCATCTTAGAGATGCGGCGTTCGGCGTCTTTGGAGAGCTTCTGTGCGGCGGCGCGGTCCTGCACAGCGTTGACGGCTTCGCGCGCGTGGTACTCGAAGTCGCGCAGCAGGCTTTCCAGCTTCAATTCCATCTCTTTGATTTTGGACTGCTGCTCTTTGCGGCCCTCGGAGGCCAAAAACTTTTTCTCGCGGTCGAGTTCTTCTTCGCGGCCACGGAGGCGAAGGCGGTCGCTTTCTACATCGCGAAGCTGAGCGTGCAAGCGATCGAGAAAGCGGGAGACGTCCTGGGCCTGCGTGCCCATGCGGGCGCGGGCAGCCTCAATGACCACCGGGTTGAGGCCGAGGCGTTGCGCGATGTTGATGCCTGCCGATGCGCCGGGGATACCGAGCTTGAGTTCGTAAGTGGGCTGGAGGGTGGCTTCGTCAAATCCCACCGAAGCATTGAGCACCACCGGGGTATTCACACCATAGACTTTCAGAGAAGTGTGGTGGGTGGAGATCATGGTGATGCAACCGACGACGCGGAAATGGTCGGCGATGGCGACCGCGAGGGCGGCGCCCTCTTCGGGATCGGTGGCGGAGCCCAGTTCATCGAGGAGAACCAACGAGCGCGGCGTGGCGGTACGCGAAAGGAAATCAATGTTGGTGACGTGAGCGGAGAAGGTGGAGAGATTCTGTTCGATGGACTGGTAGTCGCCAATGTCGGCGAGAATGGCGTCGAAGATGGGGAACTCGGCCCGATCGGCAGGAACTGGAACACCGGCTTGAGCCATGAGAGCAAGCAGGCCGACGGTTTTGAGCGTGACAGTCTTGCCGCCAGTGTTGGGTCCAGTGATGATGAGCTGGCGAATGCCGCCGTCGAGTTCCACCGTGGTGGGAACGATGCTTCCGCCCTTGCGCGTCAGGTTGCGCTCCAGCAAGGGATGGCGGCCGTTGCGGAGGATGAGGCGAGGGGCACCTGGAGCGGTGGGATTGCCGTGATCGACGCAGGTGACCGCGACGCAGTTGTAGTCCTGGGCGAAACGGGCTTTGGCGAATTGCAGTTCGAGCTCGGCGAGAATCTCGGAGGCCAAGCGAATTTCAGGCGCACTTTCGCCGATGCGGCGGGTCATCTCCAGCAAGATGCGATGAATCTCAGCCAGCTCTTCTTCCAACAGGCGAACGAGTTCGTTGTTCTGCTCGATGGTTTCTAGAGGCTCGACGAAGACAGTTTGGCCGCTGGAACTGGCGCCGTGAACGACACCGGGCACGCGACGCCTTTGCTCGACCTTCACTGGGATGACGAAGCGCTCACCGCGAATGGCGATAAGTTCGTCCTGGACGGCGCCGCCTTCGGCGAGGCGGCGAAGATAACCGCGCAGGGACTCCTGAATGGCGCGCTTGTGGCGTTCAGTTTCGCGGCGGATGCGGGCCAGTTCGGGCGAGGCTTTGTCTTCGAGGGTGCCGTCGGGCTGAATCTTGTTGCGGAAGGCGCGCAGGAAGTCCTGGAAATCGGCGATGCCGGAGGAAAGGGCGGTAATCGCGGTCCACTCGCCCTTCATGGCGGCGGGAGGGCTGACGGTTATGGCGCGCCACTCGGCGGCACGATCCACCAAAAGAATGACGTCGCGAATTTCTGTAGTCTCCAGCGCAGCCCCGGCGATGCGAGACTTGTCGAGCAGTTGGGTGATGTCTTCGAGGCCGGTGAATTCGAAACCTCCTCCGGCGCGGCGGAACTCGCGGATTTCGGAGGTGAGGCGATGTTGGTGCTCAATCCAGGCAGGGTCGGTGGATGGAGCAAGGCTGGCGATGCGGTCCTGACCCAGCGGCGAGAGAGCGTAGCCGCGTAAGAGGTCGCGCAAGGATTCGAACTCGAGAACGCGAGCGCTGGAGTGAGCGATCGGGCTGGGGATAACGGACATGGCTAAGCCAGCTTCCAGCTTGTAGCAAACCGGGGCGTTTGACAATGGGGCGAGAAGCCGTGCGCAGAGATGTTCATTTCAGATGGACGACGGCATCAGATTGTTTCGGGCCCGGGCCGGAACGCGGGGAATGGACTTTCGGCATGGCGTACTTTGGTTGAACTTCGTGGCAGCCTTCGTCGCAATAGGAGCCGCCGGCTGCGCTTTCAGGCGTTGGCATGGGCGAGTTCTCGGCGTAATTGCGGTCGGCTTCGAGTTCGCGCTCCACGTCTTCGATCAGCTTGCGATTGTCGTCCGCAGTCAGCCACTTCTTCACATTCAGCAAGTAATTCTCGAAACGCGCAATGCAGTCCCGTTTCTTCCAGTACTCGAATAGTGGCTTGGGAACGTAGTCGGCGGCGTCGTGAATGGCATGGCCTTTCATGCGCATCATCTTGGCTTCGATAAGCGTTGGCCCCTTGCCTTGACGGGCGCGTTGGCAGGCCTCATGGGCGGCGTCGTAAACCTGGCAAGCGTCAGTACCATCAACGATGACGCCGGGAATGCTATAAGCGATGGCGCGTTCGGCCAAGTCTTTTACTCGGAACTGCATATCGGAGGGGGTGGAATATCCCCATAGATTGTTTTCGACGAACAGAACCAGCCCCAGGTCTTGAACCGCGGCGAAGTTCAGGCCTTCATAGGTGACGCCGGTGGATTGGCCTCCATCGCCAATGTAAGTCATGACGGCGATGTTGCGACCCTGCAGGCGGGCGCCAAGAGCGACGCCGGCGAGGACAGGGATCAGGTCGCCGAGAGTGGAGATGGGAGCGACGACATTGCGGGTCTGAGTGTCGCCGAAGTGCGACGAGGCATCGCGGCCGCGGGTAGGGGAACCGGCCTTGGCCATGTACTGCATCATGATGTCGCGTGCGGGAAAGCCGCGGACGAGCAAAGAACCCTGGTTGCGAATCATGGGGCCGAGCCATTCGTCGGGCTGAAGGGCAAAGGCCGAAGCACAGGAGCAGGCTTCTTGTCCGAGGCCGAAGTACACGCCGCCGACGACTTTGCTCTGTTTGTAGAGACTCTCGAGAGCGGCTTCCATCTTGCGGTTGAGCAGCATCCAGCGATAGATCTCGATCGACTGCTGCTGGCTAAGATATTTGGACTCGCGAATGGGAGGGACGGGAGCCGAGAGGTCGCCAGAGACTTCGTAACGCACAGTGTCGCCGTCGGGCACCTGACGCACGGAGATGTTTGGTTTTTCGAGCCGATAGTCGGGGATCGAGTAAGTCCGCTGGTTGGGCAGATCGGGCTTCTGCGGCGAAGGCGAATTATTGCGGGTAGGCATGACGGAGCTTCCATGCTAGCGCGGGAGAGCGGGTTGCGGCAAAGGCTTGAACCATAGAGAGCCCCGGGAGCACACAATAGAGCGGCCCATTTGGGGCATAGAGTAACGCCCGGCTCGACTTAGGCCAGAAAGATGTCGTCTTCGCCATGGAGTTGGCGGAGGTTATCGGGAGTCTGGAGGGGAACACCGACGGCGGGGGCGAGCGACTCGAGGCTTTCCAGCCAGAGCATTTGACTGGAGAAGACTTGACCGAAGCTGCGGGAAACGGCCTCTGCAACAGAGTTAGGATCCAGTTCGCCGCCAAGTTCTTTTGCCATAGAGGTTACGGGGTGGGTGGCGATGCCGCAAGGGACGATGAGTTCGAAGTAGCTGAGGTCAGTGTTTACGTTGAGCGCGAATCCGTGCGAGGTGACGAAGCGCGAGATGTGCACGCCGATCGCGGCGACTTTGGCTTGGGGCGCGTCGAGAGGCTGAGTCCAGACGCCGGTCAGGCCGGAGATGCGTCCGGTGGGCAGGCGAAAGCCGGCACAGGTGCGGATGAGGACTTCTTCGAGGCGGCGCACAAAGTCCACTGCGCCAAGAGTTTTGCGCTTGCCCTCGGGCGTGGCGTATTCGCGCAAATCAAATATGGGATAGCCGACGAGCTGGCCCGGGCCGTGGAAGGTGACGTCTCCGCCGCGGTCGCACTCGAACAACTCGACACCGTGCGCCGAGAGATGTTCGGGGGAAGCCAGAATGTTGGCGGCCTTGGCGTTGCGTCCGAGAGTGATGACCGCGGGGTGCTCCAGCAGGAGGAGGACATCGCCGATTTCGCCGGCCTTGCGGCGCTCCACAAGCTTCTGTTGCAGAGCGAGCGCGGTCGCGTAATCAATCTGGCCGAGATGGAGGACGGAAATCACGCTGTGGTTTTCACCACTACGGAAACTCGTTTAATTCTTCGACCTACGCGAAGGGTCAGAACGAGATCGTTGCCTGAGTGCGGGAAGCTGGGGAGGGTGACGACCTCGCCGTCGAGACTCACAGCGCGTTCTTTGAGTTTGCGTCCAGCTTCGGAGGTTGACTGAGCCAGGCCGGCGGCGACCATCAATCTATCGAGGCGGATCGTACCCCCCTCCCTGCCTGAAACGTCGGCAAACGGTATCGATACTTGTTCCAGGTCTTCTGGTGCTTCGCTCTTCTGGAACTGGCGCGCCCAGTCTTCGCCGGCTCGCGCGGCGGCTTCGGCGGAGTGGAAGTCGTGGACGATGCTGGCGGCCAAGGCTTTCTTCAGCGCCATCGGGTGGGCTTGTCCGCCTGCGGCAGCGGTTTTCATGCGGTCAATTTCGGCCAGCGAGATATCGGTCAGCAGCTCGTAGTAGCGCCACATCAGCGTGTCGGAAATCGACATGACCTTGCCATACATTTCCAGCGGGGGTTCGTGGATGCCGATGAAGTTGCCGAGCGACTTCGACATTTTCTGCACGCCGTCGAGTCCTTCCAGGATGGGCATGGTGATCACGACTTGCGATTCCTGGCCGTAGGCGCGTTGGAGTTCTCGGCCGACGAGCAGGTTGAACTTCTGGTCGGTGCCTCCGAGTTCGACATCAGCTTCGAGCGCAACCGAGTCATAGCCCTGAGCCAGCGGGTAGAGCAACTCGTGCATGGCGATTGGCTTTTCTTCCTGGAAACGCTTGTGGAAGTCTTCGCGCTCAAGCATTTGGGAGACGGTGTATTTGGCTGCGAGGCGGATGAAATCGTCGACGGTGAATTTGGAAAACCAGCGGCGGTTAAAGTCGACTACGGTCTTGACCGGGTCAAGGATCTTGAAGACCTGGGCCTTGTAGGTCTCGGCGTTCTGGTCAATTTGCTCCTGGGTGAGCGGCGGGCGGGTGACGGAGCGCCCCGTGGGATCGCCGATCATGCCGGTGAAGTCGCCGATCAGAAAGATGACGGTATGACCGAGGTCCTGAAAATGTTTGAGTTTGCGAAGCAGGACGGTGTGGCCGAGATGGAGGTCGGGGGCAGTGGGATCGAAGCCCGCCTTGACGCGGAGAGGCTTTCCGGAGGCCAGCGACTTTTCCAGTCTCGCGCGCAGTTCGGGCTCGCGGATGATTTCTGCAGCGCCTTTTTTCAAGTAGGCGAGTTGTTCGTCAACCGGGGGAAAGAGCGGCATGTCTTCTGATTATATGGCGGAGGTAGAGGCAGGGGGAGGCCAGACAGGAAAAGGGGTTCGTTGCCGGGAGTGAAGCAGGTCCTTCGCTTCGCTCAGGATGACAAATTGATAAGCAGGTCCTTCACTCCGTTCACGATGACAAATTGAGTTTTATGCACGCCGCCTAACAGCAGGTCTTCGCTATGCTCAGGATGACAAATTACGTGAGGATGGGCTCATATTTAGTTATTCGCCTAGCCAGTTGCCATAGGGTTGAAGGGCATCCACGTGATCGAAAATGATTTTCATGGCGGCAGTGATGGGGATCGCCAGGACTAGGCCCATCGCGCCCCAGAGCCATCCCCAAAACAATAACGCAACGGTTACCGCCAATGGGTTGAGGCGCAAGCGGCTGCCGAGAAATTTCGGGTAGAGGACGTTGATGCCCAGTAGGTGAAGAATGGCGACGGCAAAGACCGCTGCCAACAAGCTCGAGGAGGATAACTGGCCCAGGCTGACCGTTACCGGGGCAATCATGGCGAGAAGCAGGCCAAGGTAAGGAACGAGGCTGAGAAAACCGCTGATCACTCCCACCACATAGAAGAATGGAACGTGGAGCATTGCGAAAACCAGGGTACTGACTACGGAAATAAACAACCCCACCAGGAAATTGCCCAGAATAAAGCTGCGGATCATGCTCGAAATCAGTCCGAGAGTGGTGTAGGCGGAATGGCGATTCTCCATGCTGAAGAGCATGACAGTGGCCGCGCGAGCGTGGTGTCCCCATGTGAGCATGAAGTACACGAGAAAGGGGATGAAGGAGAGAGCCAGCACCTGACGGGAGAAGGATCCAACCTC